>JAEXBA010000100.1 GCA_023457935.1 Bacteroidota bacterium | reverse complement strand
TTTAAAGACTACTTTTGACTTAGTTAACACACAGCAAATTACGAAATTTGCAACTATTAGGAAAGCCTCGGCTTTCCTTTTTTTGCATAAAAAAGGCTATCTCTCTTTTGAGACAGCCTCTTTTTTTTATTTTTTCTGAAGAAGTGCTCTAAGCCCGTGTTCCCCGAGTCACCAGGTTGATAACAGCCAAAAGAACAATTGAACCTACTGCACCTGTCAGAATCTGACCGATTATTTCCGTTCCGAAAGTGGATCCTAAAAGCCAGTAACCAATAAATCCACCGATAATACCGACGATAATATTTCCGATTAATCCTAGACTTCCGCCCTTAAAAATCTGTGCGCCAAGCCAACCTGCAATTGCTCCGATAATGAGCGTCCATAAAATTCCCATAATTTTTATTTTTTAATGATTTGTTAAAATAAATTCCAGATTTATGCCACGCATAGATCAATATGGGAATCTTGAAAAATGATGAAGAATTCCTAAAAATCTCAGTTTTTACCGATTCTTCCAAGATGGGTGTTCTGAAAACTGTCGGTGAATTTCAAGCCGTAACCCAAAATTCTGTCAAAAGCTGAATGTGAGAACATAATAATTCCTGCAACTTCCAGATAAGCATTGTTCAGGTATTTGCCAAGAATGAAACAGATGACCGCAGTTCCCAAATAATGAGCGGCATTATATAAATAAGCGCCGATTTTTGGATTAATCACATAACCAAGCATCGATAAATCCGGAAGGAAAAACAGTCCGACAAACCACCACCACGAAAACCCCGTTTGCGAGAAGGCGAAAATTCCGAGCAGGAAAAGGAAAAAATATTCAGTTTTAAGAAGTATTTTCATTTTGTGTTTTTCTGATTAGTACAGTTTATTTCTCCGCCGTTACAATGTTTCAGATAATTAATGAATTACGGCATTGTTCCTTCCTTTTTCGTATCTTTGCACACGAAAATTTAAAGAGTTTAAATATTTAACACACTCAATACGGAGTGTAAAAGACAGAAAATTTTATGAGTGCTCCAGAAGCAATTATTGAAAAATTTCAATTAAAAGATGGTCGTGAAGTTACCATCGAAACAGGACGTTTAGCAAAACAGGCAAACGGATCTGTAGTAGTAAAATGTGGCGGAACCATGCTTTTGGCAACGGTTGTAGCCAACAAAGAAGCAAATCCTGGTGTTGATTTTCTTCCTTTAACTGTAGATTACAGAGAAAAATTCTACGCAGGAGGAAAAATTCCGGGTAACTTTTTCAGAAGAGAAGCAAAACCTTCTGATGATGAAGTTTTAACCATGAGATTGGTGGACAGAGTTCTTCGTCCTCTTTTCCCTGAAGATTTCCACGCAGAAGTTCAGGTAATGATTTCCCTGATTTCTTACGATGATGTAACAATGCCTGAAGCTTTGGCCGGTTTGGCAGCTTCCGCAGCAATTGCAATTACTGATATTCCTTTCAACGGACCGATGTCTGAAGTTAGAGTGGTAAGAATCGACGGTGAACTTTCTGTAAATCCTTCGCTCGAAAATCTGAAAAAAGCAGATTTGGATATTATGGTTGGAGCAACGAAAGATTCTATCGTAATGGTTGAAGGCGAAATGAAGGAAATTTCTGAGCAGGAAATGCTTGAAGCCATTAAATTCGCTCACGAAGAAATCAAAATTCAGATCGAAGCTCAGGAAAGACTTGCTGCAAGAGTTCCGGCTTCTCAAACCAAAAGAGATTACGTTCACGAAATTCACGACGAAGCAATCCGTGAAAAAGTTTGGAAAGAAACTTATGATAAAGTTTATGCTGCGGCAAAAACACCTTCTGCAAAAGAAGAAAGAGCTGAAAAGTTCAAGGAAATCCGTGAAGAATTCCTTGCTCAGTATGTGGATGATGCGGAAGAATTGGAAAGAGTTACACCTTTCGTTAAAGTATATTACCACGATGTAGAGAAAGAGGCAATGCGTCAGATGATTCTGAATGACGGAATCCGTCTTGACGGTAGAGATTCTAAAACCATCCGTCCAATCTGGTCAGAAATCGATTATCTTCCGGGAGCGCACGGTTCTGCAATCTTTACTAGAGGTGAAACTCAGTCGTTAACTGCGGTAACTTTAGGTTCTGTAAAAGATGCAAACATGGTGGATTCAGTAGCCATCAACTATGATGAGAAATTCTTTCTACATTATAATTTCCCGCCGTTCTCAACGGGTGAAGCAAGACCTTTAAGAGGAACTTCAAGAAGAGAGGTTGGTCACGGAAACTTGGCTCAGAGAGCTTTGGCAGGAATGATTCCTCACGAAAATCCTTATACCATCCGTGTAGTTTCTGATATTTTGGAATCTAACGGTTCATCTTCCATGGCAACAGTTTGTGCCGGAACTTTGGCGTTGATGGATGCAGGTGTTCAGATTACAAAACCGGTTTCCGGAATTGCAATGGGTCTGATTACGGATCCAAAATCAGGAAAATTCACAGTACTTTCCGATATCTTAGGCGATGAAGATCACCTTGGAGACATGGACTTTAAAGTAACCGGTTCTGCAGACGGAATTACCGCTTGTCAGATGGACATTAAAATCCAGGGATTGACAATGGATATCATGGAACAGGCTTTGATGCAGGCAAAAGAAGGAAGAATTCATATTTTGAATGAAATTCTTAAAACAATCGATAAACCAAGAGCTGATGTTAAACCTCACGCTCCGAAGATGGAAATCCTTGAAATTCCTAAAGAGTTTATTGGTGCTGTTATCGGACCTGGAGGAAAAATTATTCAGCAGCTTCAGAAAGATACGGATACCGTTATTGCGATTGAAGAAATCGGTGAAATCGGACGTATTGAAATTGCCGGAACCGACCGTGAAAAAATCAACAACGTTATTGAAAGAATCAACGAAATTACCTTTGTTCCGACTGTAGGTGAAACGTATAACGGGAAAGTTGTGAAAATAATGGATTTCGGTGCTTTCATCGCGATTGCAAAAGGAACTGAAGGTCTTCTTCACATTTCTGAAATAGCCTGGGAAAGAACAGAAAAAGTTCCTTACAAAGAAGGCGATATGGTAGAAGTGAAATTCCTGGGTTATGATGACCGTAAGAAAATGAGACTTTCCAGAAAGGCATTACTTCCGCGTCCGCCAAGACCAGAAGGAAAACCAAGACAGGAAAGACCTGCAACCGGAAAAGAGCCGAATGCAGATTTCAAACCTTTGAATGAATCCGAAAACACTCCGGATCAGCCACAGGGATAAATAATAAGAACCGCTTCAAATCTGAAGCGGTTTTTTTATGATGTAAAGTCTTCATGAAATATTGAAAACACTTCGGTACAGCTTTTGTTAATTTTACAGTATAAAAAATTAAATTATGAATCCAGCACTTTTAAGAAGAATACTGATGTGGGTTGCGCCCTTCGCAATTGGTTATATTGTAAAAAAATTCGAAGAAAGACAAAACCGCAAACAGCAGGAAAAAGCAATCGCTAAAAAAACAGCGTTGTAAAAATATAAGGCCTTACGAAAGTGAGGCTTTTTTATTTAAATATATGATGCTCATTAAAATTGCTCTAAACTGACTTTTTGCACACTCCGGAATTTTCAAACAAGGTAAGTATTCCGTAATTTTGAGGGAACATCAAAACTGAGATTATGAGCTTTCCAACAGATCTTGAAATAGCGCAGGCCGCCGACATCCGGCATATCCGCGAAATTGCCGATAAAATCGGAATCGACCGAGACGACCTTGAATACTACGGCAAATACAAGGCAAAACTTCCCCTTAAATATATTAACGAAGAAAAACTCAAAAAATCCAAACTGATTTTGGTTTCTGCGATCAATCCTACGCCAGCGGGTGAAGGTAAAACTACGGTTTCAGTAGGTCTTTGCGACGGACTGAACAAAATCGGGAAGAAAGCTGTTGCTGTTCTCCGTGAGCCCAGTTTAGGGCCGGTTTTCGGGATTAAAGGCGGAGCGGCTGGCGGCGGTTATGCTCAGGTTATTCCGATGGTGGATATCAACCTGCATTTCACGGGAGATTTTGCTGCAATAGAAAAGGCCAATAACCTGCTTTCTGCGCTGATTGACAATAACCTTCAGAATAAGAAATTTTCGCTCAATATCGATCCTAGAACAATCGTGTGGAAAAGAGTGATGGATATGAATGACCGTTCACTGCGTCATATTGTTGTCGGTTTAGGCGGCTCCAACAACGGAATAGTGCGTGAGGAAGGCTTCAATATCACACCCGCGTCAGAAGTGATGGCAATCCTTTGTCTGTCCAGAGATTTTGAAGACCTGAAAACAAGACTGGGTAATATTTTCGTCGGCTATACATTTGATAAGAAACCGATTTATGCGAGAGATCTGAAGGCCGAAGGAGCGATGGCAATTCTGCTTAAAGATGCCATTAAACCGAATTTAGTACAGACTTTGGAAGGCAATCCGGCCATTCTTCATGGCGGACCGTTTGCCAACATTGCTCAGGGAACCAATACGATTATTGCAACAAAAATGGGATTGTCTCTTGCAGATTATGTGGTGACGGAAGCTGGTTTCGGAGCCGATCTTGGCGCTGAAAAATTCGTTCATATTAAAGGTTATTACGGAAACCTGAAACCCGACGCATATGTAATTGTAGCAACGGTGCGCGCACTGCGTTATCATGGCGGTGCCAAAAAAGGGCAGTACGAAATTCCGAATCTGCAGTTTGTGGAAAAGGGCATCGACAATCTTAAAAAACATATTGAAAACGGTTTTAAATGGAATCTGAAACCGATAATTGCCATCAACCATTTTGCGACGGATTCGGAAGAAGAAATCAGTTTCATTAAATATGAATGTGAAAAATTAGGTGTTAAAGCCATTCTTGCCGATGAATTTACCAAAGGCGGTGAGGGAATGACGGAACTGGCAGCAGATGTTGCTCATTGTACGGTAAACTGCGGAAACAATTTCAAACCATTATATAATGTAGAAGAACCGGTTGAACATAAAATTGAAACCATCGCACGTGAAGTATACGGTGCCGACACGGCCGTTTATTCGCAGAAAGCGAAGAACCAGCTGAAGTCTATCTATGAACTAGGACTGGACAAGATGCCGGTCTGCATGGCGAAAACCCAGAAATCGCTGAGTGATGATGAAACAAAAATCGGAAGACCCACTAATTTCAAAGTAACCGTCCGTGAATTTGAATTTGCGGCGGGCGCCGGATTCATCATTCCGATTCTTGGTGATATGATGAGGATGCCGGGATTGCCGAATGTCCCCGCGGCCGAAGGAATGTCCATTGATAAAGAAGGTACAATAACAGGTTTAAGTTAAAATTATTAATAATCCGGCTAGGAATTGAGTCTGTTTTGATAAAAAAACAGACTTTTTCATTTAAAAATGCCTCCATTTTCTTTCATAATATTATGAAAAGTTTATACAATTAAACATATGTTTAAAAAATAATATATTGAAATACAGATAATTACATTTTTCTGTAGTGTTAATTGGCGAAATTTGGCGTTTTGTGGCACATTATTTTCAAATACCACCTCAGTAAAATTTAAAATAAAAGGATTGTAAAATTTAAAATTATGAAGACAATTAAGAAAACAATTTTAGGATTAGGTATTTTAACCGCAGGTGTAATTTCAGCTCAGGATTCAGAGGCAGCAAAATTCGATAACATTTCAATGAGAAATATGCTGAAAGTTGGTGCTAATGTAGGATTGGCAGTTCCGTCTGAGAACGCATCCGCAGCAGTAGGACTTGATGTTGCTTATCAGCATTTGGTAACTCCCGGATTCGGGCTTGGTGTTGCAACAGGTTATACGCATTACTTTGGTAAAGACAATAACGGATATAACAACAATGATTTCGGGGTTGTACCTGTAGCAGGTTTGCTTAGAGTTTATCCGAAAGATACCGGATTCTATTTTGGAACCGATTTGGGTTACGGATTTATCGTGGGTGACGAAAAAGTAGCATCTAACGCAGGTTCTGCTAACCGTCCGGACGGAGGTTTTTATATCAAGCCGGAAATCGGATACCATAATAACGACTGGAACTTTGCACTTCAGTATCAGAAAGTATTTACAGGTAATGAAGGTGAAATGTCAGGTCAGAACTATAATGCAGGAGCATTGGGTGTAGGAGTTTCTTACAACATTCCTTTAGGAAAATAATTCGTAAACACGATTATATGTGAACCTTTTCAATTTTTTATTGAAAAGGTTTTTTATTTTATGTAAACTTTCTATCTTTGGTTAAAGTCACAAAATATGCTTTCTACTACCAAATTTCCCGTGTTTCTGCCGGGTGTTAAAAATGATTCCAACAATGGTGTTCAACTGATTGCTGCAGATATGCGGGAAGAAGTTACCGCTTTGGGACATTATCTTACCGAGAACGGAAAAACAGTTCTGAAGAGCGAAAAATCTTATCCCACACAGGAATACGGCTGCTTTTCGGAAATGGTAAAGCAGTTTGTGGATGAATTCGGTCTTACAGATATTTCTAGAATTTCTGTAGGATTTCCCGGTCCGGTTATTAACGGACACGGTGTTTCGTTGAGACTTCCGTGGCAGCTGAACACTGAGGAAATGAGCCAGAAGACAGGAATTGCAAAAGCGTATCTGGTTAACGATCTGGAAGCATCAGCTTATGGCCTTGCAAGTCTTTCCGACGACTGTCTAATTCCGGTTTACGAGGGTGATCAGGAAGCCAAAGGAAATGTAGCAATACTTTCTCCGGGAACAGGTTTGGGAGAGGCCGGTCTTTTTTATGACGGAAAATATCTGCGTCCGTTTGCAACAGAAGGCGGACATTCAGAATTTTCACCCAGAACTGCCGTGGAAGTGGAATTCTATCAGTTTCTGAATAAGATTTACGGAATTGTAAGCTGGGAATCGGTACTGTCGAAAAACGGTCTGTTCAATATTTACCGTTTCCTTCGCGACGAAAAGAGACATCCTCAAAGCGAAAGTTTCATCAACCGTCTCCGCGATGAAGGTACCGAATTCTATAAAAGTCTGTACGAAGCAGCGACTCAAGAAAACGAGCAGATCTGCAATATCGCAATTACAACTTATCTTGAATTCCTTGCGAGAGAAGCAAACAGTTTGGTTCTGAAACTTAAAGCAACCGGCGGGCTTCTGATTGGCGGTGATATTCCGATGCTGTTCCGCGACAGGATTAATCAGGAAACTTTCTATAACAAGTTCAAAATCAGCGATAAAATGGAAGGTTTACTCAAGGGAATTCCGATTTATCTGTTGGTGAACGAGAAGATGGTAATGAACGGTGCAGCAACATACGGTGCCTTTTCTGAGGAATAAATTTTAGATTTCAATTTAACATAATGCAATAACTTCAATCAAACGGTTGAAGTTTTTTTTAAAAAACAATCTGATGAAAAAGATTTTACTGATGAGTTTTCTGATCCTGTTTTCAGCAACAGTTTTTGGTCAGAACCTGAAAGTGAAGCAGTCTGAAATACAATGGAAAGCTTATAAGGCGCTCAACAGTGATGCTTTTTCGCATTACGGAACCGTTCAGCTGAAGGCCGGAGATGTTACCGTGAACAAAAGCAGACAGATAACCGGCGGCAATTTCATTCTCGACATGAAAACCATTGTAGCTGATGATATGAAAGGCGACCGGCAGAAAATCTATCTGGAAAACCATCTCAAAAGCGATGATTTTTTTGATGTTGACAATTATCCGACGGTCTTTTTCAAGATTGTTTCCGTAAAAAATCAGCCAGGGAAAGGTACTAACAGCATTGTAACCGGGAATCTGACCATCAGGAAAACAACGAAAACCATCAGTTTTCCGGCTAATATTACGTGGGAAGGCAATACACTGAAATTTGTTTCCGGAGATTTCAGTTTTAACAGGCAGGATTTCGGATTAACTTACAATGTTTTTGAAGATATGATCATTCGGGACGAGGTGGAAATGCATGTGAAATTCAGCGCTAAATAGGGAAAAAATTGTAAATAATTATAAGTGTTAACATAGTTTTTATATATTTGTTTATTGATAAAAAAGAAGTAATGAAAAGAATATTATTATTGATGATGTGTGTGCTGAGCGTGTCTTTTGCATTTGCTCAGAAAAGTAACCAGAAAAGAGGTATCAAGACTGTAAAAGTTGCCAAGTCGGAAGTGAGATGGTGGGGTCACAAAGTCGTAAGATCTGATGCAACCACGCATTCCGGTTTCGTGAAAATGAAGAACGGTAAGTTTATCTTCAAGAATCTTGACCTTGTCGGTGGTGAATTTACCGTTGATATGAGAACGCTGGAAGCTACAGATTTAACAGGTGAAGACCAGAAAAAACTTACAGACGACCTTAAGAGCAGCAACTTCTTTGAAGTGAAGAAGTTTCCGGTTGCAAAGTTTGTAATCAAAAGAATTCTTCAGGTGAAAAACGATGACTATAACTACGAGGTTATTGGTGACATTACAATAAAAGGAATCAGAAAAACCATTTCTTTCCCGGCCCATATCAGAACCAACGGATTGGTTGCGGAACTCGAATCTGCTAAGTTCTCCCTGAACAGACAGGATTTTAAAGTGTTCTACAAATCATCCATCAAGGATTATCTGATCAAGGATGAGATTGATTTAAAGATTAAGGCATCTACACACTAAATATCATGTAAGAAAAGAGTGAAGAGCAGATTTTTTCTGCTCTTTTTTATTTTCTAATTTTGAATGCAGAATGGAAAAAAAGAAACTCTACATCATCAGCGGCCTCGGTGCCGATTTCAAAGTTCTGGAAAAGCTGAAATTTCCCGACTCTTTTGAAGTGGTTTTCCTGGACTGGCTGATGCCCGAAAAAGGAGAGCAGTTTCAGGATTATGTGATGCGTTTTGCTGAAAAGATTGATGACAGAAAACCGTTCTGTCTGCTGGGATATTCTTTTGGAGGTTTAATTGTTCAGGAAATCAATAAAATCAAACGCGCTGAAAAAATAGTTATTCTGGGAAGCATCCGTTCGGAAAAGGAAAAATCGAAATTCATAAAGGCAGGTGAACTGACAGGTCTTCCTAAATATTTGCCGGTTCGGCTGTTTAATGACAGCAGTGCGAAAGTGTACTCGATGATCAGGAAGTTCATCGATCCCAAAAATCCAAAACTTCTGCAGTATTTCACGGTACGCGATCCGTATTATCTTAAATGGAGTATTGAGAAGATAACAGCGTGGAAAAGCGAAGAAACGCCCGAAGTCATCCAGATTCTGGGTGACAGGGATATTGTTTTTCCCATCAGCAGGTGCCGGCCTGATTTTATCATCAAAGGAGGAACGCACCTTTTTCCCGCCACCAGAAGCAAAGAGGTTTCGGCGATTCTGGAAAAAGTATTCAAGTAAAAACCCATTCGGCGGATGACGCTGAATGGGCTTAAAACACTAATGATGAAAAAAATTTAATTCTAATACACAAATGTAATATTCGGCTTATTAATATGCAAGACATAATTTGTTAAAATCTATTAAAATTTTCAATTGTGCTGCATCGGTTAAAAGGTCAGAAGTATTTTTCTTACCTTAGTTTTTACTTTTGAATTAATTTATGGAATCCATCAGTGTTTTTGACATTATAAAAGTAGGAATCGGGCCATCCTCATCCCATACAATGGGCCCGTGGAATGCAGCTGCAAACTTTATCAAACAGATTGCTACCGACCGGCAACTTCAGGATGTTGATGAAATTTTTGTTGAGTTTTTCGGATCGCTCGCCAAAACTGGCGTAGGCCACGGAACCGACATCGCCGGAATGCTTGGCCTTGCCGGTGAAAACTTCCGAACCATCGATACCAATACCATCGGCAGTAAGATCGAAACCATTAGAAATACTGAAAAACTGCTGCTTGGCGGTGAAAGGGAAGTTCCTTTTGTACAGGGAAAGCATTTGATTCTCAACAGGGAGAAAACACTGGATTTTCATCCTAACGGAATGGTATTCCGTGCGGTTTTTAATGACGGTACAGAACTGGTTCAGGATTATTATTCTGTTGGAGGCGGTTTTATTGCTACCCAGCATGAAAGCTCGATGCAGAAGGTTTGTGTAAGAACGCTTTACCCATGCCACAGCGGCAGCGATATTCTGCGGAATATCGAAAAGCTTGGTCTGAAACGCTTCTCGGATTTAATTTTTCTGAATGAAGAATCCTGGAGAACCGAAGCAGAAACCAGCCAACATGCGCTCTATATCTGGCAGCAGATCAAGGAATGTATTTATAAAGGCGTCAACAAGGAAGGCATACTTCCCGGCGGCCTCAATGTCTCCCGAAGAGCTCCGGATCTTAACCGCAAGCTTCTTGGAGAAAAGTTGTACAGTAATATCGATGAATGGTTTCAAATGGTTGTAGATGCGGAGGAAACCTTTACCAATATCAATAAATGGGTAAGCTGTTTTGCGCTGGCTGTAAATGAAGAAAATGCAAGTTTCGGAAGAATTATTACGGCACCCACAAACGGCGCAAGCGGTGTTATACCGGCCGTTCTCATGTATGCACAGGCTTTTACGGAATTTGTTTCCGATGATGATATCGTGCGTTTTATTCTCGTGGCCGGAGAAATCGGAACCCTGTTCAAGAAGAATGCGACAATATCTGCAGCGATGGGCGGATGCCAGGCAGAAGTAGGCGTTTCTTCGGCAATGGCCGCGGCTGGACTTACGGAAATTATGGGCGGCACGCCGGCTCAGGTTCTGATGGCTGCAGAAATCGCTATGGAACATCATTTAGGACTCACCTGTGACCCAATTGCCGGACTCGTTCAGATTCCGTGTATCGAAAGAAATTCAATGGGCGCTATAAAGGCAATTACAGCAGCAAATATTGCCATTGAAGGAGATCCGTCCAAGGCCAGAGTCTCGCTGGATGAAGTCATCATGTCGATGTGGGAAACAGCCCAGAGTATGAACGAAAGGTTCAAAGAAACCTCAGAGGGCGGACTTGCCATTGCGGTAAACGTTGCAGAATGTTAAATTCGCAATCAAAACTGAATTTTTACATTTATTGATATGAATTTTAGAAGAATTTTTACATTCTGCAGTCTGATAATTTCAGCGTTTGTTTTTGCTCAAACGACTATTCCCCAAGCTTCGCAGGAAGGCATTTTAGTATTAAAGAATAATTCTGAAGTTCCGTACAGGGATCTCCGTTACGAAAATGGGAAAATTACTTATATCAATGCGGAAACCAACGCAACGGAATTTGTGTATGATGCATCTGTGGTTGCAGTAAAGGAAGGCGAAAAAACTGACGCTGAAAATCCTGCACCGGAAACACTGGAACAGCGTATGAAAAAAGCGGATACTCCACAACTGCGCGATTTTCTTCTGGCAACCAACGATCCTTTATTTATTAAAGGAAAGAAAACGAACAATACCGGAACTGCATTTCTTGCCGGTGGTGCTGCCTGCTTTGTCGTGGGTGGAATTCTGAACTTATCCGCTGCCTCCAAAAATAATGTTATAAACGGCAGTGGCGAAGTAAAATCTAACGGCACTCCCGTTCCCCTGATTCTTGGCCTGGCCGGAATGGGAGCGGGTTTAATTATGAAAATTTCTGGTCACAGCCAGATGAGAAAGTCTGTAAACAATTATAAAAACTCCGGTGGAAAGAAGTTTGTTCCCGTTTTTTACGTTCAAAATAACGAAAACGGTTTAGGGCTTAAAATGCTTTTTTAACATGTAGAAAACTTCTTTTAAAATAAAAAATTCCGCAGTACAGTGCGGAATTTCCTTTTGTTAGAGCTGAAAGATTACTTTTCAAAGAAAGCAGTAGATCCTCCAATCCAAATCGCATCTTTTTTATTGAAATCCACATTCACCATGGCTGCTTTTGTCATTCTTACCAGATGCTCCATCAGTACAGGCATATCTGCGTTTTCCGGCCATATATAGAGTAACCGGATTTCACCTTTCGACATGCCGCCTTCCGGATCTTTAAAGAGCGGTGCGTAACTTACTTTTCTTTGCAGAATGTAGTTGGATCTGTCTTCAACTGCGGCAAGGTCTTCCTTGGTTGGGTTGAGGTTTACACCGCTTCCGGCAAAAGAAAACAAAGGTTTCAGAACAAAATTTTCAAGATTTTCAGTTTCGGGAAAATCGTTCAGGAAATAGCTTTTCGGCACAAACTCATGCTCCAGTTTTGGGAGAATGAATTTTGAAATCTTAAAGAACCAGTTGGGATGGGTAATCCATTTCACATCGAGATCTTCACGGAAATCAAATTCTGTTTTCAGATCAGAAATTCTGTCAAGTTCATCAAAAATTACACGGTTGTAAATTCTTTTAATCTCGGTAAGCTGTCCGTTGTTTTTGTAATAAAGTTTACGGCCCTGCTTTTTTACTTCGGTAAGACAAACCGTCTTGATTCCCAGTTTCTTCTCGGTAATATAAAAGTCTATATTGGTTTTTTGCCGGTCCGGATATATCTCAAGAAGAACAATATTTTCCGGATTTTCGCCGCCGACAATAAGATTTTTTAGTTGAGCAAAATATTCTTCATCCGAAATGGCCGGTTTCAGTTCCTGAATGAAAGGATAAAGCTCACAGAAGGTATTCTGAAGAACTTTCTGAAATCCGTAAAGTGTAGGGAAGGCCTGAAGTTCAATAAGCTGGGGCTCTACAGTTCCGTTTTCATTTTGGCAGATTCCGAAATCAATTGTGAAAAAATGAGGCTGTTTGGTGTCGTTCGGTACATTACAGTCGGCAGGTATGGCTTTGGAAAGTTCCTCATCACTCATCGCTTTGATCTGCCTGATGATGCTGTCGCAAGCGCCGTACAGTTTGTTCTGAAAATCTTTGGTAAGGAATACCGGACTTTCGGAAACCCTGAACTGCGGTTCTATTCCGCCTTTTTCAGTTAATTTCTGAAGTACTTCAGCATATTTTTCCTGTGAA
Source organism: Bacteroidota bacterium (assembly GCA_023457935.1). Classification (GTDB taxonomy): domain Bacteria; phylum Bacteroidota; class Bacteroidia; order Flavobacteriales; family Weeksellaceae; genus JAEXBA01. The sequence continues at coordinate 1,164 of JAEXBA010000100.1, read as the reverse complement.
AATTCCCGGTTGAACTGTTCTCTGTATTCTGTAATCATCGTTTTCTGTTTTGGTTTTTAAATTTAATAAAAATAGCGAAACGAAATAAAAAAAACCGGGCGAAAACCCGGTTGATCTTATTTTTTATCTGTCCTTCAAGCCATTTCAAATTCCTTCACAATCTGTTCGGTGGCATTTTGCAGAAAGCGCGGTAAAATCTGTGCCTGTGTTAGAAGAATCTTATCGGGATCGTCCATTCTGTCTACGGTTTCAAGATATTTTTCCAAACCATACATTTCAATCATTGCTTCTTTGTTCTTTTCGTCCTCAAGATTTTTCATCATACCCTTTGGATCAGCTTCCGGATGGAACTGCGTACCGAAAATCTCTGCGGAAAAACGTATTGCCATCACTGCACGCTCCAGATGAATATGCGGACGTACTTTTTCCAGACCCATAATTTTCATGCCCATTTCCTCAAGGGTCTGATGGTTGGGCTCTATGAACTGATATGCTCTTGAATCAACAGCGTAAAACGGTTCCGGAAGATTTTTCAAAAGATAGTCATCTTCTCCCTGATAGGTTTTATGAATCGGCATTACACCAAAAGAATACGATTTTCTTCTGCAGATATTCCCAAGCTTCCAGTGAATGCTTGCCAGCTGGAAAGAATGGCAGATCAGGAAGAGGAATTTTTTCTGTTCATTTTCTTTGTTAAAATTCCAGATTTCATCAAGAAAGTCTGCAAATTTCTGTTCCCATTCGTATCCTTCGCGGTGAGGATTTCCCGGGCCGCCTGATGAAATAAAAATATCGTAATCTTCAACCGTTGGCATTTCGTTTTTATAACGGACGTCAAAAACCTCGATTTCTATATTCTCTTCGGCATTTTCTTTAAAAGCCTGCGAAATTTCCTTTATGTTGCGCATTCCCTGATTCGCATGGTTGTTATTCATGTCCAGCAGGGCCAGTTTTATACTTTTCATTCAGAAAAAATTACAAAAATTGTGCTGCAAAATTACGAAATCTATAATTAAAGCTCGTTGGTGTGTGTTATGCCGTATTCTGTTTCTGCAATCATGTAGTCTACCACTGCGTTCAGATCGCCGGTTTCGTCAAAAATCCGCAGCTGTCTGTCGGCACCGGTTCCGCGCCGCATCATTTCCCATGCATATTCCACTTCTT
>JAEXBA010000099.1 GCA_023457935.1 Bacteroidota bacterium | reverse complement strand
TCTGCAAACAGCACTTTGAATTTGAAGAAATGGAAGGCGACCACGTCATTCCGTGGAAAGACGGCGGACTTACCGTTGAAGATAACCTTATGATGCTTTGCAAAAAAGACAACCGCATGAAGAGCGGCAAATAATTATTTCCTCACTTTACTCAAAACAAAAAAAAAATGAAAATCTTAACAGTTGCTCTCATTTTAATTTCTGGTTTGGCATTTTCCCAGCAAAAACCAAAGGAAAAACTTCCCGAAATAAAACTGGATTCGCTCAAATATAAATTACCTGAACTGAATGCATTAAACAAAGTAGATTTCAAAAAACCTCTTGTGATCAAAGACAGTTCGCTGTATAAAATTCTGAATAAAAACCCAGAAAATCCGGAACTGTATTCGATGCTGATAAAAAGGCCGGAAACGGATAAAATTATTCCAATTCCAAATGCTATTAAAACTCGCGAGAAACTTGCAATTCCGGAACTTAAAAAACTTCCTGAGCCAAAGGAAAAAAAATAGAATTTCTGCCTCAAAATTTTGGGGCATTTTTTATTTTTACCAAAATTCTGAACACTCAAAAATGACCAAAGAAGAACTCTTAAACAAAGCCATCCGAATTGCAGATAAAGCACATAAAGGACAAACGGACAAATACGACGCGCCATACATTGGACACGTGATGCGGGTGATGAATTACGGAAAAACGCTGGACGAAAAAATTGTCGGCGTTCTGCACGATGTTGTGGAAGACTGTCCGGATTATGATTTTGATTATCTGCGCGCAGAGGGATTTCCTGAGTATATTTTGTTTGCCGTTAAATGTGTGACGAAACTTGATCCGGATGAAAATTATGATGATTTCATCAAGAGAACGGAACGCTCACCACTTGCAATTGCCGTTAAACTGAATGATTTGCGTGATAATATGGATTTGCGCCGATTTAACAGGCCGATTTCTGAAAAAGATCTGAAAAGACTCAACAAATACATGAAAGCCTACCGCTACCTGATTGAAAAATACTAAAAATGCCGCATGAAGCGGCATTTTTTAATATTGAATATTGTAAGTAAAACCAACGTGAAACCATCTTCCCGGCATCGGAACTCCAAAGGTTTCAGTATAGCGGGTATTGGTAAGATTGTTTATTAAGGTGTAAAATTTCAGATGATCGTGTCTGTAGCTCAGTTTGGTATCTAAAATGTTAAAGCTTCCAAAATTAGCACGCTCATTGTAACGGTAGGCGATTTCATGTTCAATATTCCCAAAATGGGTGGCAAGTTTTGCCGTCACCTGATGTTTCAGATTATCGAGCGTATACCGAGAAAAATTCTGAACTTTATTAAATTTATTGTCGATAAAAGTGTAGCCCAAATCAATTCTGAAAATATTTCGCAGTAAATACTGGGAGATTTCGGTTTCAAAACCATTGGCGGTCATGCTGCCGATATTTTCGGCTTTCCATTTGGCGGCTACATCTGATTTTGTCCAGTCGATTGCGTTATCTGTATTACGCCCAAAATAGCTGGCTTTAAAAGAGGTTTGATTTCGGTTGTATTTGTAACCGATTTCGTACGATAAAGCGGTTTCGGGCTTAAGATCTGGATTGCCTTCTTCAGTTTTACTAACATAATAAAGATCTGTGAAAGTAGGTATGCGGCTCACCTTCGCGAGATTAGCATAAACACGGTTTGCTTCATTAATCTTAAATCCTGCATCAATTCCCGGAAAAAAGAAGTTTCCCGAGTTTGAATAATTCGCCCAGGTAATTCCGGGTGTCAGCTCAAGTTTGTTGTTAAAAAGTGAAAAATGATGCTCAAAGAAAATCTGCGTTACAAATCTCTCGCGTTCTCCCAGATTATTGGACACCAGGAATTCCTTTCTCAGCTCGGTTCCCAAACCGGTTGTTCCTAAGGTAGAATTGTAATCTGCATTGATTTCTGCGCCAACATTGTTTCCGATATGCATGTTCCGGTAGATTTCCGGCTTCTGTCGGTTGAAAACATACATGTCCTGACCTCTTCTCCACGAAACAGCTGAATTCAGATTGATGTTACCAAATTTTTGCTGATGACTTAAAGCAACTACCGATGCCTGGGTTTCTTCGTACTGTTCTGTGGCTAGCGGTGAAGCATAGAAGCCGTTTGCACCAAATTTTTTGTCCGAAAATCCAGCCTGAAACCCTACTTTTCCATTCTTAATTTTCAGAGCATTTTGATAGAAAATATTGCGGATTTTGTAATCGGTATTATGTCTGTAGCCTTCTGAACTGCCTGAATTTGCCGAGAAATTATGTGTGAATTTATCTGTTCCGGATGTTGACGCCAAACCCAGTCTGTACGTAGAAAAATCTCCGCCTTCAGCTGAAATCTGTACATTTTCCTCTGCCGAAGTTTTGGTGATGATATTAATTACGCCGCCATAAGCATTGTTTCCGAATCGTCTGGCTGAAGCACCTTTAATAATTTCTATTTTTTCAACATTACTGAGATCTACCGGAATATTCATCGAGTTATGACCGGTTTGCGAATCATTCATGCGAATTCCATTCACCAAAATTAAAACCTGCTCGAAATTTCCGCCGCGGATGCTTACATCACTCTGAACGCCATTGCTACCTCTCCTTCTGATATCAAGTCCTGTTACCTGTTGCAAAAGCTCGTCAATGCTTCTTGAAGAAGAATTTTCAATCTCTTTTTTCTGAATCAGCGTTACGTTAAGATTGGCTTCTTTCATCGGGGTCTGAAGAAATTTTCCAAACAGATTTACTTCTTCAATATCCTTTTCCTGGGCTGTGGCCAATGCTGAAAACAGTATTATTCCTGCTGCATAAATCCTTTTTTTCATTCTATCACTTTTACCTATTATTTTTTATTAATGATTTAATTGCTTTAAATTAAAAATCATTTGTGTTAATGGGGTTTTACAAAAAATAAAGGCGCAAAGATAGCTAAGAAAAAAGCAATGAAAAGTCTTGAATTTTACAAAAAAAAAACGTATAAAAAGAAAAGACTTGATATTGTCAAGCCTTTTCTTTTTCAATTTAGATTATCTTTTTCGCATCAAACGTGTAACGAGGTCTTTAAAGAACTTTTTCATTGCGTTACATATTTATTAGTACAAGTTTAACTATTTTTTTCTATTAAATCAAAATTTTTAAGAAACTTTAATAGTTACTTTTTTCTGAAAATACAAAAGATAAAATTCTGTATGGTTTCGAAAGGAGTTTTGTGATTTTCGTTAAAACATTTAAGTTTTGCAAAATCTTCTGAGAAAATCTTTTCAAATTTTTCTTCTGAATACTGTGTAATTTCCAAACCACTGCATTTCAACGGGCCGTTTTCCGAAAATGTTCCAATGAACAGAAAGCCATTCTTTGCCAAAGAGGAAGCAACAGTTTCTTCATATTTTTTTATTTCAGAAGAATCTGTCAGAAAATGGAAACTTGCTCTGTCTTGCCACACATCGAATTTTTCTTCAGGATGGAAATCCAAAACATCAGAAACAATAAATCTTACTTTTTCTGAATTTTCTCCCAGTCTTTTCTTAATTCTTTCGATGGCATTTTCAGAAATGTCCAGAAGAGTTAGATTTTCATAACCCAATTCCAAAAGTTTATCAATCAGATAGGAATCGCCGCCACCGATTTCGATAATTCTCGCAATTTTCGGAATCTTATTTTCAATGAAAAAATTAACAGATGTTTCGGGATTTGGTTGATACCAGCTTACTTGATTCTCCGCTTTTGTAGAAAACACGTTTTCCCAGTGTTCTTTTCGGTTGTATTTTTCCATTTTTTAATTTTTTTCTGAATACCATTTTTTCTTGAGCCAAAAAGCCACATTCACTAAAGCAATCAAGGCCGGAACTTCAACGAGCGGACCAATCACACCCGCAAATGCCTGTCCCGAACTGATGCCAAAAACTCCAATGGCAACCGCAATGGCAAGTTCAAAATTATTTCCGGCTGCGGTAAATGAAATCGCGGCATTTTTAGAATAATCAGCTCCCATTTTTCTGCCTAAAAAGAAACTTACAAGAAACATCAATCCAAAATAAATCAATAATGGAACAGCAATTCGCAATACATCAAACGGAATCTGGACAATTTTTTCACCTTTCAGACTGAACATTAAAACTATTGTAAACAACAACGCAATCAGTGTTACCGGAGAGATTCGCGGGATGAAAACGTTGTTATACCATGCATCGCCTTTGGCTTTGCGCAAAAAATATCGCGTAAGAAATCCAAGAAGAAAAGGAATTCCCAGATAAATGGCGACGCTTTCTGCAATTTGCCCGATTGTAATATCTACTTCCACACCTTTCACGCCGAAAAGTGGCGGTAAAACAGTAATGAAAACGTAGGCATAAATGCTGTAAAAAATTACCTGAAAAATAGAATTTAAAGCGACCAAACCTGCTGCATATTCGCGGTTTCCGTCGGCAAGTTCGTTCCAAACAATAACCATGGCGATACATCTTGCCAATCCAATTAAAATTAAACCGATCATATATTCCGGCTTGTCGTGAAGGAAAACTAAGGCCAAAAGGAACATCAGAGCCGGGCCGATTACCCAATTCATCAGTAGTGAAATTCCCAGAATTTTGGTGTTTTTAAAAACTTCCGGCAACTCTTCATAACGCACTTTGGTGAACGGCGGATACATCATCAGAATCAGTCCTATAGCCAAAGGGATATTTGTCGTTCCGTAAGAAAACCGATTGATGATTTCTGACGAACCCGGAAAAAAATAACCAATCGCGACACCCAAAAACATCGCCAGGAAAATCCAAAGTGTCAGATTTTTATCGAGGAATGAAAGTTTTTTGCGCTCTAAAACAGGATTGCAGTTGTTTGCAGACATTACTTTCGGATTTTTGAGAAGACATAATACATTTCGGAAGCAATTTCAAAACTTCTCCTAAAATACGTTTCATCCATTTCCGGTGTTCCGTCAGAAATTTTCGGATCTTCAAATTTTACAGAAATTCGTTTTTCTGCACCGGCAATAAACGGACAACCCTGATCGGCGTTGGAACACGTCATGATCGCTGCAAAGCCGGTTTCCGGGTTAAATACATCATCATATTTTTTGGAAAATCCAATTACGGGATGACAGTTTTCTGAAAATTTAACGGCATAAACCGGATTTTCGGTTTCCGAAATTTTTTGAATTTGGAAGCCCTGTTTTTCAAGTGTTTCTGCTACTTTTGGAAACATTGCAGTAGCTTCCGTTCCGCCCGAGTAACAAAAAACATTTTTCACACCGAAATATTCCGCCATCGTCTGCGCCCAAATTTGTGATAAGTGACTTCTGCGAGAATTGTGCGTGCAGATGAAATTCAGGTTGATGATTTCATTGTTTTTCAGTTTGTTTTGAATGAATTCTGCGAGCGGATTAAGCACGGTTTTTCTGTCATCAGAAACTTTGATTTCTGAAATTTTCTTTATTGAGTTTTTAAGGTTCTGAAACATGTTTTTTTATTACTTTGTTTGGGAGCGTTGTCAGAGTTTCAAGCTCTAACAACGCTGTTTAAATAAATTAATTACAACAATCGGTTCCGCAACATTCTTTTTCCTTTTCACCATAAACTGTGATACTGAAAATATCTGTGGAAGAATTTTTGTATTGCTGAATTTCTTCATCATTCAGATAATTTTTCAAAATATCATCCGGAACAATAATCACTTTTTCTTTCTGCAGCTGAACATTCTTAAAACCTGCATTTTGAATAATTCCCAAATAATCTTCCTTTTGAATCGCACTTGCAACACAACCGGCATACATTTCCGCAGCGGTTTTTATTTTTTCAGGAAGTTCGCCCACCAAAACAATATCCGAAATCGAAAAATGTCCACCCGGTTTCAAAATTCTGTGCACTTCACCAAACGCTTTTGGTTTATCCGGAACGAGATTCATCACGCAGTTGCTTACCACAACATCCGCAACTTTGCTTGTCATCGGGATTTTTTCAATATCTCCCTGACGGAATTCCACATTATTAAATCCTAATTGTTCGGCATTTGTTCTGGCTTTGTCAATCATAGCTTCAGTAAAATCAATACCGATAACTTTACCGGTTTCTCCTGTTTCAGCACGTGCTACAAAACAGTCGTTACCTGCACCGCTTCCTAAATCGACAACGGTATCTCCTTTTTTGATTTTAGCAAAATTCGTCGGCAAACCACAGCCTAAACCCAAATCAGCATC
>JAEXBA010000098.1 GCA_023457935.1 Bacteroidota bacterium | reverse complement strand
CGTTCTGATTATAAAAATCTTCACCGTTCTCATCTTTCATCAACTGCAGTGTTTCCGATAGTTTCTGGTACAAATCCTGAAATCTTGTATCCTTTCCTTCCGACAAAGCCATAATCGCTTTTCCGTCGCCACCAGGAGCTCTTCCCGCACCGAAATCAATTCTTCCGGGAGCATAAGCCGAAAGCGTTTTGAAAGTTTCCGCCATTTTGTACGGCGCATAATGCATCATCATTGTTCCGCCCGAACCTAAACGGATTTTTTCGGTTTGTCCAGCCAAATGTGCAATAGAAAGTTCAGGAGCAGAACTTGCAAAACCCGGCGTATTGTGATGTTCGGCAAACCAAAAACGGTGGTAGCCAAGTTTGTCGGCAAGTTTTACCGCTCCACGCATATTTTCGAGTGCCTTTTGTGGAGTCTGTCCGTCGGAAATTGGTCCTTGATCGAGTATGGAAAGTTTCATTTTTTTCTTTTTTTCAATGATAGCAAATTTTAAGCTGAAATCCGATTCAATGCCTTTGAAATTATCTATGACATGCTTTTTGAAATCAAATACATTCAGGTTTTCTGATGAATTTTTCGTGTAAATCATTATGAATTTGACGTTTCAAAAATTCAGAAATAAATCCAGCGAACTTTGGAAATCTCTTTCTGAAAACTTTATCTTCGCACCTCTAAAAATTCAGAAAATGCTGTCGAAAATAATTGTTCACCGTGTCGGAAATAAAATCAATCAGGAATCCTTAATTCTTTCTCAGGAAGAGCTGAAACTGGAAGATGAGATGAAGGAACTGCTTTCCGATTTTTTCTTGAAGGCCTTTAAATCCGAAGAACAGTTTCAGTTTTACAGCGATTCTTATTTGGTGAACAATCCGATATATTCTTCGGTTTCAGAAGTTTTTGAAGATCCGGAAAAATTTGTTTGGGAAAGCGAAAATATTGCAAAACATCTTTATGAAATCACCGAAAATCCGCGTGTTCAAAGTGGTGAAGTGTTCATCTGTTATTTTGAAGGCGAAGAAAATGCGGACGGAAATAAAATTGACAGAATCGGAATTTTCAAAACCGAAAATAAAAATCCATTCCTAAAAATTTTTCCGGAGGGAGAAACTTTTGATATTGAAAAAGATTACGGAATCGGACTTTCAAAACTTGATAAAGGTTGTCTGATTTACAATAATTTTAAAGAATCCGGTTTTGCAGTTTCTGTGGTGGATAATAACAAGAACGGCGATGAATACTATTGGTTTGAGGATTTCCTGAAGGTAAAACAACGCGACGATGAATATTTTCACACGCAGGAAACTTTGCAGGTATATAAAGATTACATAACGAAAAAATTACCGACAGAATTTGAGGTTTCCAAAGCCGACCAAGCTGATTTCTTGAATAAATCCCTGAATTTCTTCAAGGAAAAAGAGCAGTTCGACTACGATGAATTTACAAAAGAAGTGCTTCAGGATGAAAATGTAATCGAGAGTTTTACCAATTTCAAAACCGATTATGAACAGGAAATGCAGGTTTCGATTTCAGAAGAATTCCCGATCAATACTTCGGCAGTGAAGAAAAACCAGCGTTATTTTAAATCCATCATCAAACTCGACAAAAACTTTCACATCTACGTGCATGGTGACCGAAAAATGATTGAAACCGGACAGGATGAAAAAGGGAAATTTTACCGATTATATTTCGAGAAGGAAGATTAAAAGGAATTTTTATTTAATAAACAGTTTTTTTGCCGGTATTATTTGAAGTTGATTCCGTATTCCTGTACGATTTTAATAAACCGGTCTTCCTGCCCCTTTTTCTTCATATCTTGGTAAATGGAGGCAATCAGCATTTCGGCATCTTTTTTATAGTCAGAATTTTCGCTGTGATAAATCTTGAGCGCCCTACAGAAATTATGCAGTGCATTTTCATTGTCTTCCTGTAGTGCGTAAATTCTTCCTAAACCAAAATAACCTTCGCCGCTTTTAGGATAATACTCCGCAAGTTTGGAATAGAATTCCCTGCCTTTTGAATAGTTGTTCATTTTAACGTATGCAACAGCGCCGTTCAGCAGTGCAAATTCACCCTGCGGAAAAACTTCCAGCGATTTTTCATAGTATTTTACGGCATTCGTGTAGTCTTCCAGGTTTCGGTAGCTTTTCGCCATATCATCCCACGCAAGCACAAAATTTGGAGCCTCTGAAACTGCCTTTTCAAAGAACGGAATAGCTTCACGGTATTTTTCCTTTTCCATAAATTTTTTACCGGTCAAATACAGCTCACGGCTTTCGGCACTTGGATAGCTTTTGTAAACCGAATCCCTTTTTGCGATTACAGGATCTTTCACAATTTCGACCTTACAGGTCTGGTCGAGTTTTGCCTGTATTGCTTTAAGGGTTTCCAGCATCCTGTTGACTTTTTTTATTTTCTTTTTCACCTGCTTTTTGTCGGCGTTTTCAGCCAATGCATTTGCCAGCGAAGAACCCATACAGTTCGTATAAGCATCTTCAGTTACTTTCGGCAGGCTTTTGAGACATGCGCAAGTGGCTTCGGCAGCTTTCTCTTCAAGAGTTTGTGCAGAAAGGGAAAAAAAAGAGGACAACAGACAAAAAAAGAAGAGCTTTTTCATTATTTTTTGGGTTAAAGCGATCTGAAAAAATCCAGGAGATTGTACACTCAAATTTACTGCTTTTTTTGTTTGTCTGAAACAGTATTTAAAAAAGCCCTGTTCAAAAATTGTCCAAAATTTCAACATTTCGTAAATTTGGAAATCAGAATTTATTCTACAAATTCCATTTAAAAAATCATTAAATAAAAAATAATTATGAAAGTTACCGTAGTTGGAGCTGGTGCCGTTGGAGCATCTTGTGCAGAGTACATTGCCATGAAAAACTTCTGTTCTGAAGTTGTTTTGGTAGACATTAAAGAAGGTTTCGCTGAAGGAAAAGCGATGGATTTGATGCAGACTGCATCTTTGAACGGCTTCGATACAAAAATCACCGGTTCTACAAACGGTTATTCCAAAACTGCAGGTTCAGACGTTGCAGTGATTACTTCCGGAATCCCAAGAAAACCGGGAATGACGCGTGAAGAACTGATCGGAATCAACGCAGGAATCGTAAAAGAAGTTACTGCAAACCTTGTAAAACATTCACCAAACGTAATCATCATCGTGGTTTCCAACCCAATGGATACAATGGCGTATTTGGTTCACAAAACTTCCGGATTGCCGAAAGAAAGAATCATCGGAATGGGTGGAGCTTTGGACAGCGCACGTTTCAAATACAGATTGGCAGAAGCTTTGGAAGCGCCGATTTCTGATGTGGACGGAATGGTAATCGCAGCGCACAGCGACACAGGAATGCTTCCTCTTTTGAGCAAAGCAACCAGAAACGGAGTTCCTGTAACCGACTTCCTTAGCGACGAAAAACAGAACTACGTAATCGAGGAAACGAAAGTGGGCGGTGCAACGTTGACAAAACTTTTGGGAACTTCTGCTTGGTACGCTCCAGGTGCAGCGGTTTCAGTAATGGTTCAGGCAATTGCGTGCGACCAGAAAAAAATGATTCCTTGCTCTTTGATGCTGGACGGCGAATACGGACAAAGCGACATTTGCCTTGGTGTTCCTGCAATCATCGGCAAAAACGGAGTTGAAAAAATCGTAGATGTACAGTTAACAGACGCTGAAAAAGCAAAATTTGCAGAAGCAGCAGACGCGGTAAGAAACGTAAACGGCGATTTGAAACTGTAACAATTCGGTAATCAGATAAACAGAAACGCTCCTTTTGGGGGCGTTTTTCTTTTTTTGGAAGCTTCAACATTGGGAATTCTTACAAAAGAAGTCCCGCTGTACACTGCAATCTTTTTTGTTCGGCATATCCTCTCACAAAAAAGGATTTTCATTTCCATCGGGGCTAAAAACTCAGGAAGTTTTTCGTTCAGATTCCGTTCATATTTGTTTCAAAACTAAACCTTAAATTTGCTACACTTAGCAAATCAAATAAAATGTTCAGAAAAATTCAGATTCTCGTGCTGGCACTGTTTACAACAGCAAGTTTCAATGCGCAGAAAACAAAAAATTCTACAACCGACAAACCAAAACTTATTGTCGGAATTGTAGTGGACCAAATGCGTTGGGATTTCCTTTACAAATACGAAAACCATTACGGAAACGGCGGTTTCAAACGCCTCATGAACGAAGGTTACAACCTGAACAACGTCATGATTGATTATATTCCAACCGTTACAGCTTTGGGACACACTGCCATTTACACAGGTTCTGTTCCTTCCATTCACGGAATTGCCGGAAACAACTGGACAGACCGCGAAACCGGTGAAGATGTTTACTGTACAACCGACAAAGAAGTAAAAGGAGTTGGAGCGTCTTCAGAAAAAATCGGCGCGCATTCTCCACATCAGTTATGGAGTACAACAATTACCGATCAGTTGGGAATTTCCACGAATTTTCAATCGAAAGTTGTGGGTGTTTCTCTGAAAGACCGCGCTTCTATTTTACCTGCAGGTCACAATCCGACGGGAGCTTTCTGGTTTGATGAAGGAACCGGACATTTCGTAACGAGTTCCTATTACATGAACGATCTTCCGCAGTGGCTGAAAAATTTCAACGCACAAAACTGGGGCGAAAAACTGGTTGCCAACGGCTGGAATACAATTAAGCCAATTGGTGAATACAAAGAAAGTACAGCCGATAATGTTTCATGGGAACATAATCTGGGAAGTTCCACTTCTCCGGTTTTTCCTTACAGCAACCTTGCTGCAGATTATGCAAAAAAGAAAAGTATTATCCGTACAACGCCTTTCGGAAATTCTTTAACGCTGAAAGCTGCTGAAGCTGCATTGGACGGCTATCAGATGGGAAAAGATGCAGTAACCGATTTTCTAGCAATCAATATCGCTTCAACCGATTATGTTGGTCATGCTTTCGGACCGAATTCCATAGAAATTCAGGATACTTATCTGCGTCTGGATAAAGATCTGGAAAACTTCTTTTCGATGCTTGACAAAAAAGTTGGAAAAGGGGAATACATCGTTTTTCTTTCGGCAGATCATGGCGCTGCACATGCAGAAGGTTACATGAAAGCCAACAAAATGGTTACCGGATTTTTTGATGACGGACTTCAGAAAAACCTTGAAGAAGACCTGAAACAACAGTTTGCGCACGAAAAACTGATTATGGCTGTAGACAATTATCAGATTTACATTAACCACAACCTGATCAGAGAAAACAGTCTGGACGAAGAAAGAATCAAAACCAGAATCATTACACAACTGAATAAAGATCCGAGAGTTTTATACGCCGTTGATCTTAAAAAAGTGGGTTCTTCGCCAATTCCGGAACCAATTAAAAGCAGAATTATCAACGGTTACAATTGGCAGAGAAGCGGTGATATTCAGGTAATTTCTCACGACGGAATGCTTCCGAATTACGCCAAAAAAGGAACTACTCACAGCGTTTGGAATTCCTACGATGCACACATTCCGCTGATTTTTATGGGGAAAGGAATCAAGAAAGGAGAAAGTGCAAAACCTTATCACATGACGGACGTTGCGCCAACTTTAGCACAGATTCTCAAAATCGAAAACCCAAGCGGAAACATTGGTGAACCGATTGTGGAAGTTTTTGAATAGTTATTCAGAATCTATAAAAATAAAAGGTGTCAAAATTTTGACACCTTTTTCAGTTTAAATATTGTTCAATTGGCTTAGTAACCGCGTTGCTGCTCAACAGCTTTGCTTAAAACTTTTTTCATTTTGTCAACGGCACCGTCAAAAGCTGCTCTCTGATTGGAATGATTATTCACCACTCTTTCCGGATTTTTCCCTCGCATTCTGGCTTCAATAACGCATTTCTGGTCGCCTTCCGCTTCTTTGTTACTTGCTTCGTCAGAAAAATAAACCTCGAAACGGGTTACATATTCGTCAAATCTTTCAAGAGAACTCTGAAGTTCATCTCTGTAATAATCTTTTGTTGCCTGATCGGTTTCAACGTGGTTGTCTGAATTGATAAGTATTTCCATAATATTTATTTGTTTGTATTTAATGCAAAAAACAGTCCCGAACAGCATTTTCAGCTGTTAAAAAAGTTTTAAATTTCATAGCACACTGATGTTCATTTAATTGTGTTTTAAAATTGGGAACTGTTTTTTAAATGATTTATTTCTGAGCGTAGTATATTTCTTCATACGGCTGTATCAGAACCCATCCGTTGCCTGAAAATTTCATCTGAAATTCTTCTCCGCTTCCTCTTCCCATCAGACTTTTAAATGAAACATTCGTTTTTAAATCCGGACTTAAATTGCCCGACCATGCAACCGTTGCATTCGGATCTGTAAAAACCGGCGTGTCTGGGGTCACCAACAGTGTAATAGGATGGCCGTGTGTTGTAATTGCGATGTGTCCGGTTCCTGATAATTTTACCTGAAACAGTCCGCCGGACATCATTCCGGCAACGCTTTTCAGCATCGTAATATCGCTTTTAACCGACTGATCGTGGGCGAGAACATCATTTCCGTTTACGCAGATTACTTCGTTGTTAAGATGAAGAATCCGCACTTTCTTGCCTGAATCTGCCACATAAAGTCTTCCGGTTCCCTGCGCCTTCATCAGTTTTGAACCTTCTCCGGAAATGGCCTTCTTCAGAAGATTACCGATGCCGCCCGAAAGCATTCCCTGCCGCTCAAAACTGATGTTGCCGGTGTAACCCACCATGCTTCCTGCTTTTGTCCAGACTGACTGATTGTTGAGGTTGATTTCCAGAAGTTCAGGTTTTTCCAGCTCAAAATAATCATGTTCGCTTGGATTTTCTTTCGTTTCCTGAATAAACGCTTCAATGGAGTACTTGTTCATTGTGTTCTTTTTTGGTTATCAGTTATTGTTATTAGGTACATTAAAACCGGTGGAACGGTATTTTATTCATCTTCATACTGTTCAAGAAAATACGAAAAAGTAAGGCCTTCAACCTCGTCTTCCGCATCTTCAAGCGTTGTTAAAAGATCTTCAAAAGTTTCCAGCTGATCTACACTCAAATTTACGAATTCTATGTGAACTGGCAGCGCTACAAATCCGGTTAATGAGTCGAAAAGTGCATCCAGATTGTCACCGAAATAATCGGGAAGCGTAAGTTTTACCTTGAGTTGTGCATAAAAATCTTCGTAGTCGCCGATGTCGGTAAAATCGATATAAACTGTTTTCATTTTTGAAAGATGTTATTTGCTTTGAGTTGATAATTAACTGAACTTCCAGTTTTTGGTTTTGAGAAACGATTTGCATTTCGGACAGAAGTCTTTCAGCTCATCGGTTGGGTTTCCGCCTTCCGCATCGCGCATAAAACACGTTTTTTCCGGGCAGTGATGAAGGCCTTGTGTGTGTCCGAGTTCGTGAATTGCGATTTTGAAAAACTGCTCATCATTTTTTACTCTGAAATTTGAGGCAACACACGCATTTCCCGGTCTGTAACCCAAACCCATCACGCCGAAATCAGCAAATTTTCCTTTGGTAACGCTGATGTCTTTGGAGGTTAAACCCAAAATTACTTCATTGCTTTTTGCGTGATTTCTAAGTTTTCTGATAATGGTATCTGCCCGGAAACGGTTTCTGGGAGCATAATAAGATTCCGTAATCATCGGAATCGGAGGCAGTACTCTGATATTCGGATAAACTTTCCGTATTTCATTGCTTACATACTGTACTTTTGCTTTGCTGAGGTCGTCAAAAGGCTGAATTAAGACTGTTTTTTCAATATTTTTTGCGGAATCAGGAAAATGGTCAGATTTCGTTTGTTTGCACGAAACAGCTGTGAGAATGACAGCAAGAAAGAATAAATATCTTCTGAAATATCCGGAAAGAGCGGTTGTTCTCATTGTATTTTTACTGTTTCTTAAAACTCCTGTAATGATCATGAGTGAGCCATACATCACCGTTTTTGGTAAAAACAATTCGGTCTGCGCCGCGGTTTCCACAGTTGTAATTTACGTCGGCCTCGAAATACTGTCCGTCTTTTGGAAGCTGTTTTTCACGGTTCGAAAATTTGTCGCCGCCAATTGCTTTTCCCGGCAAAACGTCGCAAAGATTTCCTTTGGAAGCAATCCAACCCTGATTTCTGGCTTCGGTTTTGGTGAGGTAATAATCCGGAAGTCTGCGGTTGGCTTTTACATAGTCAATTACTGTTTTTTCCTCAGTTAAGTCATCAATATCCGTGTTGTTCTGATTTCCGTTTGAATCATTATTCTGCTGAAAATTTCCATTATTATTTTGGTTTGAAACAACCTCAGACTGAACGGTATCTTTTTTCTTTTCTATCGAATAATTACTGCAGAAATGCATCACCAAACCGCCCAAAACCGCACCAATAATAAAGAAAAGAAATATCTTGATTTTTTGTGAATTCATCATTTTCAACTTTCAACTTTCCATTTTCAATTAACTTCTCCATTCTTCCGGAATATCGCATACCGGAATAGGATTCATCTTGTGCTGCGCCGCTTTGTGCATCCTGGAAAAAATTCTGAACACTTCAAGATCTCTTCCGTTGTAATCGGCTTCTGTTTTGGTTCCCCATTCTTTCTGAATTTTTTCCAGTTCAGGATAAGTAGCGCCAATCTGCTGTTCATCGGTTCTGTCAACATCCCAAAGTCCGTCGGTCGGAATAGCGTTTTTGATGCTTTCCGGTAAATCCAGTGCACGCGCCAGTTCATACACTTCGGTTTTGTAGAGATCTGCAATCGGTGAAACGTCAACGCCGCCGTCGCCGTATTTAGTGTAGAAACCAATTCCAAAGTCCTCAACTTTGTTTCCGGTTCCGCAAACTAAAAGTCCGTTAATCTGTCCGTAGTAATACAGCGTCAGCATTCTCAAGCGGCTTCTGGTGTTGGCAAAAGCAAGTTTTTCGGCCGGAAATTCGTCGTCTTTAACGTCGAAAGTTTTATAGAGTGCTTCAAAAGGTTCGTTAAGGTCAACACTTTTGGTTTCCACGTTCGGATATTTGTTCGCAAGAAAATCAAGCTGTTCCAACGCACGGTTCACCTGATCTTTTTTCTGACGGATCGGCATTTCCATCGCGAGGATTTCCAGGCCGGTCATTGCACAAAGCGTTGAAACCACACCGGAATCAACACCTCCAGAAACACCGATGACATAACCTTTTACGCCGGCTTTTGTGGCGTAATCTTTCAGCCAGTTTACGATATGATCTATAATTTTTTGTGTCTGCATAAATTTATTGTTTGTAATCTTCTTTTTTCAGTTCGTACCAAAAACATTCCGCTCCGTCCAGATCATCTACGAATTTTTCGGTCTGTCGGAAACCAATTTTTTTCAGAATTTTGTTGGAGTCGTCGTTTCTGCAGTGTGCGTGAGCATAAATCGCCGGAAAATTCAGCGTGTTGAAACTGTAATCCAAAAACGCCTTTGCGGATTCTGTTGCATAACCTTTTCCCCAGAATTCAGGCAGAAAACGGTAACCCAGATCGTATATGTTTTTATGGCCGTTGATTTCTTCTGTGAGATATTTTAAACCGCTCCAGCCAATCAGCAAACCAGAATCTTTTTCAATCACCGCCCATCTGCCGATGCCATTTTCTTCGTACTGTTTTCTGATTTTTCGGATGTTTTCATCTGTTTCGGACAAACCGTTTGCGACCGGAACTCCAATGAATTTCATCACTTCTGCATTGCTGTCCAGCAGAAAGAGCCGTTCGGCATCTTCAAGTACAATTTCCCGAAGAATGAGCCGCGGCGTCTCAATGGAATTTTTTGTCATATTTTCTTTACTTTTGCACAGCAAATTATATTGTAAAAATAGAAATAAATTTTGCATTGGGAAGCGGTAAATCTGCGAAATGTGGATGTACAGTTCTTAATTTTTATAAAGCAAACGGCGAAGCCGAAACGATGAGGTTCAAATGAAAAATACAGTTATATTCATATTGTCAGTTTTTAGTTTTTTAATGCTGAGCAACTGCAAAAAAGATCCAAAAGACATCTGGAAAGTGAATGTTGAAATTCCACAGGAAAAAGTCCAAATTACCGATATTTCCAGGGAATATTTCGATGAAAGCGTGCCTTTGGCTCAGTTTCAGTCTAAATATCCGTGGTTTCAGGGTTCTGTGAAGGATGAGGCTTTTGAAAACAGAAGAAAAAATCCTGAGGAAATTAAAGCCTATAAATTCGCAGCTTCAAAGGTCGATCTTAATAAACTTTCAACTGATTTAACTGAACTTTTTGCGCGAATCAGACACTATTTTCCCAATTTTAAAGATCCGAAAGTCTATACGTTCTCTTCCAGTACGCAAATGTACCAGGAACCGATATTGTACGATCCGCAGCAGGGTTTTCTGTTCATCGATATTTCCGGTTTCATGGGAGAAAAAAGTGAGTTTTATAAAGGTATTGAAGAGTATTTCAAGAAATCCATGAATCCTGAAAATGTTCTGCCGAAAACATCAGAAGCAATTGCTTTTAACATAGTTCCTTACAGCAGAAGCGAGCAGAAATTTCTGGATCAGATGGTGTACAACGGAAAAATCATGACACTTCAGGATGCTTTCATCCCGAATGTTCCTGATCATCTGAAAATGAGCGCTACAGCAAAACAGTACGAATGGAGCCAGGCCAATGAAGTGAATATCTGGGATTATTTTGTTGAAAATGATTATCTGTTCAGCGGAGATCCGCGTCTGGTGGAACGTTTTATTTCTCCCGGACCGTTCTCGAAATTCTATACGGAAATCGACCGAGAATCTTCACCGCAAGTCGGAATTTTCACCGGTTGGCAAATCTCCAGAAAATTCTTTGAGAAGAATCCGGACACAAAACTTCAGGATTTCCTTCAGAGAAATGCTACTGAAATCTTCAATCAGTCTGAATATAAACCCAAAAAATAAACCTGAAAAATCGTAAAGCTGTAAAGTCGTTTTTAATCTCTTCCAGCTTTACAACTCAACAACTTTACAATTAATATGCGTAAAACTCAAATTACAATAGACGTTGAACTCGACGAAAACCACGTTCCCGAAAGAATGACCTGGAATGCCGAAGACGGCGGCGTGGAAAAACAGGAAACCAAAGCAACAATGATTTCCGTTTGGGACGACAAAGCAATGGAAGCCCTGAGAATTGACCTCTGGACGAAAGATATGCCTTTGGATCAGATGAAAATGTTTATACATCAGATTTTGGTTTCCTTGGGCAATACCTACGAAAGAGCTTCTGGAGAAGAAGACGTTGCAAAATGGATGGAGGAAATGGCAGAGGAATTTGCGGTAAAATCAGCGATAAAAATGTAATAATAGACTTCAGATGTCAGATTTCAGACATCAGGCAGTACCAGATTTTAGAATGGTCTGAAATCTGAAATGTAATATCTAAAATCTTAAGAATGAATTTCAATACTAAAGTGATCCACGGCGGACAGCATCACGAATCAGCTACAGGTTCGGTGAATGTGCCGGTTTTTTTAACATCAACTTTTGCTCAGAAATCTCCGGGTGTTCATTCCGGTTACGAATATTCCAGAGCGGCGAATCCTACAAGACAGGCGCTGGAAGACTCTTTGGCAAGCATTGAAAACGGAGCCAGAGGTTTGGCGTTCAGTTCGGGACTTGCTGCAATAGACTGTGTTTTAAAGTTATTAAATCCCGGCGATGAAATTATTGCCTGCGATGATCTTTACGGCGGAACTTACAGAATGTTTACGCGTCTTTTTGAGAAATATCAGCTGAAATTTCATTTTGTGAACATGGATGATGTCTCCAATGTTTCAGCAAAAATCAATGAAAAAACCAAACTGATCTGGCTGGAAACACCAACAAATCCTTTGATGAAACTGATTGACATCAAGGCAGTTTGTGATTTGGCAAAAGGAAAAGGAATTCTGGTTGCGGTTGACAATACTTTTGCGTCGCCTTATCTTCAGCAGCCTTTGGATTTAGGTGCCGATATCGTGATGCATTCCGCTACCAAATATTTGGGAGGTCATTCTGATGTGATTGCGGGAGCTTTAATTACAAAAGACCGTGAACTTGGTGAACAGTTGCATTTTATTCAGTTTGCCAGCGGTGGAATTTTGGGGCCTCACGATTCTTATCTTGTGTTGAGAGGTATTAAAACCTTAGCGCTAAGAATGCAGCGTCACTCGGAAAACGGACAGAAAATTGCTGAGTTTCTGGAAAACCATGCGAAAGTGAAGGATGTTATTTATCCTGGTCTTGCTTCTCATCCTCAGCATGAACTCGCAAAAACTCAGATGCCGAAAGGATTTGGTGGGATGGTTTCATTCAATTTTAAATCGGGCGCGAAAGCCGATGCCGTAAGTTTTCTTGAGAAACTGAAAGTGTTCACCCTTGCTGAATCTTTGGGTGGAGTAGAATCGCTTGCCAATCATCCTGCGCTGATGACACATGCTTCAATTCCTGCAGAAAAACGTGCGGAAATCGGCATTACTGATGATTTGGTACGATTAAGTGTAGGGATTGAAGATATTGAAGATCTGATTGCCGATCTCGAAAGAGCATTTTCCTAAAACAATAACGGACAGGCAGCAATGTCTGTTCTTTTTTTTTTAGTTTTGAATATGACAGAATTTCAAAAATACATTCAGCGTTATCTTGATTTGATTCCTTCTGAAAACTGGATTTCCCATTTACAGCTAATTGGAAGTGAAACCGAACTTTTTTTTGAGAGTTTATCGGAAGAAGCGGCAGGTTTTTCGTATGGAGAAGGAAAGTGGAGTCTGCGTGTTTTGCTTCAGCATTTAATTGATGCTGAGAAGATATTCAATTACCGCGCGCTCTGTTTTGCCAGAAATGATTTGAAGGAACTTCCGTATTGGGATGAAGAACATTTTGCTGAATATTCCAACGCATCCCGTTATGAAATGGATGATCTTATTGATGAATTTCGGTCGGTCCGTAAACTCAGTACGCTTTTCTTTCAGCATGCAGATTACGAAATGCTTTCCAGAAAAGGTGTTGCCAATGCAAACGAAATTTCTGTGGAAACCATTGGTAAGCTGATTGTCGGCCACAATATTCATCACCTTAATATCATCAGAGAACGTTATCTGCCGAAAATGAAAATTTCATAATGGAAAAAATAATCGAGATACTGAAATCCGGCGGAACCATCCTTTATCCAACCGATACGATTTGGGGAATTGGCTGCGATGCGACCAATGTGGAAGCTATTCAGAAGATTTTTGAAATCAAGAAACGCGAAAAATCAAAATCCGTCATCATTCTTGTTGAATCGGAGCGCAGACTGCAGGATTTGGTAGACGTTCCGGAAATGGCTTGGGAAATTATTGATCTTTCGGAAAAACCGGTGACCATTGTCTATGATAACCCGAGAAATCTTCCAAGAGAGCTTTTGGCGGAAGACGGAAGCATCGGAATTCGTTTGGTTAAAGACAGTTTCTGCAAAAAACTGATTTCAAAACTGAATAAACCGTTGGTTTCAACTTCCGCGAATTTCAGCGGAGATAAAAGTCCGATGAAGTTTTCTGATATCAATCCTGAAATTATTGAACTGGTGGATTTTGCCGCAGAAGAAAACCGCGAAAAAGTTTCTGAATATTCCGGTTCATCAGTGATTAAAGTCTGGAGCGACGGCCGCATCAAAGTTCTTCGCGAATAGTTTTAATCAGAGAAAAATCTATCTGCGACTGGGTTTGTGGTTTCATTCTTGCTGCTTTAAAGCAATCTAAAAAAGTAAAAATTGAAAACAGAAAATCTTATTATCGGTTTTGGCAAAGCCGGTAAAACTCTTGCTGCAGAGCTTGGTAAAGCCGGTCAGAAAACAGTTCTTGTTGAAAAATCAGACAAAATGTATGGCGGAACCTGCATCAATATTGCTTGTATTCCCACAAAATTTCTTCGCGAACAGGCCTCGAAAGGAGTTTCTTTAAGGGAAGCTGTTTCATCCAAAAACGATTTTGTATCCAAGCTTCGCGATAAAAATTTTGAGAAAATTGCTAAAACAAAAAATGTAAAAGTAATCAACGCAACGGCAAGTTTCATTGATGAACATACTGTAGAAATTGAAGATTCAACAGGAAAAAAATCTAAGATTACCGCAGAGAAAATTTTCATCAATACCGGAACTGTTCCGAATATTCCACCTATTGAAGGTGTTGATTTACCGGGAGTTCACGACAGTACTTCCATCATGGAAATCAAATCGCTTCCAAAAAATCTTATGATTATTGGAGGAGGATTTATCGGTTTGGAATTCGCGACTATTTTTGCAGATTTTGGAACTAAAGTAACCGTTCTTGATGCTTCGGAAAAATTTCTTGAGCGTGAAGACAATGATGTCGCAGAGACAATGAAGGACATTCTCACAAAACAGAACATCAAAATTCTGAAAAAAGCCGAGGTTAAAAAAATTGAGAAAACCGGTAAAACACTTTCAGTCAAATTTTCTCAGAACGGCAAAAACTCCACATTAAAAACCGATACTATTCTTGTGGCAACAGGAAGAAAACCACATCTTAAAAATCTGAAGACGAAAAATGCTGGAATAAAACTTACTGAAAAAGGTTTTGTAAAAGTGAACACAAAACTTCAGACCAATAAAAAACACATTTGGGCACTCGGTGATATTAACGGTGGGCCGCAGTTTACTTACATTTCGCTGGACGATTTCAGAATTGTGAAAAACCAGATTCTCGGCGGAGATTATACTTCCACACAAAAACGCAAAAATTTTGCAACTGCTGTTTTCACCAATCCACCAATGGCGCACATCGGAAAGAAAGAAAAAGATCTGGAAAAACCGGAAAATTATATCATAAGTAAAATTCAGGCCTCTGCAATTCCAAAAGCCGGAATCTTGGGACAGACAGACGGTTTTCTGAAAGCCATTATCAATAAAAAAACTAAGAAAATTGAAGGCTGCACGCTGTTTTGTGCAGAATCCCATGAAATGATCAATACTGTAAAAACCGTTATGGATGCAGGTTTACCGTATACAACTCTGAAAAATCAGGTTTTTTCGCATCCTTCAATGTCTGAAGCGCTGAACGATCTTTTCAATGCAGAATAAGTTTTGAAACGTGTTTTCATATCTTTGCAAAAATTCCAGAGGGAAACCCTTTAATGCTGCATGATGACCATAAATCTCGTACAAAACAGAAACTTTAAAGTTTTCAAGATTATTTCCGAAGTCGCTTCGCGGAATAATCAAACTGTTTACATTGTCGGCGGTTATGTGCGTGATTTGCTGATGAAAAGAAAAGCGCCAACCGATATTGATTTCGTTACTGAACAGAACGGAATTGAGCTTGCAAAAGCAGTTGCCGAAGAAATTAATCCTAAACTAAAAGTTTCGGTATTTAAAACTTACGGAACTGCAATGTTCAAACATGAAAATCTGGAACTGGAATTTGTAGGCGCAAGAAAGGAAAGCTATTCGGAAGATTCAAGAAAACCGGATGTAGAGACCGGATCTTTGGAAGACGACCAGAAACGCCGTGATTTCACCATCAATGCAATGGCTATTTCCCTAAACAAAGAAAATTTTGGCGAACTGATTGATCCTTTCGGCGGACAGGAAGATTTGAAAAACAAGATTCTCAGAACTCCTTTGGAACCGCACCAAACGTATTCCGATGATCCTTTGAGAATGATGCGTGCGGTTCGATTTGCATCAACTTTGGATTTTCAGATCGAAGAAAATTCTTTGAATGCGATTAAAGAAGAATCGGAAAGGATAAAAATTGTTTCGATGGAAAGAATCATGGTAGAGTTCAACAAAATCATGATGTCGGAAAAACCGTCAGTTGGTCTCAAATTGCTTGAGGAAACAAAACTTCTGGAAAAAATTCTTCCTGAACTTACTGCATTAAAAGGCATCGATGAAATCGACGGACAGTTTCACAAAGACAATTTCTACCATACCTTGGAAGTTGTTGATAATATTTCTCAGTTTACTGAAAACCTTTGGCTACGCTGGTCTGCTTTACTTCACGACATCGGAAAAGCTCCAACTAAAAAATTCGTTGAAGGAAGCGGCTGGACTTTTCACGGACATGAATTTCTGGGTTCAAAGCTGATAAAACATATTTTCAAACGTCTGAAACTACCTCTTGGAAATGAAATGAAATTCGTTGAAAAAATGGTAAGAATGCACGCTCGTCCAATTGCAGTGATTTCTGATGAAGTTTCCGATTCTGCGCTCCGCAGACTGCTTTTTGATGCCGGTGAAGATCTGGATGAACTGATTACGCTGTGCAAATCGGATATCACCACGAAAAACGGCGCAAAAAAGGAACGTTTTCAGAGAAACTTCGACAAAGTTTTGAAGAAAATAGAGGAAGTGGAAGAAAAAGACCAGGTGCGTAATTTTCAGCCGCCGATTACGGGCGAGGAAATTATGGAAATGTTCAACCTCAAACCGGGAAAGGAAATCGGAATTCTGAAGGAGAAAGTGAAAGAAGCGATTCTGGAAGGCGAAATTCAGAATGATAAAGAAGAAGCCAGAAGTTTTGTAATTTCCGAAGCTGAGAAACTCGGACTTATGCAATAATTTAGATTTAATCAACAAATACACAATATTATATTTGATCTAACTATGAAATTGAAACACACAATAGTTGCTCTTGCAACACCTTTTCTGGTGAATGCACAAAATGTTATGACTCCGGAAATACTCTGGTCGATGAACCGATTAGGAGTTTCAGCCATCTCACCGGAAAATTCCTCACTGGTTTACAAACTGAGTTCAACCGATTTGAAGACCGAAAAATCAAGTTCAAAAACTTACTTCCTGAATCTGAAAAGCAAGGAAGCAACTAACTTTGATTTGGGGAAGAAGTCTCTTATTCAATGGGATAAAAACGGACTTTACGCAAAAGAAGAGGATAAAATTTTTCTCTCAAAAGATGCCGGAAAAACCTGGGCCGAATTCTATACATTGGCCGATGCTGATTTGATAAAAATTTCTCCGGACGGAAAAAAAATTGCGTTCAGCAGAGAAGTTCAGATGGAAACAGTGTACGGAAAAAATAAATACGAAGACACTCCGAATTCCAGTGCTCAGATTTACACCGATTTAAATCACCGTCATTGGGACAGTTGGAATGAAGGGAAATATAACCACGTTTTTGTTGTAAACACAACCGAAAGCGGTGCTCAAGCCAAAGATCTTCTGGAAGGAAAAACATGGGATTCTCCGCAGCGTCCGTTTGGCGGCAGCGAAGATTTTGAGTGGAGCCCGGATTCCACAGAACTTCTGTATGTAGTAAAACCTTTCAGTGGAAGAGAATATGTAACTTCTACCAACACGGATATTTTTGCCTACAATTTAGCTTCCGGAAACACCAGAAATTTAACGGAGGAAAATAAAGGATACGACAATCATCCTGTTTTCAGTCCGGACGGAAAATATCTGCTCTACACTTCAATGAAAAGGGACGGTTACGAAGCTGACAAGAACGACATCAAAATAATGGACTGGAAAACCGGTGCGAAAACCAATCTCACTGCAGACTGGGACGAAAGTGCAACAGGAAGTATTGCATGGAGCGACGATTCCAAAAACATCTATTTTTCTGCAGCCATTAAAGGAACAAAACAGCTTTTCGCACTGAATCCTGCAACCAAGAAGGTTACACAGTTAACCAACGGAAACTGGGATGTAAATGATGTTTATTTCGGAAATAAAAAAGAAGTTCTGGTTTCCAGAACGGATATCAATCACAGTGCAGATTTGTTTTCTGTGAATCCGAAAAACGGAAAAATGACGCAGGTTACTGATGTAAATAAGGAAACTTATGCAAAAATAGATCAGGGAAAAACCGAAATGCGAATGGTGAAAACTTCGGACGGAAAAGAAATGGGCGTGTGGTTTCACTATCCGCCAAACTTCGACCCGAATAAAAAATATCCAACTTTGCTTTATCTTCAGGGAGGACCACAGTCTGCATTAACTCAGTATTTTTCAACCCGCTGGAATTTCGCCTTAATGGCGGCAAACGGCTATATTATCGTTGCACCGAACCGCAGAGGAATGCCTGGATGGGGAACAAAATGGAATGAAGATATTTCTCAGGATTGGGGAGGACAACCTGTTCGTGATTATCTTGCCGCAGCAGATTACGCCAAAACTTTGCCGTTTGTAGATGGTGACAGAATGGGCGCAGTTGGTGCAAGTTACGGTGGTTACAGCGTTTACATGTTGGCCGGAGTTCACGAAAACAGATTCAAAACTTTTATTTCCCATAACGGACTGTACGATATGAAATCGTGGTACGGAACGACTGAAGAACTTTTCTTCGCCAATTGGGATATTGGCGCACCGTGGGATCAGCCAACGCCAAAAGCTTACACCGAATTTAATCCGAGCAACTATTCCCAAAACTGGAATACTCCGATTATGATTATTCAGGGCGGACTGGATTTCAGAGTTCCGTACGAACAGGGAAATCAGGCGTTTCAGACGGCAAAATTAAAAGGTTTAAAATCTAAATTCCTTTATTTTCCGGATGAAAATCATTGGGTGTTGAAACCGCACAACGCTTTGGTTTGGCAACGGGAATTTTTCGGCTGGCTGAAGGAGACGCTTTAAAATAGTAAAAAGATGAAAAGACTTTTTCTAGGTTTTGTGCTGTTTTCCGGACTTGCCTTTTCACAGGTCTCTAATGTAATCCGTCACCCGGATTCGTATAAAGATTTCCCTTTTGAGGGAGTCAGGATTGTTCAGGTTGAAGAGGTGTCGTCGCCCGGAAACGAGGAAAATGTAATTATCTTTTCAAAAATTGAAAAAGGTGCGACACCCGATGAAATGTATATTCAGCGGTTTACAAAGAAAGGTTCAGATTGGGAACTTGTGAAGAAAAAAACAGTACGTCACGACGGCATCATCAGCGCGTGGGGTTCCCGGAAAGTCTTTGCCGACTATGATAAGGATAAAAGTGTAGATGCGATTTTGGTGTATTCGCTTAATGATTCCGATTTCAATCAGCAGTCGGTACACTTGATTTTCTCAAAAGGAAAAGACTTTTATGAGATTTCTTCAGATAAAGATTCAGGCTATAAAAAAGACATCTTTTCAGAAAATTTTTCAAGCTTGCCGCAGTTTATTCAGGATAAAGTTTTGGAGTTCTGGAGTAATTTGGATAAAGCAGATTAAAACTTGAAGGAGTCAGCGCGCATAAAATCGTTTCCGCCAATAATTGACGGGCAGTCGGAAGTTTTAATTCTCGGTTCCATTCCAGGCGCCAAATCTTTAGAAATGCAGCAGTATTATGCGCATCCGCAAAACCAGTTCTGGAAAATTATTTCTCAGCTGACGGAAGAAAAATTCACGACCGATTATTCCGAAAGGTTAGCCATTTTGAAAAAGCATCACATCGCACTTTGGGATGTCATTGATTCCTGCGAGAGAAAAGGAAGTCTGGATTCTGCGATTATCAATGAAGAAGCCAATGAAATCAAAGAACTTCTGATTCAGCATCCGAACATCAAGGCGATATTTTGCAACGGGCAGAAATCACACAAAAACCTGCAGAAAATTTTGGGCAGAGATTTTCCTGTATCTGTTTATTTATTACCTTCAACAAGTCCATTGCATACGGTTGGTCTGGATGCAAAATTAGAAGTCTGGAAGTCCATCAAACCTTTTCTCAGTTTACATTAAATATGAAGGCCGTTATTTTATTTTGTGGAATCCTTGCGTCTGTTTTTGTAAATGCGCAGCGGTATGAATTTGATTATATCACTGAGGTGGAAACTAAAGTGCTTACCGGGCGTCTCAACGGAAAAGCCCATACCGAAACCATGCTCGTGAATTCGAAAGATCCGGGATACAGTTTGTCTTTTTCAAAATCGGCTTACGACGGAAGTTACAGTGCGATAATTCAGGACAGAAGTAGAGGAATTGCTCATTATTTTTCAGCAGAAATTGAAGAATCACCGGATTTGAAGATAAATCTTACCTATTCGGACTCTCATCTTTTTTCTACGAAGCGTGATACACGAATCCGCAGAACTGAAGTTGAACAGTTGGGATCACTTCATTTTGATTACCAGTTTTTTTATACAAAAAAGGGTAAAAAACCCGATATACATGTGATATTTGAGCTTGAAAAGGCAGAGCGTGAGCTGATGTTCTTTTTTTCAAAAGAAATGCGTTTCTCTGATAAAATGTTCATCTTTTCTCGGGTGAAAAGCAATCTTCCGAAAGACGAAAATTTTCTGATTCGTAAATTCACTGCTCATTTTCCGCATAGTTCTTCAGTTCAGTCAATACTTAAAAGTTATTCTGCTGTAGATTTAAAAGTTTCAGTCAATAAACCTGTTGTGAAATGATGTATAGATCGAGAATCTTTCTTAACTCAGAAAAATCACCAATGAAAATATTTTTGTTCTTCGCTTTTTTTCTTTTTTCATTTTTGGGCTTTGCTCAGGAGTTCAATTTTGATTATCTGCTGACTTATAAAAGTCAGTATGGCCAATCAAAGGAATCCGAATCGGTAACTTTTCTGGATTCGAAAAATCCATATGTGAAAATGACCATCTATGAAAAAAGCGAAAAGCAGCAGATGGCAATGATTAGCGATTATCATATGAAGCACAACTTCAGAGTTCTCACTGATGAGAATAATGAAATGAAGTTCAGGTATGCGGGTTCAGTAAAAGTACGGCCATCAGGAATTATCGAGAAAGCCAGCGAAGTGAAGGAAGTAAAGAGACCGGACGGTAAATATGATGTTTCGGTAAGCTTTTATCTTCACAAAAAGAAAGGTGAACCCAGAATGACCTATCATTTTGTGATGCGCCAGTTCGATTTTGACTTTGCTTCGCCGTTTCTGCCGTCTTTTTTTGATTCTGTGAACAGGGCAACACTGACAAAATTCGAAAGAAATTATCTTATAGAATCGGTTTCAAGCAAGTTTTGGTACTACGAACCTACGGTTCAATCACTGCAGAAAATTCAAAAAATTTCCAATCCGATAAAGATTGAAATAGAAAAACAGATTTTTTCAAAAGGAAAATAGTTTCTGTAACGCTTGACTTTGCCTTTTTCACAACGTATCTTTGCAGACTTAAATTTTAAACGTAAAATCCGTAAATTTTATGAAACCGAGCGAAAGCGAGGTTACATCAGACTACATTAAACAATTATTTCCTGATGAAAACATCCGATTTTAATTTCCATCTGCCTGAAGAACTGTTGGCAGAACATCCATCCGAACACAGAGACGAAGCAAAACTCATGGTTCTGGACCGCAAAACCCAGACTATTGAACATAAACTTTTTAAAGACGTTGTAGATTATTTTGATGAAAATGATCTCTTCATTTTTAACAATACTAAAGTATTTCCGGCGCGCCTATACGGTAACAAAGAGAAAACCGGAGCAAAGATTGAAGTATTCTTGCTGCGCGAACTTGACCGTGAAACTCGCGTTTGGGACGTTTTGGTGGATCCGGCAAGAAAAATAAGAATCGGGAACAAGCTTTTCTTTACCGAAGACGAATCTTTGGTTGCTGAAGTCATTGATAACACCACTTCAAGAGGAAGAACGCTGAGGTTTTTATACGATGGTTCCTATGAAGAGTTCCGTTCAAAACTGAAAGAACTGGGCGAAACTCCGCTTCCGAAATACATTAAAAGAGCAGTAGAGCCGGAAGATGCAGAACGTTATCAGACGATTTATGCAAAACATGAAGGCGCAGTGGCAGCTCCAACGGCTGGGCTTCACTTCTCAAGACATTTAATGAAGCGCCTTGAAATCAAGGGAATCAATTTTGCTGAGGTAACACTTCACGTTGGTTTGGGAACGTTCAACCCAATTGAAGTGGAAGACCTTTCCAAGCATAAAATGGAATCTGAAGAAGCGATTATCGATCAGAAAAATGCCGATATCATCAACAAAGCTGTAGAAGAAAACCGCAGAGTCTGTGCAGTGGGAACAACCACGATGAGAGCAATTGAAACATCCGTTTCTTCCAACAAAAAAATCGGACCTTATCACGGTTGGACCAATAAATTTATTTATCCACCACACGATTTCGGTGTTGCCAACGCCATGATTACTAATTTCCATACGCCAAAATCAACTCTTTTGATGATGATTGCAGCGTTTGCCGGAAAAGATTTTGTAATGCAGGCGTATGAAGAAGCCATCAAGAATGAATACAAATTCTATTCTTATGGTGATGCAATGCTGATTTTATAACTGTAAAAAGTACAATGTAAAAAGTACAATGTATTTCCGCTGCTTATGTGGAGATTTACATTGTACTTTGTACATTTTACGTAGTACAAAAAATATGAAAGACATCCGAACTTTATCACTCGATCAGTTAACCGATTATTTCAAAGAAATCGGGGAGAAGCCGTTTCGTGCGAAGCAGGTTTACGACTGGTTGTGGAGCAAAAATCTCCATTCGATTGATGAAATGACGAATCTTTCCAAAGATCTCCGCGACAAACTTTCACAGGAATTCATAATCAATCCGGTTTCGGTAGATCAGCTGCAGAAATCGAAAGACGGAACTATCAAAAACGGAGTGAAGCTTCACGACGGACTTTTGGTGGAATCAGTATTAATTCCAACAGAAACAAGAACAACAGCTTGTGTTTCTTCACAGGTTGGATGTTCGCTCAACTGTGAATTCTGTGCAACGGCCAAACTCAAAAGAATGAGAAATCTGGACGTTGCGGAAATCGTAGATCAGGTGGCGCTGATTGACAAACAGAGCAAAATGTATTTCGACAGACCGCTCTCCAACATTGTTTTTATGGGAATGGGAGAGCCGATGATGAATTACAAAAATGTGGTTGAAGCCATCAGAAAAATTACAAAACCGGAAGGTTTGGGAATGTCGCCGCGAAGAATCACGGTTTCCACATCCGGAATTCCAAAGATGATAAAAATGTTGGCGGATGAAGAACTGAAGGTGAAACTCGCCTTGTCTTTGCATTCCGCAATTGAGGAAACCAGAAATGAAATCATGCCGTTTTCAGAGAAATTTCCTTTGACGGAAATTATGGAAGCCCTTCAGTATTGGTATCAGAAAACCGGTTCCGAAATTACATATGAATACTGCGTCTGGAAAGGTATCAACGATAAAGATGAAGACATCAAAGCGCTGATTAAATACTGTAAAAAAGTACCTTCCAAAGTCAATCTCATTCAGTACAATCCAATCGGAGAAGGAAAGTTTGATCACCGAAGCGTTGAAGCTGAAGAACGTTACGTCCGTCAACTGGAAAAAGCAGGAATTAACGTCTTGATCCGCCGAAGCAGAGGAGGAGACATTGACGCAGCTTGCGGACAGTTGGCCAATAAAACTGCGGAGTAATTTTTCACAGAAATTCTCGTTTTTTACAGAATGAACAGAATCTTTTTTCTTTTTTCGTTCTTCATTTTCCTTAATCTTTCTGCACAGCAGGATTTTCAGTGGCTGAAAATCAAAAAATATAAGGTTGCAACACTTTCGGATTCTTTAAGGGAAACTTCCGGACTTACGTTTATGGACGGGAAACTCTACACGTTTAACGACGGCGGAAACACTTCGGAGATTTTTGAAATTGATAAAAACTCAGGAAAGATTCTTAAGAAATATGAAACCGGACTGAAAAATTTCGACTGGGAAGCCATCACTTCCGATTCTCTGAATTTTTACATCGGTGAATTCGGGAACAACTGGGGAACCAGAACGGATCTGAAAATCTATAAAATTCAGAAAAATTCAGTTTCAAGCGGAACCGAACTGAAATTCCATTATCCGGAACAGCAGGATTTTTCCAGAAAACCGCAGGCCAATAACTGGGATGCTGAAAGTATGATTTTCCGCAACGGAAATTTACATCTTTTCACCAAAGAGTGGCAGTCGTACCAAACGGCGCATTATGTCCTTCAACCTTCGGCTGGAACAGAAAAACAGAACGCACAGAAGCTTGAAAATTACAACCTTGGTTTTCTTGCAACGGATGCTTCTTACTTTAATGGAAATCTTTACGTCATCGGTTATACCAAGAAAATGGAAGTCTACCTTTCAGTTTTTAAAGAAGACGGAAACGGAGTTTTTTTCACGGAGAAGCCCCAAAAATACTATCTGGGAAGCACATCCAATCTGGGACAAATTGAAGGAATTGCAGTAAATGATGATGGAATCTATATTTCTGCTGAAGAATTCAGGTTGGTTATTTTCAATGCAGATCAGGCACTATATTTTGTTCCGTGGAAAGTATTTGAAAAAGCGGGCCAGTAAATTCTTACCGTTAAATTCCATCAAAAAAATTATCTTTGTTGAATTATTAAAACCCATTCAGCAGATTAAGTGGCGAACATTGTAGAAGAAATCAAAAATCCGATTGCAAGTGAAATGAAACTTTTTGAAAAGAAGTTTTATGAATCGATGCAAAGCAACGTTCCGCTTCTGGATAAGGTAACGCGGTTTATTGTGACCACGAAAGGAAAACAGATGCGTCCGATGTTTGTTTTTCTGTGCTCGAAACTGGTGGGTGAAGTTACCGACAAATCCTTCCGCGGTGCTTCTATGATTGAGCTTATTCACACTGCAACACTCGTTCATGATGATGTGGTGGATGAAAGTTTCAAACGCAGAAATTTCTTTTCAATCAACGCACTCTGGAAGAACAAAATTGCGGTTTTGGTGGGTGATTATCTGCTTTCAAAAGCGGTTTTACTTTCAACCGATCATAAAGATTATGATTTGCTTGCCGTGATTTCCAGAACCATCCGCGAAATGTCGGAAGGTGAATTACTGCAGTTGGAAAAAGCCAGAAAGCTTGACATTACCGAAGATGTTTACAACGAAATTATCCGTCAGAAAACGGCTACTTTAATTGCTGCCTGTTGCGAAATTGGTGTTTTGTCGAATGTTTCCGATGAACAGCTCGCCAAGAAAATGCAGGATTTCGGAACTTTTACAGGAATGGCTTTTCAGATTAAGGACGATCTTTTTGATTATCTGAGTTCGAATGTGATTGGAAAACCGGTCGGAATCGACATCAAAGAACAGAAAATGACGCTTCCGCTGATTCACACTTTGAAAACTGCCAACGAAACCGACAGAAAATATTATTTCAACACGATAAAACGCTACAACAACAATCCGAAACGTGTGAAAGAACTCATTGAGTTTGTGAAAAAATCGGGTGGACTGGATTATGCAATCGGTGTGATGAAAGATTATCAGCAGAAAGCCAAAAATATTCTGAATGACTTTCCGGATTCTGAAGCCAAACATTCTCTGAATTTGATGCTGGATTACGTGATTGAGCGTAAATTCTAGAGTCGGTTAAAAAATCTTCACTTAAACTTCCCGCAATGAACAGTAAAAACAACGAGCGCGTTTACAAAATGTCCTTCGCTTCGGTTTATCCGCATTACATTACGAAAGCGGAGAAAAAAGGCCGCACAAAAGCGGAAGTGGACGAAATTATTTTCTGGCTTACCGGTTATGATGAAGCAGTTTTAAATCAGCATCTTGAAAACAAAACTTCTTTTCAGGATTTTTTTGAGCAGGCCAAAATCAATGAAAACGCTTCAAAAATTACGGGCGTAATTTGCGGTTACCGTGTTGAAGAAATTGAAGAACCTTTGATGCAGCAAATCCGTTATCTCGATAAAATGATTGATGAACTCGCAAAAGGAAAAGCAATGGAGAAAATCCTGAGAAATTAAAATAAAAAAGACGGAAAAATTTTTCCGTCTTTTTTATGGTTGAGAATTGCGCTTAATCAGCATCAATAATCACTTTCATGGCTTTCTCTTTGGACGCATTCATGAAAACGTCGTACGCATGTTCAATTTCACTGAGTTTGAAGTGGTGCGTAATCAGTTTATTCAACGGAAGTTTGTTTGTAGAAGCGGCTTTCAGAAGCATTGGAGTTGTATTTGTATTCACCAAACCTGTGGTAATAGTAAGGTTTTTAATCCAAAGATCCTGAATTTCAAAATCTACTTTCTGTCCGTGAACACCAACGTTGGCGATATTTCCGCCCGGTTTCACAATTTTCTGACAAACATCCCAGGTTTGCGGAATTCCCACAGCTTCAATGGAAACATCAACACCTTCATCGCCTGCAATTTCTTTCACTTTCGCGAAAACATCTTCTTTTCCGGAATTGATGGTGTGTGTTGCGCCAAGCTGTTTTGCAAGTTCAAGTCGGTTATCGTCCATATCAATCATAATAATGGTTGACGGAGAATAAAACTGAGCTGTAAGCAAAGCCGACATTCCAACCGGACCGGCTCCGACAATTGCAATGGCATCTCCAGGTTTTACATTTCCGTACTGAACACCGATTTCGTGTCCTGTCGGTAAAATATCACTGATCATTACAGCAACATCGTCATCAATAGTTGATGGAATTTTGTACAGACTGTTGTCTGCGTACGGAATTCTTACATATTCCGCCTGAACGCCGTCAATCATATGTCCTAAAATCCAGCCACCGTCTTTACAGTGAGAGTACAGCTGTTTTTTACAGTATTCGCAGGATCCGCACGAAGTGATGCAGGAAATAATCACTTTGTCGCCCACTTTAAACTGGGAAACGCTGTCGCCCACTTCCTCAACAATTCCGACACCTTCGTGACCAAGAATAATTCCGTCGCGCATATATAGGTTTTTGCCTTTGTAAATTCCCAAATCGGTACCGCAAATCGTAGTTTTTGTAACTCTGATAATTGCGTCCGTTGCTTTCTCAATCGTTGGTTTTGGTTTGTCTTCCAGTGCAATCTGATGATCGCCGTGATATACTAATGCTTTCATAATGAAACAGTTTTGTTATTTGACACTTA
>JAEXBA010000097.1 GCA_023457935.1 Bacteroidota bacterium | reverse complement strand
CCCCCCCCGAAACGTTATATTTTATACAACTTCTTAGTTTTCTACCGCCACTTCAGCATTGTAAAGAAGTTTATAATATTCATCTGCCATACGGTCGCTGCCGAAAGCGTGTTTCACGTCATCCATTGCAGTCTGCATAACCGTTCTCCATTTGTCATGATTTTCGTAATACGTTGGAATTACTTCGTTTTCCAGAATGTCATACAGTTTTTCCAGATCATAATTGTCCTGTTCGTACACACTCATATTCGCATAATCTCCTTTTGCAACAACGTACGAGTTTTCGCCGTGTTTTGCAAATTCAGGAATCCAGCCGTCATCCGTTGACACGTTTACAGAACCGTTCATAGCTGCGGTCATTCCTGATGTTCCGGAAGCTTCTCTTGGAACTCTTGGATTGTTCAACCAAACATCAGAACCCTGTTTCAAAAGTTTACTCAAAGCAAGTTCATAACCGGTCAGTACCGCCATGTTTTTCTGATTTTTGCTTTCTTCAACCAGTGAATTGAAAGTAGAAATCGCAGAATAATCCATCGGATAAGGTTTTCCTGCCCAAATAATCTGTACCGGATATTTCGGATTGTTGATCATTCTGTAGAATCTTTCCTTATCGCTCAGAAGCAAATCTGCTCTTTTATAACCCGCAAATCTTCTCGCCCAGACAATGGTTAAAACATTTGGATCAAAAAGTTTCCCACACTGGTCTGCAACGGTTTTGAAAAGTCTTTTCTTGATGTGACGCTTTCTGTAATCAAAAGAATCGTCATCGCTTTCAGTTTTGTAGTTATAAAGCGGATGATCTGCCCAGTATTTGAATTCCTGAGCGTTCGTAATTGATTTTATTTCGCAGATTCCTGGGTACTTGTTCCACATAACGTTCGACACTACGCCGTGAAGCTTGGAAACTCCGTTGGAGATTCGCGCCATTCTCAGTGCACAAAGCGAATGGTTGAAACGGTCGTCTTCTTCACCTTCAATAGCTTTTACATCTTCCAGATCAAGTCCGGAGAAATAAGACATGTCATAACAAAGGTTGATGTTATGTTTTTCGTTTCCGGCTTCTTCAGGGGTATGCGTTGTAAATACCAGTTTTTCTTTCACTTTCTGAAGATCGCCGCCAAACTTTCTCAATAGATAGAATGCGGCAGGCAAGCCGTGCGCTTCATTCAGGTGATAAACATCACGCTCGAAATTCATCATATCAAGCAATTTTGCGCCTCCTTTTCCAAGAAGAACCATCTGTGCAATCTTTGTTGACTCGTTGGCATCGTAAAGACGGTGACAGATTGTTTTGGAAATATGATCGTTTTCCGGAACATCTGTAGAAAGGAAGAACATTGGAGCTGTATGGAAGGTTTCAGGATTCAGATACCAAACTTTCACCCAAACCGGTGCGTTGTGGATATCGATCTGAAATTTAATTCCGGTATCTTCAAGAAAGCTGTAAATCTTCTTTGTCCAGGTAGGCTGAAGGGTCTGATCGTGGTTTCTCGCCTGATCATAATAACCGAATTTCCATAAAATACCGATTCCCACAAGGTCCTGCTTCAGGTTGTAAGCGCTTCTCATATGCGAGCCGGCAAGGAAACCAAGTCCTCCTGAATATATTTTCAAAGCCTGGTCAATAGCAAATTCCATTGAAAAATAGGCCACTCTTTTGGTGTAATCGGGGTTGATGCTGTAAGGCATCTGGAAGTTTTTAAAATCCGTCATCACTATACTTTTAAATTACAAGTTGCAAATGTATTGATTATTAATTTTTGTTGAAAATATCCAAAGTTAAGATTCCGAAATTATGAATTATTTCAGTTTTGCGTTGGGCTCGTAATGATTTCAGTTTTTGGCTCAGGCTTCTGTAAATCCTCAATGATTTTATGCTTTCCAAAAATCACAATTCCTACTAAAAACAGGACTAAAGCAGTTATTACAATATGGATTCCTGTAAAAATCCAGGATAGCAGATAAGACCAAAGCGTGCGAAGAATCATCCGTAATGCCGGACGGTGACGGAAGAGCTGAACCATTGTCCATGTCGTGAGACCCATTGTAACCAGCAGAAAAAAAGTGCTTGCGTCTCTGCCGGAAAGATATTCAAAAAGGAGAACGAAAAAGTAGACGACAAGCATCTGTCCGGAAAGAAAGGTAATAATAACCAGCCATTCTGCATAATTCAGTTTGTATTTCCGGAATCCACGATAAAAACCAAATGCTGCAGCCGGAATCATAAAAAGAATGAAAAAAGAAAAATGATCAGAAAACCAGAAAAACACATTTTTGAAGAAATTTGCCAGTCCGTCGATGTCTACATACTGCAGTACTTTGGGATCACCCACAGTGTTTTCAAAATCCCGCTGCGCACCCCCGATTCCTCTGCCGACAGCGGTGAAATAATTCAGTAAACCACATACGGAACCTGCAATAATGAGAAAAAGAACAGGTTTAAAATGGTTCTGTCTTCGGCCGTCAAGATATTCCCGTATCGTATGCCCGGGTCTTGTAAAAAGTTCTTTAATGGTAAAAAATATACCCTTGTCTACATGAAAAACACTGTGCTGAATTTCATGGATCAGGAAATGATAGTCAATACGGTGCGTATCTGCTTTCTGGCCACAGTTATGACAGAATTTTTGATCCAGAATTAAATGCTGGCCGCAGTTTTTACAATACTTTTCACTTTCGAACATCGGCGAATTGTTGCTCAAATTAGGTGATTTTTATATTAACTCAATTTTAAATTTAGTAAATACTTTGTCCTTTTTAGAAAATTATTTATTACATTTAAAACGTAAAATTTTGATAATCAAAACTTCACACGATGAAAAAGAGTTTCACCGATGAAGATTTAATCAAAAATCTGTCGCTGTACTATCTCAACCGGCATCTCACGAAGAAGCCGATAGAAAAGTATCACCGCCAAATCGACAGTTCTCCGCTGCATGAGCGCGAAAAGTATAAGAAAAAGTCTGAAATTCTGTTACTTAACGCATTTCTTCACCATTTTCCAAACGTTCAGTTTGAGAATCTTACCTGCGAAAGTCCCGATTTTATTGCTAAAATAGATAATAAGAAAATTGGAATTGAGCTTACAGAAGTAATTAATCATCTGGAAATGAAGAAGATAGAAAGTCAACTGAATAAGATCTTCCGCCAGGCCGAAATTCTACTCGAAAACGAAGACATCACGAAATACCGTGGTGTCTTTTTTTTGGAATTCAACAGTATTTCAATGCAGAATCTTCTGGAAAAGCAGGAAGAAATAATTGAGGATATTTACAGATCAGTGAAAAAGCAGAAAGCACGCGGCTATGTCAGCAAAATCCGGAAATCACCGCACCGCCGCAATGTATTTATCACGCATGACTTTAATGTGAATCTTTTCGACGGCCTCTGTTCCAATAAAATAATTGAACTTATTGAGAAAAAGAACGAAAAGTATCCTTTCTATGACAGCAGTGTGGACGAATGCTGGCTGGTGATTGTTTCGGATATGAATTCAATAGCCTCAAGGTATTCCTTTATTCAGAACCGTGAGAATCTGGAACAGATCAGTTCCCCGTTTCATAAAATATTCCATCTGGAAAATCTATGCGGCAACATGACTTACATCAAGCAGTAGTTTATTTCCTGAACACAATTCCCTATCTTTATTCTGAATATTAACTTCAATATCATGACCGAACTCTTTAAAAAACGTTTCCTCTATTATAAAGAACTGGGTGATAAAACTTTCGTGCAGCTTACGGATGAGCAGATGTTTTGGACGCCTAATGCGGAAAGTAATTCAGCGGCAGTAATAGTGAAACACTTAGCTGGAAATATGCTTTCACGCTGGACTGATTTTTTTTCCGAGGACGGCGAAAAGCTTTGGCGCAACCGGGATTCGGAATTCATTGATGATTTTAAAACAAAAGCTGAAGTTCTGGTTCTTTGGGAAAAAGGATGGAAGTGTCTGTTGGACGCACTCGATCAGATAACCGATGAAAACCTGAATGCTACGGTTTACATCCGCGGTGAGGCTCACACTGTCTTAGATGCTGTTCTCCGTCAGCTTGCTCATTATCCTTATCACATCGGTCAGCTTGTGTATATTGCAAAAATACTGAAAAACGATGAGTGGAAAACGCTTTCCATTCCAAGAAACCAATCTCAGCAATTTAATGTGGAAATGATGAAACAACAGTCTGCTGAAGGTGTCAACGAAAATTCTTCGCCGGTCTGTTTTGCCAAAAGTTCTGAAGTTCGCGACGGGTTTCAAACCTGATTGCTTCATAAGCACAACTGTTAATTTTCGTAATTCTGATAAATGTCAACCCAGTTCATTGGGCGCCGGACTTTTTTCATGACTAACTTTACTCATCCAAATTAAAAGCAAAGTCAATGAAAACAGATACACTGCTCAAAGGGTCTCTGGTTAATGTACTGGAAGAATTAAGTGTTAAATCGAAGAGTTTTGATGAAGTTGTTTCGGAACTGTTCAGTTTCGGTTACAGCGATTTCAACCAACTTTTTGGGATTGATGCCCTGAAGGTTGAAAACGAAACCTACCGCAGAATTCCTGTTTTCAGTGCTGATCATTGCGTGGCCATTCTGATGGTCTGGGGTATCGACAATTCCACCGCGATTCATGATCATAATAATTATGACGGAAGAATCAAAATTCTGAAAGGAAACCTTACAGAGGTAAGTTACCGCGAAAACTCCAATTTTATTGAGTACGACGGTGTAGGAACAGCTCATGAAGATGATATTTTCCCTGAAGAATATGGCGGAATTCATTCAATTGTTAACAATTCCGATGAAATTTCTGTTTCTCTGCACATTTACCGAACGTCACAGCTCAACCTCGATGGTGTGAGAATTTTTGACACAGAGACCAGAAAAGTAGCCTGGCTCAACGAAAAAGCAACTTCCTGTTCATGGCATCTTCCGGCAGATTGCTACAGAAAAATTGAAAAGATTTAACCGAAACAGCGATGAAAAACCGATGCTGAAAATACAGTGATGAATTCTTGGAAATATTAAAAAACACAGATGATATTCTGTTTTTGGTTAAGAATCACGGTACTTTGCCGTGATTTTTGTTTGAACTGAAAAATGCTTTATCACCAATTTTTATTTGCTTAAATTTGCAGGCTCAATTATGGAACAGATTCAACCGAAAACCGCTGCATATCACACACTTGGCTGCAAACTCAACTTTGCGGAAACTTCAACTATTGCCCGCGAACTTACAGGTGCAGGCTATGGAAAAGTAAGTTTTGATGAGAAAGCAGATGTTTACGTCATCAACACCTGTTCTGTAACAGAAAATGCCGACAGAGAATGCAAACAGCATGTAAAACGCGCGATGAAGGCCAATCCTCAAGGGCTGGTTGTGGTTGTCGGCTGTTATGCACAGCTGAAACCTGAAGAAATATCGCGTATTGAAGGTGTGGATCTGGTTTTGGGAGCCAAGGAAAAATTCAATATTCTGAGTTACCTTGATGAGGTTCACAAATCCGAAAACCAGGGAACGGTACATTCATGCGAGATTGAAGAAACCGATTTTTTTATCGGAAGTTATTCCATAGGCGACAGAACGCGTGCATTTCTGAAAGTTCAGGATGGCTGCGACTATAAATGTACCTATTGTACTATTCCGTTGGCGCGGGGAATTTCACGTTCAGATACCATTGGGAATGTACTTAAAAACGCCGCAGAAATTTCTTCAAAAGGTATCAGAGAGATTGTTCTTACCGGTGTAAATATCGGCGATTACGGTAAAGGTGAGTTCGGCAATAAAAAGCACGAACATACTTTTCTGGATCTGATTACAGAGTTGGATCAGGTTGAAGGAATCGACAGAATCCGAATTTCATCCATCGAACCCAACCTTCTGAAAGACGAAAGCATTGAACTGGTTTCCAAATCCAGAAGTTTCGTACCGCATTTCCACATTCCGCTGCAAAGTGGAAGTGATGAACTGCTGAAAAAGATGAAACGCCGCTATCTCACAAAACTGTATGCCGACAGAGTGGCAAAAATCCGCGAAGTAATGCCGGATGCCGCAATTGGGGTAGATGTTATCGTCGGATTTCCCGGTGAGACAGAAGAAGAATTCCTGAAGACCTATAATTTCCTCAACAGCCTGCCGATTTCCTATCTGCACGTCTTCACCTATTCTGAAAGAGAAAATACGGAAGCCGCTGAAATGCCGGGAATTGTGCCCGTTGCTGAACGAAAAAAACGGAACAAAATGCTGCGGATTCTTTCTGAAAAAAAGAAAATGGCCTTCTACGCCTCACAGTTAGGAAAAACACTTCCGGTTCTTTGGGAACACGAAAATAAGGACGGACTGATGTTTGGTTTCACCGAGAACTATGTGCGTGTGCAGAAACCTTTCGATGAAAATTCAGTAAACCGTATTGAAAATGCGAAGCTGGGAACTGTTCAGCCAGACGGAACCGTTTCCGTTGAGTCGGTTTTTGAAGACTTCCTGGCAAGAATCTGATGTTTCACTTAAATAGATAAGGTCTTAAAACCCAATCTCTTTTTTCTATCTCATCTCTGTTATTCCGGAAAAATTATGGAAAGCGGTTTTTATGTCTCATTAAACGATCCTTTCAGTTGATTGGATGTTCTTTTGCTATTATGTGATTATTATTGTTTGATTTTCATTAAAATTCCTATTTTTAATGAATCAATAACTTTGTCATAAATACTGCTGCATGAGAGATAAATTTGTAAAATGGGGTGTCGTACTGGTAATTCTTACATGGATTCTGGCCATCCTGATTAACGGATATTACTGGCTTCCGATTCTGCTGACCTGTCTTTTTCTGCTGGGAATTTACAATATGACGCAGACCAAGCATGCTATTCTGCGTAATTTTCCTGTTTTGGGATACTTCAGGTATTTCTTTGAGAGTATTTCGCCGGAAATGCAGCAATATTTTATTGAACGTGAGACGGACGGGAAGCCTTTTCCGCGTAACCAGCGTTCCGCTGCGTACAGAAGAGCAAAAAATCTTGGCGATACCGTTGCATTCGGAACACAGCTGGAAGTGAATCACCGCAAATACGAAGGAATCAAGCATTCCATTTATGCAAAATCTCCTAAAGAAGAGCTTCCCCGTGTTTTAGTTGGAAATGAGCAGTGTACAAAACCGTATTCAGCATCGCTTTTCAATATTTCGGCCATGAGTTTCGGATCGCTGAGCGACAGAGCGCAGATTTCTCTGAACAGAGGCGCCAAGAAAGGCCATTTCTACCATAATACCGGCGAAGGCGGAATTTCACCATATCATCTGGAAGGTGGTGATCTTTGCTGGCAAATTGGGACAGGGTATTTTGGATGCCGTGATGAGGAAGGAAAATTCTCACCGGAACTATTTGCAGAAAAAGCAAACCTGGATAATGTGAAAATGATTGAGATCAAGCTTTCACAAGGCGCAAAGCCGGGCCACGGCGGAGTTCTTCCGGGCGTGAAAAATACTCCGGAAATTGCAAAAATCCGTCACGTTATACCTGGAATGACGATTATTTCGCCTCCGGGACATTCCGCATTTTCCGATGCGGCCGGTCTGCTGAGATTCGTGCAGAAACTGCGTGAACTGTCAGGCGGAAAACCGGTGGGTTTTAAACTTTGTATCGGTGATACGAAAGAATTTGAAGATATCTGTGTGCAGATGAATGTTCTGAAGATTTATCCCGACTTCATCACTGTCGATGGCGCAGAAGGCGGAACAGGTGCCGCGCCTCCTGAATTTTCGGATGGCGTTGGAATGCCGCTTGAACCCGCACTCATTTTTGTTAACCGTACCTTGAATACCTATAATGTACGGGATAAAATCAGGGTAATTGCCAGCGGCAAAGTTCTTACTTCACTGGATATTCTCCGGGCAGTTGCGATGGGAGCGGATATGTGTAATAATGCCCGCGGATTTATGTTTGCGTTGGGCTGTATTCAAGCCTTGCGATGCAACAACAACCACTGCCCGACCGGTGTGGCTACACAGGATAAAATGCTGATAAAAGGCCTTGATGTTACCGATAAATCAGAAAGGGTTTACCATTTTCATAAGAACACCCTGCATACCTGCAACGAACTGATTGCTGCTGCAGGCAAAGAAAATTACTCTGATGTGGATGCGACCATGTTTATGCGCGGAGATGAATTTGAGCATCTTTCTGATGTGTACTTCCCGGATATTTTAGGAAATGTCCGCAGATAAATTAAAAAGAGATCCCAGATGGAATCTCTTTATTTTTTTTGATTTTGATGATTTATTAAAGTTCAGACGCCGGACGCTCTGACGTTTTATAAACCTGGAAATTAAAGACAAAACTGCGGTCGGTGAATTTAACTGCCTGTGCATCATTTACATTTTCATCACGTGCGTAAGCGGCTCTCGAGGGAACAATAATTACGCCCTGCAGATTGTAGTTGTCTGAATCCGGAATTTCAAAGCTCTTGAAGTTAACAAGCGCTTCGCGAAAACCTTCAATTTCAAAGAAGCTTCTTTCCTTTTCATAAGTGTTACGCACGCTTTTCTTAGCGTAGTAGTAATAAGGGTCGTTTTCCGGAACTCCGCTGCCTGTAATGGTATTCCGAAAGGTTACACCGTTGTTGAAA
Organism: Bacteroidota bacterium; assembly: GCA_023457935.1. Taxonomy (GTDB): domain Bacteria; phylum Bacteroidota; class Bacteroidia; order Flavobacteriales; family Weeksellaceae; genus JAEXBA01. The sequence goes on along the minus strand of JAEXBA010000097.1, from coordinate 23,222 downwards.
GCAACAATTCCGTCTGTTTTTCTGGCAATGTAAGAAGTTGAAGAGCCCATCAGTTTTATCGCATCTGTCGCTCCGATGGTTTTACCGGCTGCCGGCTGTGCGCCTGGTCTTACGATGTATGTTACACCTGAAGGCAGTTTTACAGGAGAATAGGAAGAAAGTTTCGGGTAAAGATCATCAGAATCATCTGAAGAACTGAACTGCTTGATATTTCCTTCCTGATCGAAGTAGTACTGATCCAGGAATTTTACGATCGCTTCATCATCATAGGCATTCTGGGTTTGTATGTCCACTGTTTCAACAGTGTTTTCATCATCTTTTCTGCATGCTGATAGGGTTATCATTGCAACTGCAGTATAGAGGAAGATTTTTTTCATGTTCTTTTTATTATATTGCTTAAAAAATAAGTTCAGCAAAAGTAGCAAAAAATATGAGAATCGATAAATTTTTGTGGAGCGTTCGGATTTACAAGACGAGAACGTTAGCTTCTGATGAGATAAAGAAAAATAGGGTTTCCATTGGAGAAAATCCCGTAAAGTCTTCGCGGGAAGTAAAAGAAGGCGATACCATAAAGATCCGCAAAAACCAGATCGACTATAAAATTAAGGTTATTCAGATTCCCAAGAGCCGTTTGGGTGCAAAACTGGTTCCTCTTCATATTAAGGATATGACGGAAAAAGAACAGTACGAACTTCTGAAACTGCGCCGGATGGAGCAGAACTATTACCGCTCCAGAGGAGAGGGAAGGCCAACCAAGAAAGACCGCCGTGAAATTGATGGTTTTACGCTGTCCGAGCAAGCGGAATCCGATGATTCTGGCTGGGATGATTTTTTCCGCAGCTTGGATGAAGAAAATGAGGATTAAACTGAAGGGATTTTCGCGATAATTTCATCCGCTATTTCGTCCGGTGTTTTGTCTTTTGTGTCAATGGTAAACTGTGCTTTGCTGTAAAAAGGGTTACGCTCAAACAGATGTTTTGCAATGAATTCCGGAATTTCCTCATCTTCAAGATGGGCAATCAGCGGTCTTTTCGCTTTCTGCCGGGAAAGCCGTTCAGCCAGAATATTAACCGGTGTTCTCAGGAAGAAACTCACCGAATTATGGTTGATGATTTCCATATTATTGTAATAGGCAGGAGTTCCGCCTCCCAAACTTAATATACAGTTAGTTCTGCTGGCCAGGATTTCTTCCAACAGGTTTTTTTCCTGTTTTCTGAAGTATATTTCACCTTTAGACTCAAAAATATCTGTAACCGACATTCCGTTTCTTTTGGAAATTTCCTTGTCAAGATCTATCAGCGAATAGCCGGTTTTCTGGCTCAAAACTTTGGCGATGTGAGACTTACCGCTGCCCATGTATCCAACGAGTGTTATCAGCATGAATATTTATTTATACAAATTACTAAAAAAATTTTGAGAATTTAAAAAAAGCCTTATCTTTGCACCACTTTTGAAAGCAGGTAATACTGCTGATAAGTGGCCGACCTGGTAGCTCAGCTGGTAGAGCAATACACTTTTAATGTATGGGTCCTGGGTTCGAATCCCAGCCAGGTCACAACCTAAAAAATCCGTAAGCTTTACGGTTTTTTTTTGCCTGTGTGGTGAAATTGGTAGACACGCCATCTTGAGGGGGTGGTTTCCTAAGGATGTGCTGGTTCGAGTCCAGTCGCAGGCACAGAAAATAAATGATCTGTGATCAATGATAGATGGTAATTTATCAAGATAAGTTTCCAAATCACTTATCGGCTGTCATTAATCGCTTATAAAAGACCGACCTGGTAGCTCAGCTGGTAGAGCAATACACTTTTAATGTATGGGTCCTGGGTTCGAATCCCAGCCAGGTCACAAATTTGCTGAAAAGTAAATTTTTTTCATATTAATATTTTGTGATTTGGTGTTCAAAGGCCTTCCGTCAGGAGGGCCTTTGATGTTTTTATTATGTTTCAGTTTCAGTCCAGATGCATGTTGTCGATCAGCCGTACATCACCCACAAAAACCACGATGAAAGCCCTGTAGCTTCGGTCTTTATAAAAGAAGTCGGTTTCTTTAAGCGTTTCTTCATCGGCAATCTTGAAATATTCCATCACCATTCCGCGCTGGTCTTCAAAAATATCACGAACGCGCTCATTAATTTCTGGAATTGTGATAATCCGGAACCAGTCGTTAACTTTCACCAATGTTTCATGGATGATTTTAGCTGCGTCTCTCTGCTCAGGGGTCAGTCTTTCATTGCGCGAGCTCATGGCCAGTCCGCTTTCTTCGCGAAACGTAGGTACACCGTGAATCTTTACAGGTAAACCCGTTTTCTTCACCAGCGTCCGTATAATGGCAAGCTGCTGATAATCTTTCTTCCCGAAATAGGCATTGTCTGGTTTTATTTGGCGGAAAAGTTCTTCAACCACGGTTCCTACACCGTCAAAATGCCCGGGGCGAGACTGTCCTTCCATTTCTTTTTCCAGACCGTTGAAATCATATTGTCTGCTTGTTGCGCCGTCCGGATAAATGTCTTCCACGGCCGGAATATAAACGGCGTCCACTACTCCGGAATTTTCAAGTATCTGAATGTCCGAGTCTACTTTGCGGGGATATTTTTTCAGATCGTTCGCATTGTTGAACTGCGTAGGATTAACGAAAATAGATGAAATAACAAGGTCGTTTTCCTTCCGCGCTTTTTCGTACAGCGAAATGTGGCCCTGATGAAGCGCTCCCATTGTTGGTGCAAAACCCACTTTCTTACCCATTTCCTTATTACGCTCAATGTATGCCCTGAGCTGACTTTTGCTGCGAAGAACTTCCATAAGTTGATTTTTCAATGTTTAATGTAAATTTAGCAAAAAAAATAATTCCGTAATCAGTTTTATTCGCTGCGCCCGAAACGGCTGTTTATTCCTGCTCAGCAGAGGGCGCCGTTTTATTAAAAAATGTTAATTAAATACGATTCGTTTAAAAATTTGTATTTTTGCATAATATTGTGTCCTTACTTCAGGGCATTATAAAAACAGTATTTATGCCCAATCAAAAAATATTATACATTACTACGGAAATGTATCCTTATCAGGAAGACAGCAATATTGGATCTCTGGTAAGTAAAATGGCGCTGAAGATGCACAGTGAAGGTAATGACGTAAGAGTCTTTATGCCGAGATTTGGTGTCATCAGCGAAAGAAAATTCCAGCTTCATGAGGTGATCCGCCTTTCTGGAATGAATATAATCATCAACGATCTGGACCAGCCGCTTATTATTAAAGTGGCTTCTTTACCGGGAGAGAGACTTCAGGTTTATTTTATCGACAATGAAGAGTATTTCAAGAGAAAACAGTTTTATTTCGACGAAGATGGAAAAGCTTTTGATGATAATGATGAGCGTGCCATTTTCTTTGCCCGTGGAGTAATTGAAACCATCAAGAAACTGAACTGGGTTCCGGACGTTATTCATCTTAACGGCTGGATGTCTTCTTTTGTTCCTCTGTATCTGAAAACCTTTTACAAGAACGATTATTATTTCAACGATACCAAATTTGTTCTTTCACTTTACAACGAAGATCCGCTTGAACTGAGCAAATCTGTTGAAGAAAAACTGAAGTTTGACCATATTAAAGATCTTTCTGCAATCAAGAAACCTACAGCAGAAAATTTTGTTATTGACAGCATGCAGTTTGTAGATGTTGTCCTGAAAGGTGACGAATTCCTTGAAGGTGATCTTGACAAAGCCTATAATGCGACCAAAACTTCGAAATCCGAGTATTTGGATGTCGATTCCATCGAAAAAGTATATTAAATTTGAATTTAATGGTTATTAATATTAAGAAATTTCTTTACACCGCTTCTGTTATTGTTTTCGGAAGTGTTTTTTTATTAAACTGTGAGCCGGAAGCGGACCGTTTGGGAGAACAGTTGTTCAGCGGAACCGGTGCTGAAGGAAACGAAGTGAGTTATCCGCTGGATGCATGGAATATCAGCAATAATGATGTGATCAGAAGTGATGCTTTCAAGATTGGAGTTGTAGGATCCGCCATTCAGCAGTATGCGCCAATCGGTGCGTTTTCTGAACCTGTTTTCGGAATGCAGAAAGCTTCCTATATTACACAGGTAAGAATGAATACCTATAATCCGGATTTTGGTGCCAATGCCGTTGTGGATTCGGTTGTTATGACTCTGAAGCCGCGTTATGCTGCAGATTCTGTAACCACCACTACAGATGAGAACTATATCTTTTCTGAAGGGAATATTCCAGCGAAAAAAGAAGTGAAATCCTATCCTGTGCTAAAATACGGTAACGCAAAAATCGGTGGTGCACCGGCATTATTTACCGTAAATGTTCATGAAGTGGACGAATTTCTGAAATCTTCAACAGATACAGTATACTCCAACCAGAATTTTGCATATTCTCAGCTGTTGGGATCAAAAACATTTGACGGCAATATAACAGAGGTAAAAATTACAAAAGATTCAGACAATTCTGAACTGCTGAATCGTGTACCCTCGCTTAGAGTTGATCTTGATCCAGGATTTTTTCAGACCAAAATCATTGCTAAACAGGGAACTCCGGAGCTGAAAGATGCTGCAGGATTCATCCGTTATTTTAAAGGTTTAAGAATTTCCGTGGCAGAAAACGACGGGTATATTTTTCATATCAACCCGGAAGATGCGGAAATCACAATGTACTACAAGTACGATAAAACTGAAAACGGAACAACGACGCGTCCTCAGGCAACCCATAAATTCAACCTCGGCAGCGGGAATGTTCATATTGGGCAATATCAGTATAACCGTTCCGGAACGCCGGTACAGGCAATTGATAATTCTACCGTTAACGATACCAAGCTGTTTGCACAGGGAATGGGCGGTCCGAGTGTTGGATTCAAACTTTCGGATGCAACAGTTGCTACGCTCAGAAGCAAGTTTCAGCAGGAAAAAATCGGTATTATCTCTGCGAGAGTTAGGATTCATACCGACAAAGACCTTTGGAACAACAATTACGGGAAGCCTTCCGGATTTGTGTTTCTCCAGAATGTTCAGGGGGTAACATCTGTTCTTCCGGATATCGATGCGCTTGCAGGTTCGCCTAATTTTGCTTTGATAAAAGCATACGACCTTAAATCCAACCCGGCTTATTACGATTTTGCTGTAACGAAGTCTGTTAAAGATATTATTGAAACGGATTCACCAAACAAGGAATTCCAGATTCATATCGGCGATTTCCACCTTAATACCGACAGTGGTTCGCTGTACGGACAACAGTACAATACGCGTTCGTACGATCCGCACCGTCTTGTTTTTGTGGGTGCAGATCCTTCGAATGACAAACACATCCAGCTTCTGCTGATTTACGGGACAAAAAAATAATACTACTAATATAATTCTATAAAAAAATATGTGCGGAATAGTTGGTTACACAGGCTTTCAGGACGCTTATGATATTGTTGTTAACGGTCTTCGCAGACTGGAATACAGAGGCTACGACAGTGCCGGAATAGTGCTGGATACTCCCGGTAAGGATTTTACTGTTGCAAAAACCAAAGGAAAAGTGGACGATCTGGTTGCCATTTCAGAAGAACTGAGAGGAAAATCAAAAGTCGGAATGGGGCATACACGCTGGGCAACACATGGTGTTCCAAGTGACCGTAATTCGCATCCGCATCTTTCCAACAACGGCAAAATTGCGTTGGTACACAACGGTATTATTGAGAATTACGACAGTATCAAAACGATGCTTTCGGGTAAGGGCTTCACGTTCTCATCGGAAACCGATACCGAAGTTCTGGTAAATCTTATCCAACATTTTATGGATATCAATCAGGAGATTGATTTCCCGACCGCTGTACGTTACGCCCTGAACGAAGTATACGGTGCCTATGCAATTACAGTGATGCATGATGATTTCCCGGGACTGCTTGTGGTGGCACGTTTGGGATCGCCGTTGGCAATCGGTTTGGGTAATCAGGAATACTTCATCGCGTCTGATGCTTCTCCGTTTGTAGAGTTTACAAAAGAAGCCATTTATCTCGAAGAAGGGCATATGGCGACAATCTCGCTTGAAAATGGAGTAGAGATCCGCAGTATTGTAGACAACAGTAAAATTGATCCTGCAATCCAGGAACTTAAATTAAGTCTTGAGCAGATTGAAAAGGGCGGCTACGAGCACTTCATGCTGAAAGAAATCTTTGAGCAGCCAAAATCCATCCACGATACCATGCGAGGGCGTCTTCTTGTAGATGAAGGCATTATCAAAATGGCCGGAATTTGGGATAATCTGGAGCGTTTTAACAATGCAAGAAGAATCATTATCATCGCCTGCGGAACATCATGGCATGCAGGTCTGATCGGAGAATATCTTATTGAAGAATTTGCCAGAATTCCTGTAGAAGTGGAATATGCATCGGAATTCCGTTACAGAAATCCGATTATCTCCGACCGCGACGTGGTAATTGCAATTTCACAGTCCGGTGAGACCGCTGATACCATGGCAGCACTTAAAATGGCGAAGGAAAAAGGAGCATTTATTTACGGAATCTGTAATGTAGTGGATTCTTCTATCGCAAGAATTACCGATGCCGGCTCCTATACCCATGCCGGTCCGGAAATCGGAGTAGCCTCAACGAAAGCGTTTACTGCGCAGCTTACGGTTCTTTCTCTTATTGCCCTGAAACTTGGTAAACATAACGGACAGCTGAGCAATCAGGAATTTATGCGTCTTACAACCGAACTGGATGCACTTCCAAAGAAAATTGAAGAAGTACTCGAGTCTTCCCACGAGATCACAAAAGAGATTGCAAAAGATTTCATAGAAGCACAGAATTTCTTATATTTGGGAAGAGGATGTAACTTCCCTACAGCGCTGGAAGGGGCTTTGAAATTAAAGGAGATTTCTTACATTCATGCTGAAGGTTATCCTGCTGCAGAAATGAAGCACGGTCCTATTGCACTGATTGATGAAAACATGCCGATTGCAATTATCGCTCCTAAAGAAGGACATTATGACAAAATTGTGAGCAATGTTCAGGAGATTAAGGCGAGAAAAGGAAAAGTAATCGCTGTAGTAAATCACGGAGATGTACAGGTGAGTGCAATGGCAGATTATATTATCGAAATTCCGCAGACTTCCGAGTGTTTTTCACCGATAGTTGCCTCAGTGCCGCTTCAGCTACTTGCTTATTACATTGCAGTTTACAGGGGTGCCAACGTGGATCAGCCAAGAAATCTGGCAAAATCCGTTACAGTAGAATAAAAAATGAGGGCTGCAAAATAATTTAGGGTTTTTTACGTTTTCCAAAAAAAATCTTAAAAGTTTCTTAAAAAAATTATATATTTACCGCTTAATTATAAAAATTAACATGAAAAGGATATTTCTTTTATTACTATCTGCGTCAATGGTAGCAGTATCATGTTCTGGAAACAGAGGATCCGCCGGAAAACCTGGTACAAAAGGGGAACTGATACCTAAGGAAAAATCGAGAAGTTTTGTAGCTGAAAGACCATACGGTATGGTTGCAATTCCTTCCGGTTCATTTGTGGTAGGTCTTGCCGATCAGGATGTTACCAATATGCCGGAAAGAGCTCCTCTTAAAACAGTAACTGTATCATCTTTCTTTATTGATGAGGCAGAAACTACCAATGCAGAGTACCGCGTTTTCGTAAATTATGTTAGAGATTCTATCGCACGTACGCTTCTTGCTGAAGCTGCTGGTGAAGGAGGCGAAGGTACAGGTAGAGGAAACAGTATCGGAGATTATGCTTATATGGCATTCCAGGATGACGAGGAACTTACACCTTATCAGGAATTCATGGAATCTCAGGGTGGAAGAGAGGACGGATACGATCCTGCTAAAAAACTGGACTGGGATGTTCCTTTGCACTGGAAAACTTCCGACTATCCGGATGTTGAATATGCTGAAGTTTTGGAAGGCCTCTATCTTCCGGCTTCTCAAAGATTCGGTAACGAAAGGATTATTGACGTTTCAAAACTGAGATACCACTATCAGTGGGAAGATTATAACTCGGCAGTTGCTGCAAACGAAAGAGGTGCAAATTATATGAAAAGACAGGATATCGCTGTTTATCCGGACACTGCAGTTTGGGTGAAGGATTTCCACTATTCTTATAACGAACCATTGTTTGAGCAGTATTTCTGGCATGCATCTTATAAAGATTATCCTGTAGTGGGTGTAACCTGGGATCAGGCAAGAGCATACTGTAACTTCAGATCCAAACTGAAGTCTGATTACAACGAAAGTCTAAGAAGAAAAAAGCAGAAGCCAATGAACTTCAGACTTCCAACGGAAGTAGAGTGGGAATATGCTGCGAAAGGTGGTCTTGAAAACGCTACTTATCCTTGGGGCGGTCCTTATCTGATGGATGACAGAGGTTGCTACCTTGCTAACTTCAAACCGAAAAGAGGTAACTATCTTGAAGATGAAAAACTGGGAACTTATACATACACAGGCCCTGTTAAGAAATTCAGAAAGAACGGCTACGGACTTTACGATATGGCAGGAAACGTTGCAGAGTGGACAGACACACAGTTCAACAACGCTTCATACGGATTCTCCAATACACTGAACCCTTCCACAAAAGATCATACTGATACCAGAAAATCTGTTAGAGGAGGTTCATGGAAAGATATCGGTTATATGCTGATGACTGGTGCGAGAGACTGGGAAAGAAAAGATTCTGCAAGATCTTACATCGGATTCAGAACGGCACAGGATATTCCTGAAGCTGCAGTAAAACCGAAAAGAAGAAACAATACCAACTAATTTTCACTGAACTCTTATTCGTTAACTTAAAATAAAACTATAAATATGTTTAAAACTAAAGAAGCGTGGATGAATTTCTTCTATTCATTCGGAGCTGCAATCGTAATTCTTGGTGCTTGGTTAAAAATTACGCACATCAGTTTAGGTCCTATCGACGGTAACCTTGCTCTTACGATCGGTCTAATCACAGAAGCGATAATCTTCATCATCTTTGCATTCGATCCGCCAAAGTCGGAAGAATCTTACGCTTGGGAAAATGTATATCCTGAACTTTTGGACAAGCATGCAAAACCAAACCCGCTTCACTCTAATTTTACTGCAAAAGGTGGACAGATCAATCAGTTTGCTGAACTGGAGACTTCTTTATCTGAAAAATTAGACAAAATGCTGGAGGATGCTAAACTTGATGTTAGCCTGTTCGAGAGACTGAGAGGAGGAATTGATAATCTTTCAAATTCTGTTAGCCAGATCAACCAAACCGTTGATATCTCTGCTTCAACCAATAAATATAATGAGCAGATGAATAAAGCAGCTTCTCACATGGAAAGCATGAACCAGCTTTATGCTCTTCAGCTTGAAGCAGGACACAAGCAGGCGGAATACAGCAAGAAATATGTTGCTGATCTTGAAAAATCTGCAGCACATTCTGAGAACTTTAATAATGAACTTCAGGGCTTAACTTCTAATCTTAATAATCTGAACAGAGTATACGGTGGTATGCTAACTGCGATGAAGTCGTAATTTCCTCAACATTTTTAACTGATAATTTAATAAAAGAAAAGAGAAAATGGCACAAGGAAAACAAACTCCTCGTCAGAAGATGATCAACCTGATGTATCTCGTCTTCATTGCGATGATGGCGTTAAACATCGACGCGGAGATTATCAGATCTTACTACGACTCTACACAGTCGCTGAAGGAGACTCGACTTCTGACAGAGAATAAGAATACCAATATTTTTGAAAAAACCCTGGAAGCTAAATCGGTAGCGGTTCCTGATACCTATGCACAGCCATGGAGCCAGTATCAGCAGCTGAAGGCTAAGATTGATGATCTTGTAAATCATGCAGAAGGAATCAAAACAACGGTTAAGAAGAATTCTGAATTTTTCGAAATTGATCCGGAAACTAAGCAGCCGGTGGATATCAGTGAAAGTTTTGCTTCACTGAACAATAACGAAGCTACGACGAACTATTTCTTTGATAACGGTGACGAAAATACACCTTCAAAGAGAGCGAAAGACCTTACTTCCAGAATGGACGCTGTCAGATCTTTCATCAATACTACATTTGGATCCAATCCTGGATTGAAAGATTTGGTTGACCGTTCAAATAAATCGCTTGCGACCCAGTTTAAGGACAATAAGACAGTGGGCGGTAAAAACTGGCTTCAGTCTAAGTTCTATCATCAGCCTTTGATTGCAACGTTGTCTAATCTTGAGATTATTCAGAACGATGCAAGAAACGTACAGTCTGACGCTTTGGCACTGATGCTTCAGGAAAAAGTAGATGCCAGCATCAAATTCAATATGTATGATGCTGTCGTGAAAGCTCCTAATGATGTTCAGCAGGGGACAAATGCAGAAGCTACAGTTTATCTTGCTTCTTATTCCAACAGTAATAAGATCAACATCACCGGTGTTAACCGTCAGGAAAACGGTAAAGGTTTTATCGGACTGAACACTTCATCTTTGGGTCCTAAGACATTCAGCGGCAGTATTGCGGTGACAATGGCAGACGGTAAAGTGGAAAATATTCCATATACCCATACTTATAATGTAATCGCTGGTCCTGAGCAGGTGAAATATGAAACCGGTGCAACCGTTTCAGCGGATAAAATGAATGTGCTTTACCGTGGTTTGAACAACCCGATTTCCGGAGCAATCCTGGGTGTTGACAATTCGAGACTTTCACTTTCAGTTCCTGGAGCTTCAGTTTCAAGTGCCGGTGCAGGAAAATGGATTGTTAAGCCAGGCGCTGGTAATACTGTTAAGATGACTATTTCAGGTACTGGACCAAGAGGAACAACTTCCCAGTCATTTGATTTCAGAATTAAGAATGTTCCTGGAGCACAAGGTCAGATCAGAGGAAAAAATATGGTATCAATGCCAGCTTCATCAGTTCCGAATCAGGTTGTTACGGCAACTATTCCGGATTTCGACTTCCCTGTTACGTTTACAGTAACTGGATTTAAGGTTAAAGTTCCGGGAAGAGCTACAACTTATATTACTGGAAACTCACTTTCAGGAGTAGAAGGTATGATGAGAAACCTGAGATCTGGAGACGGTGTGTTTATCTTTGATATTGAAGCCACTGCAACAGGGCTTGACGGACAGAGATTGAAAAATATTTCTTCTGTATTAATTAACATTCAATAATATTATTAAAATAAATTTGTATAATATGAAAAAGTATATTAGCGGTTTGTTGGTTTTGGTTGCGGGTTTTGCCTTCTCGCAAACCATCCTGAATGCTAAATCTCCCGAAGAATTCAGAAAATTAAGGGATGAAAACAAGCGTATGGTGGGAGACAGCATCGTTTCCAATGAGATTGATCCGCTTTCATATGGTTTTATTGAAGATAAGGACATCCTGAAGGCTGTTTATGTTTGGGAAATCATCGACCTGAATGACAAGATAAATCAACCGTTCTATTATAATTCTGAAGGTAGTTTAACTTCGCAGACCAAGTCTCTTTACCAGATTTTACTTGAAGGAGCTCTTGGCGGTGGAATCACAGAGGTGTATGATGATGAGGAATTCCTTACCAAGCTTTCTCCTGAAGGTATTCAGAAAAGACTGCAAAGTGTGAGAGTAGATGATACCTTAATTGACATTATCAACTCCGGACGCCAGCCTACAGAAGAAGAAAGAATCATGTATACTGACTACATCGAAACAACAACTGATAAAGTTCGTTTACTTAAGATGATGGGTATGTGGTATATCGACAAGAGAGACGGACAGATGAAATACCGTCCGCTTGGTATCGCAGCAATGGGACCGGATCCTGCAGTTGCCGGACAGGTTGGCCCAGACGGAAGACCAATTGCCGGTGGCGATGAACTGATTGATCTTTTCTGGATTTATTATCCGGATGCAAGAAAGATTTTGGCCAATAACTTTGTGTACAACAAGAAGAATACTTCTGCAGACCTTAGTTTTGATGATCTGTTGAATGCAAGAAGATTCTCATCCATCATCTATAAGTCTTCAAATGGTCTTGGTGACGGTGTAATCAGAGATTATATCCCAAGAAACGCTGAAGAGCAGATTGAGGAAAGTAACAGAATTAAAGCTGAAATCCTTGAAATGGAAAATGAAATGTGGAATTACTAGTTAATTTCATTGACTGATATAAAAATCCTGAGTACTTTTACTCAGGATTTTTTTATGGAGAAACTAGACTATATTATTGTTGGCGACGGCTATGCCGGTTTGTTTTTTGCACACCAGCTCCTGAAAAGCGGAAAGAAGTTCCGGATATTTTCTGAAGGTAAAAAAGGCGCATCACAGGTTTCCGCCGGAATTGTAAATCCTGTTGTTCTCAAGAAATTTACCACATTCTGGAAGGCCCAGGAACAGATTGATTTCCTTCTGCAGACCATGAAGGAAATAGAAAGTTATACCGGAAGGAATTATTTTATTTCCGATAATATCCAACGTATTTTTCATGATGAAAATGAAAAGAATCTGTGGTTGAAGAAAGCGCAGAATGATGATCTTAAAGATTTTCTGGACTCAGATTTTCATCGGCTGGAATCAGTGCACAACCCTTTTGGAACGGGAAAAGTGATACAGTCCGGACGTTTGGATGTTCACAATTTTTTCACGGATATGAAACGTGCTCTGAAAGAATCAGATGTTTGGATTGAAGAAAAGTTTGATTACACGGTTTTGAGTTCATCTTCTTATAAAGATTTCAGCTTCAGCAATATCGTTTTTTGCGAAGGAATCGGTGTGAAAGAAAATCCTTATTTCAATTCAATTCCTGTGCAGCCAAACAAAGGTCATCATCTAAAAGTGAATCTCAGCACAGAGCCTGATTCCAATGTTATTATTAAAAAGAAACACTTCCTTTTTCCGCTTAGCAGCAGCCAGTATTATTATGGCGGAACTTACGACCGCGAACAGCTTCACGAACAGATTGACAGCTCTGCAATTGAGCAGCTTACAAACGGTTTGTCGGAATTTTATCCCGGAGATTTTGAAATCGAAGAAGTACAGTTTGGTTTTCGGCCTACGGTTAAAGACAGAAGACCAGTGATTGGAGCACATGAAGTTCATCAGAATTTTTATGTTTTTAACGGATTGGGAGCACGCGGGATTCTGAACGGATGCTATTTTGCTCATCATCTTTTTGACCATATAGAATTCGGTAAAGACCTTCATCCCGAAGTTAATCTTAACAGATTTTCGTGAATTCTTTTGAATTCAGATAATTTTAGCTATTTTTGCAGTCCCAATTAGAAAGGTGCTCGAGTGGTTGAAGAGGCTACCCTGGAAAGGTAGTATACGGGTGACTGTATCGAGGGTTCGAATCCCTTCCTTTCTGCTGATTATTAACCTGCTGTTTATCAGTAGGTTTTCTGTTTTTAGACGTTTGTAATATTGATATTTTCCAAGCTGAATAGTGGAATTAGAAGCTGTTAATCAACTGAATTCAGAGCCTTGTTTTTTGATAACTGACCATTAGTTAACTTTATCTGTTTTCTCGCCGCATAGGTTTTTTGCGAAATTTTCTTCAAAAGTCCCTTCATAGTTGGGGTTTCCAAGCAAATGCATTGCTTTGGTGATGGCGCATTCGGCAGTCATATCGTTTCCGCTGATCGCTCCGACCATCGAGAAAATATTGGAGTTGGCATACTTCCCGAAAGAAATCGCTCCCGATACACACTGACTTACGACTACGATTTCTGTTCCGTTTGCACGGATCTGTTTTAGGATTTTTTCGGTTTTCTCTGTATTGAAAATAGTTCCCGATCCGAACACCTGCAGAATAAGAACTCCCACTTTAGGCAGTTCAGTGAAGGCGTCGAGTGTCATTCCCGGAAAAATCCGCCAGAAAAGCACTTCCTGCGAAATGTAAGTGTCAACCGTTAATTTTTTATTTTCTGCCGGACGGAACAGAAAATCCTTCTCAATATTCAGATGAACACCGGATTGTCCTAAAATCGGGTAATTCGGACTTTGGTAAGCATCAAAATATTCAGCAGAGTATTTAATCGTGCGGTTTCCGCGGAGCAGTTTATATTCAAAATAGACGGCAACTTCCTGAATTACCGCTTCATCGTTTTCGTATAAACTTGCGTAATAAAGACTTGTAAGCAGGTTTTCCTTCGCATCTGTTCTGATATCGCCGATGGGAAGCTGAGAACCGGTAAGAATCACGGGTTTTCTGATTCCCTGCAGCATAAAACTTAAAGCAGAAGCGGTGTAAGACATCGTGTCGGTTCCGTGAAGAATAAGGAAACCGTCGAAACTGTCGTAATTTTTTGCAATATAATTCGCAACAATTTTCCATTCATTGGGCCCAACATCTGAAGAATCCAGCGGTTTTTCGAACGGATGAACGGCAACTTCACATTCCAGCTGTCTCATTTCAGGAATTTTCTTGAATATATTGCCGAAGTCAAAAGGAATAAGGCTTCCGGTTTCATAATCCTTTTCCATCCCAATGGTTCCGCCGGTATAAATCAGCAATACTTTTCGCTTCATGTTCCTTTTTTGAAATATTTCAAATTTACGTTAATTTGCAGTGATTATAAAATTTCATGGAGAACTTAGTACAAACCTTCCACTATCTGAAGCAGTTTCTAACCGACGAACGGCTCGCCAAAATTGAACATTTTGCTGCGGAAAGCTCTGATTTTGTGCTGCCTGTGATGGAAGATGTTTATCAGTTCCGGAATGCGGCTGCCATCATCCGTTCGGTTGAAGCCTGCGGTTTTCATAAAGTTGTTGCGATGGAAGCAAAGAATGTTTTCGATCCCAATTTAACGGTTACAAAAGGAGCCGAAAACTGGGTGGAAGTAGAAAAAATGGCCCACTCGCTGGAATCGCTTCAAATAATCAGGAACAGAGGATACAGACTTGTCGCCGTTTCGCCGGAAAACAATGCAACCTCGCTGCCTGACTTTGAAATTACAGAACCTGTCGCGCTTATTTTCGGTACTGAATGGCAGGGCGTTTCTGATGATTTTCTTGATTTTGTGGATGAAACACTGGCCATACCGATGTACGGTTTTACGCAGAGCTATAATGTTTCCGTAGCTGCGGCAATCTGCTGTTACGATCTGAAACAGAAACTGCTGAAGTCGGATACAGATTACCGGCTGAGCAATCAAAAAAGAATGGAAATGATGATCCGGTGGGCAGTGAATTCAATTCCGAGCGGTAATGAAATACTGAAAAAATATCTTGCCGAAAATGCTATATCATCTTTGTGTAATTCCAGGCCGCAATAAAGACTCCGGCGGTTTCCGTTCTCAGTCTTTGCCTGCCCAGAGAAACTGCCTGAATATTCTTTTCCGCCATCATCTGAATTTCTTTATCGGAAAAATCGCCTTCTGGACCAACCAGAAAGGTAATTTTATCTGAACCGATATCTGTATTTATTTTCTGTAGATCAATGCGTTGAAGCGAATCGTTGCAATGGCAGATGTATGTTTTTTCTGAATCCAGCGAACTGATGAATTCATTCAGTTTCGTCAGATCATTGATCACCGGAAAACGGAAACGTAAACTCTGTTTTGAAGCTGCTACTGCCTGTTTCCTGATTTTATCGATGTTAAGATGTCTGCGTTCTGTTTTTTCGGTATTCAGAAAAGTGATTTCGGTGATGCCCAATTCTGTTGCTTTTTCAACAAAGAACTCAATCCGGTCAATATTTTTCGTCGGTGCAATGGCCACATGAAGTTTTGGAACAAATTCCTCTGCTTGCTGCAGAATTTCCACTTCAGTGAGAACCGTTTTTTTCCCTTCAAAAGAAATCCTGCCTTTTGCTGCATTGCCTTCGCCGTCCGTCACAACAATTTCCTCACCGGCACGCATGCGGAGAACCTTTGAAATATGGTTCTGTTCTTCATCATGAATGATGACTTCCGGGTAAATCTGGCCAAAAAAAAGTTTCATATTTACAGTTCTGATTTCTTGAAATCTTCTTCAATATCATAACGCGCAGTGGCTGCTATTGATAAATCTGCGAATTCTCCGCGCTCATATTTCAGTTTGGCCACCATGGCAATCATCGCAGCATTATCTGTTGTATATTCAAATTTCGGGATGTAAATATTCCAGCCCAGTTTTTCACGGTTGTTGATCATGGCTTGTCGTAAGGCTGAATTAGCGGAAACGCCACCGGCAATTGCAATTTCATTAATGCCAAAATCGTGTGCGGCTTTTTCAAGTTTTTCCATCAGAATTTCAACAATTGCTTTCTGTACTGAAGCACAAAGATCGTTAAGATTTTCTGCAATAAACTGAGGATTTTTCTTCACTTCTTTCTGCACAAAATACAGTACAGAAGTCTTGATGCCGCTGAAAGAATAATTATACGCGTCGAGCTTAGGTTTGTTGAATCTGAATGCTTCAGGGTTGCCGTTTTTTGCGAGTCTGTCCACAATTGGCCCCGCCGGATAATCAAGGTCGAAAATCTTGCCTATTTTATCGAATGCTTCACCTGCGGCGTCGTCCGTGGTTTTACCCACAATTTCCATGTTAAAATAGTCTTTTACAAGAACAATCATGGTGTGTCCGCCACTTACGGTAAGGCATAAAAAAGGGAATTTGGGCGGCACAGGATTTGCATCCTCAATAAAATGCGCCAAAATGTGGGCCTGAAGGTGGTTTACTTCAATTAAAGGTACGTTTAAACTCATTGCCAGGGACTTGGCAAACGATGTACCGACAAGAAGAGAACCCAAAAGTCCCGGGCCACGCGTAAAACCTATAGCTGAAATATCATTTTGTCGTATATTTGCTTTGGACACTGATTTTTCAACTACGGGAATGATGTTTTGCTGATGGGCGCGCGAAGCCAGTTCCGGAACCACACCTCCGTATTCGTTGTGTATTTCCTGATTGGCAGCAATGTTTGAAAGGATTTTATTACCCTGAATTACAGCGGCAGATGTGTCGTCGCAGGACGATTCGATACCCAATATTATCAGTTCGCTCATTATAATGGCAAAGTTAGACAATAATTACGATAACGAACAAGAACAGCAGCAATCGCACTCCGAAGAGGTAAGCATTGAGAATGCGAAGGAACTGGTAAAGGATGCGGTGTCGCATCCGGTGGAAACTGCTGAGGAGTTCGGGAAACAGGCCGCAAAAGATGTTGTAAGCGTTAAGTGGTGGGCCAAACTGCTCCTTGTCGTTTTCTGGAGTGCTCTTTCACTGTTTGTCATCGGTCTTATCGCACTGAACCTTAATGTTACCAAAAGATGGGCGGCGAACCAGGCGCTGCAGGTTCTTAATCAGGAATTTAAAGCGGAAATGACCACCGGAGAAGTTACAGTAGACTATTTCGGTGACGTTATGGTGAAAAGTCTCCGCATCAAAGATTATAAAGGTCTGGAATTCATCAAAGCGCGCGAGTTCCGTGCGAATTCAAACTGGATTTCACTTGCAGTCAATGCCATTCAGGGAAACAGCAATGCATTAAGTTTCGACGCTCTTCAGCTTACCAATGCTGATATTAAGGTTGTAACCTATAAAGGCGACAGTATTTCCAATTTTGTCCGTTATACACAGCTTTTTGATTCCGGAAAAGAACGGGATCCGAAAAAACCGCCTTTTCAGCTTAATTCGCGTGTTGAACTGGTAGATTCCAAAGTCTCTATTATCAATCAGAACAGTGAAGGCGACAAAGGAAAATGGCTCTATGCCAACAATCTGAATCTCGTTGCGCCAAAGGTAAGAGTGAACGGCTCCAATGTTTCTGCGCAAATTAACAATCTCAGTTTTGTAACTTCAAGATGGGGAAAATCGCATCACGTTGACACTTTTTCCACTGAACTGTCTTTAACCGATGACTTTCTTTCGTTAAAAGATCTTACTTTAAATACCGACCATACGCTGCTTCAGGGTGATTTGAAATTTAATCTTCACAACCGTTCGTGGTCCGATTTTACGAACCGTGTACGCTGGGAGATGAACATGAAAACCGGAAGTCAGCTCAGCGGCTACGACATCAGTTATTTCGTAACAGACTGGGATAACTATAAGCCTGTAAATATTTCAGGTAAAATGAATGGCCCGCTCAATAAATTTTATCTTCAGGATTTTGTGCTGGGCAACCGTGAAGTGAATATTGCGACTTCCACCATGAAACTGGAAAATCTGCTGAACGGCAATTTCATCATTGAAACAAACGACCTCTCAACGGATTTCACTTATATTGGCCTGAAAGCCATGCTTCCAACATTCATCTCGGCCAAGATGAAGAACTTTGCTGATGATTTCGGTAGACTTCGGTATAAAGGAGCGGCGCGCGTTACACCAAAACAGGTTTACATTCCAAACGGAAACCTGATTACCGGAATCGGACAGGCAAAAATTTCAAGGTTTTATCTGGAAGATTACAGCTCGTCCATGCCGAGATACAGAGGATTGGCTGAAATTCATAACCTGAATACAAGTGTAATAACCAAAAACAAGCAGGTTGGCCTTATTTCCGGAAGATTTGATATAGACGGCCAGAGTTTCGATGTCAATACGATGCGGATTAATACAAAATCCCAGATTTCCAGTATTGAAATCATGGACAGGGAAATCAACAATGTTTATCTTGACGGGTTTCTGGATCACAGAACGTACAAAGGTATTGTGCGTGTAAATGATGAACAGGCCAAAGCGAATGTGGACGGATTTATTGATTTCAGAACTTCCAGAATTCTTGCAGATGTCGTTGCGGACATCCAATATCTGAACCTTAACTACTTTACGGGCGCAAAAGGCAGCCAGATTCTTACAGGAAAAATCGACGGTAACATTGCTATGACAGACATCAATGATATGAATCTTGATGCCGACATTCAGGGGCTTACCTTTACGAACGGACTGCAGAAATATCTTGTTCCCAATGCCAAGCTTAAGGCGTTTTTTGAAAACGGAAACAGAATTGTAAGTGTTGACGCGCCAGGCGCAGTAAACGGTAAGATTTCCGGGCGTTTCAACCTTGGCGATCTCGCCGGAATGATTGAGAACGGCCTCAACAAAGTTCTGGTAGGGCCACCACCACGTAAACTTTACAGAGGGCAGGATTTCAATATGGAATTTGATGTTAAGCAGGGTTTGGTGAGTTATTTTCTCCCTGATCTCAAGATTCCAAAAGGTGCATTTGTGAACGGCGCTTACGACGGGGATTCCAATAATCTTATTCTGAATCTTGATGCCGCGGAACTGAAATACCTGATGACCAAAACGCAGGAAATTACAGACGCTGACAAAGCGCTCGCCGCAACGAATCCGGCTTATAGAATAAATGAACGCGATCTCGTTACAAGAGACAGTGCGATGGTGAACAATCTGGTCGTCCGCATCAATACCGCGAACCTGGATGAGCAGATTTTTGCTAAAGTTGCCCGCGCCGAATACAACAAAAACATCTTTAAAGATCTTACAGTAACCGGAAGAAACGAGAACAATCAGATACTGCATATCGCGACCAATTTCCAACACGGAACTCCCGAAGATGAAATCAACGATGAAATGAAATCGTACGCAGTAAATGTCAATCAGAGCACGAATGCTGCCGGCGATTATGTTGTGAGGTTTGATCCTACTGAAGTGAATTTCAATAATGTAACCTGGGCAGTGGATACAAGTCCTTTACTCAACCATTCCATAACCTACCGGAAAAAAACAGGAGATTTTCTGATTGAGAATCTGCGCATTTATTCAGATGAAAGTTCCCTTCTGGTAAAAAATGCGCGGTTTAAATCGGCCAAGGATTTTTCTGCGGATGCTGAAGTCACCAATCTTCAGATCGGCAAACTGCTGGAAATGCAGAGTGGTGGCAACACGATGGATATTGAAGGTTTGGCAAACGGAACATTCACCATCCGGATGGATCAGAACAACCTGGAACCGCTGATTGACCTTAACGTCAATAACCTTACGATGAGTAACGAAGACATGGGCGATATTGTGATCACAGCCAGAAACAGCAGTACGCCGAATGTTTTTGATCTGGATGCGAAAGTAGTGTCTGCGGGAATTATCGGCGATAACAACCTTCATGTAACGGGAACCATCAATAATAATACATCAAGTCCTACCATTGATCTGGAAGCGGATATGAAAGACTTTGACCTTAAGTTTGCGAACCAGTTTACCAAAGGTATTTTCACAAACATGAGAGGTAAAGCGAACGGAATTCTTTCGATTGACGGTACCTTAAGCGATATTAATTACAGCGGTGATATTGATCTTCAGGATTTCGGACTGAAACTGGATTTTACAGGCGTGGACTATTCTTTTGCCGATACCACGATCAATCTGTCACGTGGAGCAGCCATTCTGAACAACATTGCGGTGAAAGACGGGCGGAACGCTTCAGGCGGAACAATTTCCGGAGCTATTTACTTTGAAACGCTGTCATCTATGGCAGTCGAACTCATCATGAGAGCCGATAACCTGCTGCTTCTGAACACAACTCAGAAAGATTTTGACCTGTTTTGGGGAAGGATTTACGGTACAGGCGATCTCTATGTTTCCGGGCCGGTAAAAGCGCTGAACATCGCTACGCCGAACATGCGCGCGCTGAATAACAGTGTGTTTACCTTTAACTCGTCTTCCACATCAAGCGTTGAAGAATTCAAAATGCTGCGATTCCTGAAAGAAGATGACAAAGGTCTTATTACACTTGAGGAAAAGAAAAAGTACGGTGCCAATATGAACATTGATTTTAATCTGGAGGTTGATAAAGGAACCCTTGTGAATGTTCTGGTTGGTGATGATGTGGGTGATATCTCAGTTCGTGGAGAATCTGAAGACCTGAGTTTCCATATGGCGAGAAACGGAAATATTACAATGAACGGAACTTACCTTGTGGACAACGGAACGTTCGTTTCCAAAGCCATTCTGAACCGTACATTCTACATAGCCAAAAACTCGTACATCCGCTGGGACGGTGATGCCATGACTCCGGCTCTGGATATAACTGCCAACTACATCCGCCAGGTTTCCAATGCTGGAGAATATCTGAGTGTAGGTTCGCTTCAGCCGATCAATATTTTGCTACAGACCAAAATTACGCAGACGCTCAACAATCCGAAGATTGATCTT
This sequence comes from Bacteroidota bacterium, assembly GCA_023457935.1. Classification (GTDB taxonomy): domain Bacteria; phylum Bacteroidota; class Bacteroidia; order Flavobacteriales; family Weeksellaceae; genus JAEXBA01. The sequence goes on along the minus strand of JAEXBA010000097.1, from coordinate 2,173 downwards.
GGTGTTTCTGCAATGGATGTGTCCAGCCAGATCCGTGAAACTTTGGCCGTAAAAATGAGTCAGGAAGACGAAAAGGTTCTGCAGTTCGGTTCCATCTTACTCATGAACAGTTTTAATGTCTCCAATTCGGGCGGTGTTTTCAGTGATGTGGGCGGTATCGCACAGAATTCTGTCAATAATCTGTTATTCCGCCAATTGGGTGCGGTAATCAATAATATCAGCAATGAATTTCAGATCGATCTTAACTATGTACAGGGCGATGAAGCTTCCAATACCGGATCACGCGCAAATGCCGGTGTAAGTTTTGCGCTTTCTCCACGTGTGAAAGTGAAAACCGGTTTGGGAATTCCGCTGTCGAGAGGCGCGGAAGGTACTCAGGCCAACTATCTTTCCGGTGAAGGCCAGATTGATTATGATATTTCGAAAAAGAACGACGGTACACTGGTTTTAAGAGCTTATTCAAAACCAATGAATATTACGCAGGGCGTTTCCGGATCGAATGCATCGGCCAATCAGAGTTACGGAGGCGGTATTGCATGGAGCAGAAGTTTTGATACGATATTCAAAAGAAAAAAGAAAAAAAATGCTCCAGCGAACGAGGCTTCCAAAAAAGATTCTGTACAGATTGATACTATTCGCTAAATAATTTTTCATAATTTCCTCCTCTTTTGTTAAGTATTGTTAATATTTGGCTCAATTTTGTTTATTTCGTATTTTTTTTTAAATTTGCAAAAAAATAAGCACTTTTTTAATAATTTAACAAATCATATGAACTATCAACTGGACGAAATAGATAAGAAAATCCTTGATTTTCTGGTAGAGAATACAAGAATGCCTTTCACAGAAATTGCAAAGCAGATGGATGTGTCTGCAGGAACCATTCACGTAAGAGTAAAAAAGATGGAAGATGCAGGGATCATCCTAGGTTCTTCGCTTAACATCGATTACGGTAAACTGGATTATCATTTTACAGCATTCATCGGTATTCTTTTAACGAAGTCCAACAGAACTCAGGAAGTTCTTAAAGAGCTTTCTACGATTCCTAATGTTGTAGAGGCAAGTGTTATCTCCGGAAAATATAATATCTTCTGTAAGGTAAGAGCGAAAAATACGGATGATGCAAAGAGAATTATCTATATGATTGACGATATTCAGGATGTAATGAGAACAGAGAGTATGATTTCTATGGAAGAATACCTGAGCGATAAAAACAGACTGATTAACGCAGTAAAAATCTAACAGAAACACTTTATTATAAAGGAAACTTATGACAGCTTCATAAGTTTTTTTTATTTTTGAACCTGAAATGAACGGTTATGTCTGAAGAAATTTTCAAAAACGAGAGTCCCAAAAAAGATACTTTTTTTCTGATCAGCTTAGGGTTGGTGTTGCTTTTTACCTTCATGTCGGTTGGCGTAGACGTGGATCAGTATCTGCAGCATGTTGAACTGAAGATTCCGTCGTGGTACTTCATCATTATTTTTACAGTGGATCTTCTGATGGTTGTCTCCGTAGTTTTGATGTATCTCTACCGTAAAATTGGAGTGTTTGCGTATCCGATACTGATGGGAATGCATTTTTATTTTCACATGTATTACCTTGATACGTTTCTTTATAATGACGTAATGGCACTTTTTCTTTTTGTTTTTTCACTGCTGGCGATTATCCCAAAATGGCAGTTTTTTAAATAGAATTTAACAATAGCTTATAAATAAATGCTCTGATTTTTTCAGGGCATTTTTGTTTTACATTTGCAGAAATTTTTTCTGAATGTCCAAAGCGATCATCACCGTTTTATTTCTGATTGTTTCAAATGTGTTCATGACTTTAGCGTGGTACGGTCACCTGAAGTTTGAGGAAATGGGCTGGCTTAAAAAGGCCGGAATTTTCACCATAATTCTGCTGAGTTGGGGACTGGCTCTTTTTGAATATGTTTTCCAAGTTCCGGCGAACAGAATTGGTTTTGAAGGAAATGGCGGTCCGTTTTCTTTGTTTCAGCTGAAAGTAATTCAGGAAGTGATTACTTTAGTGGTTTTTACAGCTTTTGCAGTAATTGCTTTCAAGAATGTTGAACTGAAAATGAATCACCTTTATGCCGGAATCTGTCTGGTTTTAGCGGTGTACTTTGTGTTTAGGAAATAGTTTCGGGGGGCGGCGCCCCCCCCCCCCAACC
>JAEXBA010000096.1 GCA_023457935.1 Bacteroidota bacterium | reverse complement strand
ATAGACTGTTTTTTGACTTTTTTAGCTTTGTTTTTCGAAAAATCAAAAATAGAAAACTTCAAAAATCGGATTTTTAAACAAAGCGAAAAAAAAAGACTGTCCTTTTGAGACAGCCTCTTTTTTTATTATCTGAATGAAATTGGAGCCGGAGCAACGTTTTCAATCGGCTGAATCGATTGCAGATAGAGATAAATGGCGCGCACATCTTCATCTTTCATTTCAGCATAATTAAACCATGGCATTGGCGGCAAAAGCATTCTTCCGTTTTCCATTCCTTTGAATTTTCCCTTTGTCAGTGCCGTTTTAAACTGTTCGAAAGTCCAGCTTCCAATTCCTGTTTCATGCGGTGTTAGGTTCGCAGCAAAAGAAATTCCCCACGGTCCTGCAGCGGCAGTCATGTCTTCATTCATCTGTGCGAAACCCTGCATCGCTTTTTCATTGTCAAAAGTTGCAACAGGACGGTTCGACTGATATCCGGAAAGTAAAAGTTCAGGAATCAGTTCCGGACCTTTTGGTCCCATTTTTTTTGGCGTGTGGCAATCGTTACAACCGGTAATGGTCACAAGATATTTACCGTATTCCACCATTTCAGCAGAATCTTTCACTGCGATGGGAGTTTTTTCTTTGTCTGCCTCGATTGTTTTGGAACAGCTGCTGAATGTAAGTAAAGTCAGCGCAAATCCGCTAAGTACAAGTGTTTTCATGATTATTTTTTACAAACATCGGAATGAAATCATCGCAGAGCAATACCGGATTTTAGGTATTTCTGTTTTTTAAGATTGGGCAGTAGATTTGGTGACTTCAGATTTTTACGACGCTGTTTTTTTGAATATCTTTAGGCCTTTAATTTCTCAAAGTAATGATGCCGATGCAAAGAATGATTTTACTGTTAACGGTTTTTCTTATGGCTTCATCTGTAGCTTTCTCGCAGGATTATAAAACTGCAGACCTTTACTTTCTTCAGGGTGAAAAGGAGTACGACAGCAATAATAAGGCGGAATCAGGCAAAATGTTTTTTCAGTTCCTTAAAGAGGAGAAAAAAACAGGAAATCCGCGCGCTATCAAGATGGATGATGCTTACCGGATACTGTTTTTTATTAACAGAGAGATAGAGAATTTAAGCTACCGACAGTTTATCAGGTTAAGCGGGGAACACCTTGATGTCATCGAAAAAAGGAATAATCTTCCCTTAGTTGATGTTGTGAATATGGTGACGGGTTTGAGAAAATTTAAAACCCAAAAAAAACATCTCCTAATCATTGAAAGGATTAAAGTACTCATGACCAAGATCAATCCTAACGATAAAAGCACTTTTGAACTTCTTGAATGTGAAGAAAAAAGACATTTGAAGACTCTTAAAAATAACTAATAACACCGCAAGAAACATTGTCGGTTTAATATAGAAAATATGACTTTCCAGGAACAGATACAACAGGGAATTCCCAGAGAACTTCCACAACCAAAACCTTTTGAACCGCAGATCAATCATGCTCCAAAGCGTAAGGAAATCCTAAACGATGAAGAAAAAAAACTCGCTCTGAAAAATGCTTTGCGTTATTTCGAGCCGAAATTTCATGCAGAACTGATTCCTGAATTTAAACAGGAACTCGAAGTTTTTGGACGAATTTACATGTACCGTTTCCGTCCGGAATACGAAATGAAAGCACGCCCGATTTCAGAATATCCCGGAAAATCCGAACAGGCAAAGGCAATTATGCTCATGATTCAGAACAATCTGGATTATGCTGTTGCGCAACATCCGCATGAACTCATTACGTATGGTGGAAACGGTGCGGTTTTCAGCAATTGGGCACAATATCTTCTGACGATGAAATATCTGTCGGAAATGAATGATGAGCAGACTTTGGTGATGTATTCCGGTCATCCGATGGGACTTTTCCCTTCTCATAAAGACGCACCGAGAGTTGTTGTGACGAACGGAATGGTGATTCCTAATTATTCCAAACCCGATGATTGGGAGAAATTCAATGCTTTAGGTGTTTCGCAGTACGGACAAATGACGGCGGGAAGTTACATGTATATCGGTCCGCAGGGAATTGTTCACGGAACCACGATTACCGTTTTGAACGCCTTCAGAAAGATCAAAAAATCTCCTAAAGGCGGTCTGTTTGTGACTTCAGGTTTGGGCGGAATGTCGGGAGCGCAGCCAAAAGCCGGAAATATCGCAGGCTGTATCACGGTTTGTGCGGAAGTAAATCCAAAAATCACGAAAATCCGCCACGACCAGAAATGGGTGGATGAAATCCATGAAAATATGGATGAACTGATTGCAAGAGTTCAGCAGGCGAAAGAAAATGCAGAAACCGTTTCGCTTGCTTTCCTTGGAAATGTAGTGGAAGTCTGGGAAAAATTTGCAGAAGCCGGTTTGAAAATCGACATCGGTTCTGATCAGACTTCATTGCACAATCCTTGGGCAGGAGGTTATTATCCTGCCGGAATTTCGTTTGAAGAATCCAATAAAATGATGGCTGAAAAACCTGAATTATTCAAGGAAAAAGTTCAGGAAAGCTTGAGAAGACACGCTTCAGCGATCAATAAGCATACAGCCCTTCGACAAGCTCAGGAACCGGGAACTTATTTCTTCGATTACGGTAATGCATTTTTACTGGAAGCGAGCAGAGCAGGAGCCGATGTTATGGCAGAAAATCCGACTTTAGGCCGCGAATTTAAATATCCAAGTTACGTTCAGGATATTATGGGACCGATGTGTTTCGACTACGGGTTCGGTCCGTTCCGCTGGGTTTGCACAAGCGGAAAACCGGAAGATTTACAGAAAACCGACGAAATTGCTTCACAGATTTTGGATGATATCATGCAGAGTTCACCTGAAGAATCAAGCGAAGCGTATCTTGACCAAAGGGAAAAAATTCAGCAGCAAATGGCCGACAATATTCAGTGGATTAAAGGAGCGCAGGAAAATAAACTTGTTGTGGGAAGTCAGGCCAGAATTCTTTATGCCGACGCCGAAGGCCGAATGAAAATCGCCGAAGCATTCAACAAAGCCATCAAAAACGGAGAAATAGGTCCGGTTGTTTTAGGCCGCGATCATCACGATGTCTCTGGAACGGATTCACCATACCGGGAAACTTCCAATATTTATGACGGTTCAAGATTTACAGCCGATATGGCAATTCATAACGTCATCGGCGACAGTTTTCGTGGCGCAACTTGGGTTTCCATTCACAACGGTGGCGGCGTTGGTTGGGGAGAAGTGATCAATGGTGGTTTCGGAATGTTGCTCGACGGAAGTAACGATGCCGACAGAAGACTGAAATCCATGCTGTTCTGGGATGTAAACAACGGAATTTCCCGTAGAAGCTGGGCAAGAAATGAAGGCGCCATTTTCGCAATTAAAAGAGCGATGAAAGTAGAGCCAAACCTTAAAGTAACACTGCCGAATCTAGTGGATGAAAATCTGTTGTAGAAATTCCCCTCCTTTGGAGGGGTGGATTCTGAACGGAGTGAAGAAGACGGGGTGGTTTATGAATAATGTGTGATAATAAAACTTTCTAAATCCTGCATAACCGTTGCAGGATTTTGCTTGATATCCAAATCCGAAACGACAAAAACTTTCAATCCTAAATTTTCGAACCAGGCGAATCGTTCAGTATTGTATTCAGCTTTCTGATTATTGCTTTTTCCGTCAATTTCAATGATAAGTCCAAGCGTTTTTACGTAAAAATCAACAATATAATTACCGATGATTCTTTGTCTGTCAAAATCAATACTGTGAAAGTTTCTGTTTCGAACCATCTTCCAGAATAATACTTCAGACAGTATCCCAGCTTTTCGCCTTTCTTTGGTTAAAGGAATAAGCGTTGGGTTGTACGGAAGGTTTTCTACAAAATTTCTGTAGATTTCGGTCCCGTCAATTTGTGTAAGTATGATTTTTTCTTTCATTAGTTTTTAATAAAAGTACAATTTTTTAACCACCCCGTCTGCTTCGCATCCACCCCTCCAAAGGAGGGGAATTCAACCAAAAATCAGTATTTTTGGAAGGTGTAAACTACCTGTTAAATGAAAAAATTACAATTCACAATAGAAATCAACGCTCCGAAAGATAAAGTCTGGGAAGCACTTTGGAAAGACGAAAATTACAGAACCTGGACATCTGTTTTCCAGCCGGGCTCCTATGCAGAAAGCGATTTTCGTAAGGGCTCGGAATTTCGGTTTCTTACACCTGAAAAAGACGGTGTTTGGGGAGAAATCGTTGAGATGATTCCAAACGAGAAAATGTATTTCCTACATAAAGGTGAGGTTCACAAAGGAGAAAATCAACCTGCTACTTACGGTGAAGATGCTGTTGAAAATTATGATTTATATGAAAAGGACGGGAAAAGTGTTCTTACCGGAACTGTTTATGCTCCCGAAGAATACGTTGTTTACTTCGCTAATACTTTTCCAAAGGCACTTGAGGCGGTGAAAAACATTGCTGAAAAATAGTTATTTAAAGTAAAGGTTATTGATTATCCGTCTGTAAGAAAAAAACTGTGAATTTCAGCGAAATAGTAAACCACCGCCGTTCTGTGCGTCATTATGACGAATCTCAGAATATTGAATCTGATATCGTGCGGGAATGTATTGAACTGGCGACTCACGCGCCCAATTCTTCCAATATGCAGCTGTGGGAATTTTATCATGTTACCGATCCTGAGAAGCTGAAAAAGCTCTCGCATTACTGTCTTGATCAGCAGGCTGCTTCAACGGCAAAGGAAATGGTGGTTTTTGTGACACGGCAGGAGCTGTTCCGCAATCATGCGAAAAAAATGCTGAAACTGGAAACAGAAAATGTTCTGAAAAACAGTCCGCAAAACCGTCACGAACACCGCATCAAACGCTGGAAACTGTATTACGGAACGGTGATGCCTTTTCTGTATGCAAGGTTTTTAGGAATTTTTGGTTTGATCCGAAAACTTTTGATGAATTTGGTGTGGATTTTCCGGCCGACAACGTTACAGGTTTCCGAAAGCGATTCCAGAATTGTAGTGCATAAAACATGTGCTTTGGCTGCTCAGACTTTCATGCTTGCAATGGCTGAAAAAGGGTACGACACCTGTCCGATGGAGGGAATAGACAGCCGCAGAATCAAGAATATGCTGAAACTGCCGTTCGGTGCGGAAATCAATATGGTAATTTCATGCGGAATACGTACGCAGAGCGGCGTTTGGGGAGACCGGATGAGATTGCCTTTTGAGGAGGTTTATCACAGGGTGTAGACTTTGCTTTTCTCAGTCGGGTAGTGCCTGCAAATCCATTCTGACTGAATTTTTTTCGATATCCTTCATCACCCAGTCCAGCTGAATGTCTTTTTTCTGAAGAACCTGCTCCAGCGTCGGAATTACTTCGTAGTGCGGCGTAACACCCTTTTTCGTTCCTGTAAATTCAATGTTGGGCTGTATCAGCATCAACCCAACCGGAAGCTTCAGTTTGGAATGCGGAAGTTTCTTGGTTGAATAGCGGCCTGCAACAGTTCCGTCGTTGGCGCCGCCGGTTTCTTCACCAACAAGAATGGCGCGTCCGTCTGCTTTTAGTTTTGACGGAAGAATGGAAGCAGCAGAAAAACTCGAACCGTTGATGAGCACATAGATTTTCCCCTTGAAACTGTCTTTTTTAGGTTTTTTGAGTCCGAAAATACCATTGTTGCGCAGATAGGTTTTTCCACCGGATTTTTTTATGGAAAGTGCAGTTATCCCGAGGTAAATCGGATAGGTAGCGACAGCAATCGGAACTGCGATACGGGGAATTCCACTGAAATAATTGGCCTGAAACATTGAGCCCGCAGAGGTCACTTCAATGTCATTAATGAATTTGAATTCAGTGTCAACAAGATACGAATACAGATTGTTGATTTCTGAAAGACTTCCGCCCAAATTATCGCGGACATCCAGAATAAGATATTGCGCCGGTGATTTTTTCAGGGTTTCAAACCTTTGTCTGTAAAACCGTTTGGAGAAAACTCCGGAAAACGTCTTGATTTTCATGTACGCCACAGTGCTGTCCTTCAGAGGAAACTGCAGATCGCGGTTGTACGATTTGGTCTGTATATTATAGTCTTTGGTTTTTCCTTTTTCAGATTTTGTGAGTTTTTTGTTCTGTTCCTCTTCCTTCTTTTTTTCTTCCCTGCTTATTTTTTCACGGTGAATGTAAAGGTCTTTTATCTCGTTTCCCAGTTTGGTCTGGATTTTCACGCTGTCCAGAATTCCGTTTTCAACCGTGAAGAAATTTGCCCACCGTCTTGCCATTGAATACCGCTGAAAAGTCGTGTTGAAACCGTCGCTGTGTACAAACGGCTTGTAACGTTCCAGATATACGGATGCAGGAATGTCATTAATCTTTGTGATTTCGGTTCCTACCTTTATATTTTCGAATTTTTCAGCATTGTCAAGCACGAAAATCCTGTTGCTGTCAATCACATAGTTCATTCTGCTGAAAAGTCCTTTCTGATTCTTGAGGTTTTTCGTTTCCTCGCGTGTGAATTTTCTGAATGGCGCAACCAGCTGTAAATGTGCTTCCCGCACATCGGCGATTACAGGAGCCAGCTTTTCGAAAAAACCTGATGGGTTTATGGGTTGGTTAATTGTGGCCTTCAGAGAATCGAATTTGCGGTCAAGTTCATTCTTCGGGATATACCAGTACAGATTAGGATGAAGTTTCTGAAGATTTTTGTAAGCATAATCCACGTCGCTGCGCAGTTTCTCAGGAGCAATGGGAGTTTCCAGATGTTTATTGTGCTTTTCAACCGAAGCGCAGGAAGTTAGCAGAACAATAACGGAAAAGAGTATTAATTTTTTCAAACCGTTCTTTTTTTCAAAAATAAAAAATTGTAACGTAAATCCTGTTTTTTATACCTATTGAAAAACAATCGTAATGAAAAGATTTTATGCTGTTTCTGAAGGCTTCAAAAAGTTTGAACTTCTTGCTGAAAACATGACTCATCTTGCGGAACTCTCTTATCTGAAATGGTATTCTTTTGATGTACAGATTCAGTCGCCTCAAGGTAAGTCTGAAATTAAAATGGAAGGAAACTGGAACAGTACGCTTGTGCAGTATGGCTATACAAAGAACAAAATCCGTGAATATAAAATGGGTTGGAAAGGAATGGTACTGACAGAGGAATCCGGAGAGCAGTATCTCTTTAAATCAAAGATGTCATGGAACTTTAATTATGTTCTGGTGGATAAAATGGAAAAAGAACTCGTTAATATTACTGCAGAATTTTCCTGGAAATCATTCAAAACGAAATATATTTTTGAGATTGCAGATGATTTCGAAGCCGATCCGGAATTGCTTTTGGGCCTGGTACACTGTATCAATTATCAGGCAGCTACTACCGCCGGAAGTTCATAAAAAAACTCTGCAAAGTAATCTGCAGAGCTTCAGCTAACTTTAAACTATGAAAAACTACTGTTTCAGTATTCTTCTGGCTGCATCCGAGGCACAAACCAGTCCGGCTCCCATCATGATAACATCTTTCAGAACCAGTCTTCCTGCACCGGTAAGATAAGGGAAACCGTGGTTTGGTCCGCCCAGATCAGGAACCCAGGTTTCGGGTGTTGTAATGAGAAATGAAAGCGTAACTATAGACATTCCGAAGGTTAAAACTCCTCCCCAGAAACCGATTTTCGGAAACCAGATTCCTAATAATACCAGAATTCCGATTACGCAGATCACCGTTCCTAAACCATAGGAAAAGGCGTAAGTTCCGTTCGCTTTATGCCATTCAATATTTTTCGGAACCACTTCTCCTTCTTTGTTTTTATGAAGTTTATAACTGTCGGCATCATCTGCAGATTTGTTCAGGAAAAAACTCATAAACGGTGAGTTGGCTACAAACGGGATAATGCCGTCCGCTTCGTACTGAAATGCTTTCAGCCCGCCAATCCACGCCATAACGATGAAAATCCCGATGCGGATGAAATTGATAAACTGTCTTTGCGACCCTGCAAAAAAAAGGAATAAACTGTTCATAATATCTGTATAAAATGCCTGCGGCAATCTTATAAAAGGAAACCCGCAGGCGAAAAGTGCAGCATTTACTTTTTATCAGTGCTATTTCAACCTGACTGCACTGCAAAACTACAGCTTCCCACATTGCAGAAAAATGGAATATTTTGGAAGAAGCATGTGTTTTTTTGCTTAAAGATCTGCAACCACAGAAATCCCGACATCTTCTCGGAACTGCGTAGGCGAAACACCGGTTGCCTTTTTGAAATATTTACTGAAATAATATTCATCCTGAAAGTTCAGTTCCGCAGCAACTTCCTTGATGGATTTCCGCGTAAGATGAATCTGTTTTTTAGCTTCCAGAATTACTCTTTCCTGAATAATCTGCGATGGCGTTTTCAGGAATTCTTTCTTAATTTTTTTGCTTAAAGCGTTCGGAGAAATATACATCAGATCAGCATAAAAAGCCGGACTTCTCTCTGTTCTGAAATGCTCTTCCACTAAGCTCTGAAAAGTTTTCAGTTCCTCAAAATCAACGGTTTCAATTTGTTTTTCATCAAGAATTTTGCTTTTCTCACGGCTGGAAATTGCAAGAACAAGCTGAAGATAGGATTTCAGCACAGCATCAGAAAAATTTTCCGTTGGGTTGATTTTCTGGATTTTCTCAAAAATATCGCTCAGTTCAGCAAAGGTTTTCTCATCAAGCGAAACATTCGGATACAGATAAATGTTGTTGAAAAGCAGTCCGTTACAGGCGACTTCTTTTTTATGATATTCAATACAGTAAAAGTCCCCGTGGAAATCGATGATCTTTAAGGGAGTTTCCTCTTGAATTTCAATCCTGATATTCTGGTACGGTGAACTGAAAATGGCTGTTTTTCCCTCAAACTCATATTCTACGAGATCAATCCAGAGCTTTCCGGTTCCATTCAGCAGAAAGATATGATACAGCGGATCACTGTAATCTGCTGAAAAATCTGAACTGCTTTGTTGGCGAACCTTAAACTGAGTCTGCATGTCGTAAAGATAAGTATTTCTGTCCGTGGAAATTTAAAGGAATTAAAAGAGAAACAGGTTCCGGAAAACCGAAACCTGCTGAAAGGTGCCCGGAACAGGACTCGAACCTGCAAGCTTGTGGGCACTCGCACCTGAAACGAGCGTGTCTACCAATTTCACCATCCGGGCGACAGTACAAAAGTACAATTTTTTTGAATGATTATCAGTGTTTATTAATGACAGTTATCAGCTGACAGCAGTGTCAGGTTCGTCTGTCACCGGAATTTCGAAACAGACTTCCGTTCCGGCGCCTTCAACATCGTTCACATAGATTTTGCCGTTTCTGCGCTTGATGATTTCCGAAGAGATGAAGAGTCCAAGTCCCAACCCGGGAAAGGTATGCTCCTTCGTTCCGCTCACACGGTAATACTGATCGAATATTTTTTCCCTGTTGTCTGCCGAAACTCCTATTCCGTAATCTTTCACGCAGAAACAGATATTTTCATTCTCTTTTTTCACGGTAATCAGCACTTCCTCAGCTGCCGGAGAGTACTTTATGGCATTATTGATGAGGTTGGTAAGAACCTGGGAAATCCTGTGAGGATCGCCAAATGCGGTACCTATTTTTTCTTTTTCAACGGTTAACTTATGACGGCTGTTCATCTGCTGTTCTTCTACGACGTCATCAATCATCTGGTCCACATCAAAATCGGTTTTGTTAAGCTGCAGTTTGCCGTTCTGGATTTTGGTAACATCCAGCAGATCGGTGATGAGAGAAGTAAGTTTGTTGATCTGAACATCCATTTTTTTGGCCACTTCAGCGTTTTTGCTGTCACCTTCTTTACGCAGATTTTTTTCAATGAACTGCGCATAAAGCTTCAGACTGGTTAAAGGCGTTTTCAGTTCGTGGCTGGCAATTCCCAGGAAGCTGTCCTTCTGTTTCTGCAGCTGTTTGAATTCGTCAATATCGGTACAGGTTCCCACCCACTGAACGGCATTTCCTTCAGAGTCTTTAATCTGAACAGCCCGGCCAAGGAACCAGCGGTAGTTTCCGGGATTATCGTAATCCCGGAAAAGATACTCCATTTCAAACTGTCTGCCTTTTTCAATACTTTCTGCCCAAAGCGTTTTGGTTTTTTCCAGATGATCAGGATGCAGCACTTTTTCAAAGTTTCTGTTCCCGGATAATGAGCGGTCGAAATGCGTGTATTCATACCATTTATCGTTAAAGAAATCAATATTGCCGTCTTTGTCAGCCGTCCATACAAACTGCGGCATACTGTTGGCCAGACTGCGGAAACGCTGTTCATTTTCGCTGAGCATTTTCTTGACTGCCATTTCTTCTGTAACTTCATAGGTAATCGAAATAATGTGCGTTACTTCGCCATTCTCATCCATCAGCGGATTCAGGATGAAGTTCACAAAATGTTGCCCGTCCTCATTATTAATTTCGTGTTCTTTCACCATAATGCGCTGTTTTGTTTTCCGCGCTTTCTCAAGATGCTGGAAAATTTCCATATCTTCAATTCCGGGATACGCAACAGCAATCGGCATTCCGATACGGTTGGGATTTCCGCCCCAGATCTTGGTGGTAGCATCGTTGGAAATCATGATCCGGTAAGACGGACCTTCCATCACGCTCACGGCCATCGGTACACTTTCCATAAAGGACTTCAGCAGCGCTTCATTTTCCAGCGCCTTTTTGCGGGAGGTAACAAGTTCGGTAACATTTACGGCATCATTCAGGATGGCATATACTTCGCCCTCAGGATTTTTCAGCGGTTTGTAGGAGAAATTAAAGTAGAATGTCTGCAGTCTTCCGTCCACCACGAGATCAACGCGGTCTTCTGCTGCATGATAACCCACTCCGGTATCTAAAATATTCTTAAGAATAGAGACGAAGGGCTGGCCTTTGAGTTCGGGAAGTGCATCTTCCAGTTTTCTGCCCCGTACGGAGGCATCTTTTCCCCATGTTTTAAGCATTTCATCGTTGGCGAACTCAATAACAAGGTCTTTTCCTCTGTAAACGGCAGTAGAATAATCGGAATTGTTGAGGAGCTCCTTGTAGCGGAAATTGCTTTCGTCAAGTCTTCTCTGCGCTTCAATCTGGTCGGTTACTTCGGTCGCAACAATACTCACACCGGTAATTTTGCCTTCTTCAGGATCGAAAACCGGTGCATAGATGAAGTCAAAGAAGCATTCACCGTAGACGCCGTTCCGCACCAAAAAAACGCTTGCCTTATTTCCTTTGTAGATTTCGCCGGTCCGGAGTACTTCCTGCAGCAGATCGATAAAAATCTGTCCCTCAAGTTCCGGAAGTCCTTCGATAAGCGGTTTCCCGATGACCTCATCGGTTTTGCCCCAAACTTCCAGAATCTGCGGGTTGGCGGCTTCAATAATCAGGTTTTCGCCTTTCAGAAAGCCAAGTGCCACGGGCGCCTGAACAAATATGGTAGACAGCGAATCGAACGAAACATTGTTCCTGATGTAGTTTTTCATTTTTTCGAAAATCAGTTACGTATTGAATGGGTAATGCACTTCAAATACATGAAGTTCGTGCAGTTTACAAAATTGTGAAAATTTATCGGGCCGTCTTTATAAAATCCTGAAATACTTTTACACACTGGAAGTTAGAACTACGCTTTTGTTCAGGATAATGATTTTTCGTAATTTTAGCTTCCTTAAACAACTATAATGACTTCAAAAGAAAAAGTTTCCCTGCTTCAGGAGCAGATGAAAAAAGAAAATATTGATGCTTTTATCGTCTATTCTGCAGATCCTCACATGAGCGAATATCTTCCGGAAGAATGGCTGGAAAGAGCTTGGCTGACAGGTTTCACGGGTTCCGCAGGATTTGCTGTGGTAACGCAGAATAAAGCTGCACTGTGGACGGATGGCCGATATTTTGTTCAGGCACCGGCAGAACTGGAAGGTTCGGGAATTGAACTGATGAAAGACGGTGTTGAAGGAACGCCCAACTATATCGACTGGATCAAGAGCGAAATTCCCGAAAACGGTACAGTTGCCGTAAATGCACTGGCTACCGCGAATACCAACTGGGAACTGCTGGAGCAGAAGCTTGCTTCCAAAAATATCAAAGTAGTAGATCAACCGTTATTAAAGGAACTCTGGACGGAAAGAACACTGCAGGGAAAAAAGAATCCTGTGTTTGTACATCCCGTTGAAAGAGCCGGAAAATCTGTTCAGGAAAAACTGCTGGCCATCGGACAGAAAATGGAAGATCAGGAAGCATCCGTACATATTATTTCCAGCTTGGATGATGTTGCGTGGACTCTTAATCTTCGGGGCAGTGATGTACAGTCGAATCCGGTTTTCCTGGGTTATATTATCATGACGAAAAATGAAGCCATACTGTTTGTAGACCTTGAAAAACTTCAGCCGGAAGCAAGAAAACAGCTCGATGAAGCCGGAGTGAAAATGATGCCTTATGATGAATTTTTCAGTCATCTGAAAACCATTAAGAACGAAAAAATTCTGATCTCTCCGAACACCAATCAGTCGGTTTTTGACGCCTTGGCAGCAGACAACACCTTTATTAAGGCGCCCGTTCCCGGAAATCTGATGAAAGCCCAGAAAAATGAAACAGAGCTTGAGGGATTCCGCACCGTAATGCAGCGCGACGGTGTTGCAATGGTGAATTTTCTGTACTGGCTGACGCATCAGGCAGGAAAAGAGGAAATGACTGAATATACCATCGGGGAAAAGCTTCACGGTTTCAGAAAGGCGAGTAAGAATTTCGTGGGCGACAGCTTCAATCCGATTGTCGGTTACCAGGGAAATGGTGCGATTGTGCATTATTCCGCTAAAAAAGAGGGAAGCAAGGATGTGAGCAACAGCGGCAGTATTCTGGTGGATTCGGGCGGACAGTATCTTGAAGGAACCACTGATATTACCAGAACTTTGGCTTTGGGAGCAGTTTCTGACGAGTTTAAAAGAGATTCTACTTTGGTGCTGCAGGGAATGATCCGTCTGTCGATGGTGAAGTTTCCGAAAGGCACAAAAGGCGTGCATCTTGATGCCATTGCGCGTCTTCCGCTTTGGATGAACGGAAAAGATTATGCGCACGGAACCGGGCACGGCGTAGGAAGTTTTATGAATGTGCATGAAGGGCCGCAGAATATCCGCAAGGATATGAATGCTCAGGATTTGCTTCCGGGAATGGTCTGCAGTAATGAACCGGGATTTTATGTGGAGAACGAATACGGCATCCGCCACGAGAACCTTGTGGCAGTGAAGGAAGCTACTACAACAGTTTCAGGGACTTTTTACGAGTTTGAAACCCTGACGGTTTGTCCGTTCTTTACAGATACCATCGTAAAAGACATGCTTTCTGAAGAAGAAGTTGAATGGCTTAACAAATACCATGACTGGTGCCGCCAGAAACTGGAGCATGACCTAGAGGGCGAGGTTAAGGAATGGTTCCTGAAACTCGTTCAACCGCTGTAAAATAGCAATGGCTGCCCGAAGGCAGCCATTTTTTATCAGTTAAAGTTTATTTTTTCAAGAATGAAGTCGTGGCAGTCGGCGGTTTTTACAATTCTTAGTTTAATGCCGTTTCCAAACTGATTCTTAAGTTTTTCCGCGAAACCGGTGATCAGGTTTTTATGGGTGCTGTCTTTTTTTATTTTCCTGAAAGCTCTTCTGTTTGTAAGAACGTGTTCATTATCCAGAATCAAAACATCTAAAGAAAGAGTGGCGTTCAGGGATTTCAACAGCTCGCGGTCTTCACGGCTGAATATTTTATTGGCTTTTATAAGATGAGTTTTGCTCATTGCTGTTAACATTTTTCAGCGCGAATATATCCTAATCTTACGGTTCTTATGCATGCGCAGCAAAAGGTTGTAAAACAAAAACGAAATTCTGAAAATGTATTCAGCTGCGGTATTCATTCCTAAAAAAGAGAAATAGTGGTCACCTTGTTTTTCGTAACTTTGCGGCATGAATCAGGATACCATCTGCGCTTTAGCAACGGCCAACGGAGTAGGAGCCATCGGAATTATCAGAGTTTCGGGTACCGAATCCTTTTCGGTTGTAAACAGAATTTTTGAAGGTAAAAATCTCGTAAAAGCAGATTCGCATACCGTTCATTATGGTTTTATTAAAGACGGTGAAGAAACGGTGGATGAAGTAATGGTTTCGGTATTCCGGGCACCAAAGACTTTTACCGCTGAAGATTCAGTTGAAATATCCTTTCACGGTTCACCGCATATTGCCAAAAAAATCCTGGAAGCACTCATTAAAAACGGTGCGAGAATGGCGAAAGCCGGTGAATTCACCATGCGCGCCTTTATGAACGGACGTATCGACCTTGCTCAGGCAGAATCCATTGCCGACTTGATTGCTTCTGAAAATGAAGCTTCCCGCAAGGTGGCCCTCAACCAACTTAAAGGCGGTATTTC
>JAEXBA010000095.1 GCA_023457935.1 Bacteroidota bacterium | reverse complement strand
GCGTTAAAAAAATCATCAACCCATCAAAAAAACTGATTTTACAGTTTCACGCAAATGTTTGCTTTTTCTGATTCTAAAAAATAAAGTCTATTGAACTCTTAGTTTTCACCCTTCGCGGTCTTAAAATCAACAGGCTTCAGTAAAACTTCTTTGTCACCTCTGCGTTAAAAAAATCATCAACCCATCAAAAAAAACTAATTTTACTGTTCCAACCATGAAACTGAAATATTTCTTTGTCCTTTTTTTAATTCTCGGCTGTTCCAAGAAAGAAGATTCCGGACAGCCACAGACAGATTCTGCATTTTCGCAGAAAGCGCAACTGGAATACGGAAAACAACTGGTTCTCCATACTTCCTACTATTACGGGCCAAAAGGAACCCTTTCGCAAACATCAAACGGAATGAACTGCACCAACTGTCATCTTCAGGCCGGAACGGTGGATTACGGAAACAGTTACAAAGCGGTTTTTGCCAACTATCCGAAATTCAGGGAACGAAGCGGCAGCATTGAAACACTGGAAAAAAGAATCAGCGACTGTTTTCAGCGCAGCTTAAACGGTGACAGTCTGCAGATTGCAGCTCCGGAAATGCAGGCGATGGTTGCGTACATCAGTTCAGTAGGAAAAGATGTTCCGAAAAATACAATGCCGCACGGAAGCGGAATTAGAAAACTGAAACTTCTGAACCGCGCCGCAAATCCTGAAAAAGGAAAAACAGTTTATTATTTACAATGCGCTTCCTGCCACGGAAGCAACGGAACCGGAAAAGCTGCGGCTGACTCCAAAGATTATTTCGAGTTTCCGCCTTTGTGGGGAAATCAAAGCTACAACACTTCTGCAGGTTTAAACCGTATTCAGAATCTTGCCGGATTTGTTCACGCCAATATGCCGAAAGATTTGGCAACAGCCGAAAAACCCGTTCTCACCGAAGAAGAAGCTTGGGATGTTGCAGCATTTATCATTTCAAAACCGAGACCACAGAAATTCTTTAGCCAAGACTGGCCCAATCTCAAAACAAAACCTGTTGATTATGCGTTTGGGCCTTTTGCCGATACTTTTTCGGAAAACCAACACCGTTACGGCCCGTTTCAGCCAATTCTGGATGCCAGAGAAAAGAATTAATTTTCTCTTTTAACATTCTGAAGCAGGTATCCGTTGTTCTGATAAGAAGTAATCGCGGTTTTTGCTGAGAAAGCTTCCTCTACATTTTCGGTAAATTCTTTTAATCGGCGGCCTGCCCACGTCATGCTCTGTCCGCACACTACAAATTTGAAACCTCTGTCCTGCAGCTGTTTTATAATCGTAAGATTCGGATTGTCAGTATGATAACGTTTGTTGTAATGCTCATTCGTCATCAGAATATTCATTGCCGGACCGTGAAGAACGAATGCCGCTTTGATTCTTTCCACCGGAATTCCGGCTCCTGCATGAAGATTGAGAATTCTTGCCGCTTCCACCAGATAGGGATTCTGCTTCTTTGCCGCATTTTCTCCTGCATCTTTTTCAGAAAAATCAATCAGTTCAAAAAGCAGTCTGTAATCTTTGGATAAATCCGGAAAATGGTTGATTTCTTTCGGCTGCGTAACGGCAAGCCAAATATTTCCGGTAATCATCGGTTCCAGATAAACGGCAACATAGCCGGAAACCAAATTTCGCACATCGTTCATGGTGTTTTTAATGAGATTTCTGCCGCCTTCGTACCAAAGCAGCGTAATGGCATCATCATAGGAAATGGAATCGGATTTCTTTTTCGCGAGATTTTCCAGCAGTTCGCTGCGCTGAATTTCCAGCTCGCCGTTCATTCTTTCATCGTAATAATAGCCGGAAATTCTGTTTTTCATGCCTTCCTCCTGTGAGGCAAATTCCTTTGTAAAAACCTTAACAAATTCGCTGTGGAATTTGTTTCCGAGTTTTGGGTCGGCTTTGGCGGCGATCGCATAGCTCTTGAAAGGAAGCATGGATTTATCAAAATCTTTTTTGCCCGAAAGCTTCAGGAAACCGTCGTAATTTTTTGTCAGAAAATAAATCATTCCGCCATTGTTGGTGTAGTTTTTCTCATCAATTTCGTACGGACTTAACTGCAAAGCAAGATTTTCAACACTTTTCGCAAAAGCAGTTTCATTGTGGTAAGTCTCCAGAGGCAGGTAAAAAGTAAGGTTTTTCCTGTCTGAATCTATTTTGGACTGTGCAGAACTGAATGCAATGAGAAGAACTGCAAGAACAGATAAGAGTTTTGTTTTCATGGTTTTAAAAATTTATTCAAATGTAGAAAAATAAGAATCGCTGCGGAAACCTTCTTCGGTTTCTGAATTGTCCTTAAAAAAACTACTTTTGTAGTTCTTATACTGATCAAAAACCATCAACTCATAACTCATAACTCATAACTCAAAGCTCATAACTCAAAACTCTAACTAAATAAGTTGAAAGACTATTACTATTTTCTTGGCGTAAAAACTGATGCTTCCGACGAAGACATCAAAAAAGCGTACAGAAAACTGTCGCTGAAATACCATCCGGACAAAAATATTGACGATGAGTTTTTTGCAGAGCGCTTCAAGGAAGTTCAGGAAGCGTACGAAACTTTGAGTGATGCAGAAATGCGGAAACTGTACGATCAGAACTATGAAACAGGGCTAAGAAGCCGGAAATCGAATCTGCCGCCGTTAATCAAGACTTTTTCTGCCAATAAAATCCGCGCGATGAAAGGAGAGGAAATCATTCTGAACTGGCAGACCAGCAATGCCGACGTTGTAAAAATTCTTCCATTCGGACTTGAGAAAAGTTACGGGGAACGGTCGTTCAGAGTAACCGAATTTCAGAACGGAAAATTCCATGTCGTTTTGCACGCCACCAACTCGCTTTTAAGAAGAACAACGGTGAAAGGCATTACGATTACCGAAATTTTTGCACCGGAAAAACAAAGTGATGAAAGGGTGGAAGGTACTTATGCCCCGAATCCTGATGACTTCAGACACGAACCGAAAATACCGAAATCGGCAAAGATTCTGTTGGTTATTGTTCTGCTAATAGTAGCGATGTTCCTGATTATAAATAGCTTGAATTAGTAGAATATAACAAATTAAAATATAATTGGTTATATAGTTTATCTCAAGCCATTTTTAACCTTCCCGGACACTTTTTGCAGCGTTTTCCTTTCTTAAATTTCTTGCAGCATTTCTTTTTCATGCAAAGCATTTCTTCGCTGTAACCGAACGCGGGAGCCAGTGGAGCAACCTTAAAAGGAACTGTCTGAAGATTCATGAGACAAATATACATTTTTTATTTAGAATAAATCAAAATAGAAAATTTTTGTGCAGAACTTTTCATTGTGCACGTCTGCCGAAATTCGTATTTTTACGAATCCTATATCAAGAAAAAATAATCTAATAAATATTATGAATACAACTCAGTTTGTAAACCGCCACATTTCCCTTAATGAAGCAGACAAAAAGGAAATGCTGGACAAAATTGGTGTTTCTTCCGTAGATGAACTTATTAACCAGACCATTCCGGCTTCCATCCGTCTGGAAAAAGACCTTGACATTTCGCCGGCACTTTCCGAATATGAAATGCTGACACATTCTGTAGAACTGGCGGAAAAAAATATAAATTTCGATACCTATATCGGTTTCGGATACAACAACGCAATTCTTCCGTCGCCGATTCAGAGAAATATCCTGGAGAATCCAAGCTGGTACAGTGCTTACACGCCTTATCAGGCAGAAATTGCACAGGGCCGTCTTGAAGCTTTGCTGAATTATCAGACAGTAATTGCAGACCTTACCGGTTTTCCTCTGGCGAATGCTTCTCTTCTGGATGAAGCAACAGCCGCGGCAGAAGCAATGCATATGTTCTTTGAAAGCCGTTCTAAAGACCAGAAAAAACTGGGTTCGCAGAAGTTTTTCGTGTCCGATCTGGTTTTACCGCAAACGGTTGCTGTTCTGAAAACAAAAGCAGAAGGCTTGGGAATCGATATCATTGTTGGCAACCACAAAAACCATCAGTTTAACGATACTTATTTCGGAGTTCTGTTACAGTATCCGGGGAAAAACGGAATAGTACTGGATTATTCCGAGAATATCACTTATTACAAAGAGCATCATCTTCAGGTTGCCGTTGCCTGCGATCCGTTGGCTTTGGTAAAACTGAAATCACCAGCTGATCTTGGCGCAGACTGTGCAGTAGGAACAACACAGCGTTTCGGTATTCCGTTGGGTTATGGCGGTCCGCACGCGGCTTTTTTTGCATGTAAGGAAGATTATAAACGTGAAATACCGGGAAGAATTATCGGTGTTTCTCAGGATATGTACGGAAAACGTGCGCTCAGAATGGCTCTTCAGACCAGAGAGCAGCACATTAAACGTGAAAAAGCGACTTCCAATATCTGTACAGCACAGGTTTTACTTGCGGTAATGGCTTCAATGTATGCTGTTTATCACGGTGCGAAAGGCCTTAATTATATTGCAGACCAGATTCACTTCAAAATGAATGCGCTGCAGGACGGACTTCAGGTTCTGGGTTACGATGTTGTGGAAGAACCGGTTTTTGATACCGTGAAAATCCGCGTTCACGAAGAGCAGAAAAATGCACTGATGAGACTGATGCGCGATCAGAAAATCAATCTGAATTATTTCACTGAAGGTGTCATCAGTATTTCCATCAACGAAACATCGACAATGGATAAACTGCAGCGTCTTTTTGCAGCGTTTGCTCAGTTTAAAGACAAGCAGTCGTTCAAACTTAATTTCAAGGAAAATTATACGATTCCGCAGGAACTTTTAAGAACCGATGAGATTCTTACCGATGAAGTTTTCAACAAATACCATACAGAAACAGAACTGATGCGCTACATCAAACGTCTGGAAAGAAAAGACCTTTCTCTGACGCATTCTATGATTTCACTGGGTTCCTGTACCATGAAACTGAATGCTGCAACGCAGATGCTTCCGCTTTCCTGGCCGGAATGGGGAAGTGTTCACCCATTTGTTCCGACAGAACAGGCCGGCGGCTATCAGGAACTGATCAAGGAACTGGAAAAAGACCTTGCTGAAATTACCGGTTTTGCCGGAACTTCACTTCAGCCGAATTCCGGAGCTCAGGGGGAATATGCCGGTTTGATGGTGATCCGTGAATATCACAAATCCAGAGGCGACAAACACCGAAATATCGTTTTGATTCCACAGTCCGCGCACGGTACAAATCCTGCATCTGCAGTTTTGGCTGGAATGAAAGTAGTGGTGGTGAAAAACCTAGAAAACGGTGAGATTGATCTGGATGATTTCAAGTCAAAAGCTGAACTTCACAAGGAAAATCTTTCGGCAGCAATGATTACATATCCTTCCACTTACGGTTTCTTCGATGCCAATATCAAGGAGATTACACAGGTAGTTCACGATAACGGCGGACAGGTTTATATGGACGGTGCCAATATGAATGCTCAGGTTGGATTTACAAGTCCGGGAAATATCGGTGCAGACGTATGTCACCTGAACCTGCATAAAACCTTCGCTATTCCTCACGGTGGCGGCGGACCTGGAGTTGGACCGATCTGTGTTGCGAAACATCTTGTGCCGTTCCTACCAAGCAATCCGAACATTAAAATCGGAACCAAGGAATCTATAGAAGCCATTTCTGCTGCACCTTTCGGTTCATCTTTGGTTTTGAATATTTCTTATGCTTATATCAAAATGCTCGGAACTGAAGGTTTGAAAAAATCTACAGAACACGCAATACTGAACGCTAACTATCTGAAAGAAAAACTGGCAGAACATTTTTCTATTCTTTATGCCAACGAAAACGGCAGGGTGGCTCACGAATGTATTGTAGATTTCCGTCAGTTCAAATCTTTGGGTATTGAAGTGGCTGATGTTGCAAAACGTCTGATGGATTACGGTTTCCACGCGCCGACAGTTTCTTTCCCTGTAGCCGGAACGCTGATGATTGAACCAACAGAATCTGAAAGTAAGGATGAAATTGACCGTTTCGCTGAAGCACTGATCAGTATCAAGAAAGAAATTGAAGAAATTGCAAACGGCGAGGCAGATGCAGCCAATAACGTTCTGAAAAACGCTCCGCATACTGAACAGCTTGTCGTTTCTGATTCCTGGGATAAACCATACAGCCGTGAAAAAGCCGCTTATCCTTTGGATTGGGTTCGCGATCATAAATTTTTCGCATCCGTTTCCAGAGTGGACGATGCTTACGGTGACAGAAATCTGGTTTGCACCTGCGAACCGATTGAAAGTTATATGTAAATTGAATTTTTCAATCTTGAAATATGAATCCCGGTTTTTGCCGGGATTTTTTAATAATTAAGATTAGAATTGATAACCAACTGAAAGAAATCCGTTACCTAGAACAGGAACAAGGTCGTTGTCGTTAAAATCGTAACCAAGAGTCATAGAAGCATTAACTGTTAAACTGTTTTTTATCTTGAATTTATATCCGCCGCCAACTAAGGGTCCGAAATAATTTTTGAAAATCGTATTACTTTCAGTATCATTAACCAGCATCGTTGATTTAACCTTTGACGCGTATACTTCAGCCATTAGAAACCAAGATTTAAAATCATCTCTGAAATAATATCTTACAAATGGCGCCACATAAATCTGCGTTTGATTTTTGCTGGAGTAATTATTACTGGACATTACCGCAAGCTCATCTTTTTTAATAGATAATAGACCGGTTCCCGTCTGTGCTCCTAAACTGAAATTTTTTTTGGTGAAATATTCATAAGAGATTCCGATAGTAACAATGCTGGTTTGCGCTGCTATTTCATTTTTTTGGGCATAAACTAGGTTTGACAAAAAAGCAATAACTACTCCCGCGAATATTTTTATTTTCATTCTTTTTAAGTTTTTATAAATGTAATTAAATAATTTTTGTCTTTACATACCAAATTTCAGATTATACTGCCTCGTCACTTTCCATTTTCCGTCAATCAGCTCTGCTGAAAGGTTTCCGTCGCCTTTTTCATCACCAAAATCCATAAAATAAGTTTCGTATTGCAGCTTGTTTTTGGGCTTCTGAATTTTGCTGTATTTCACCGGAAAATAAAGGTTGAGAACATCATCTTTCAGTTTAAATTTTTCAGAAGTCCCATAAAAAAGAAATTTTTGATTTTTCGGACTGATTTTTTGAAAATTTGAGCAGTCGGTGAGCACTTCAGTAAAGGTATATCGGCTTTGGTTTCCGTCCACATCTGCAATAGCTTCATACATTTTTGCCAAATTTGAATCGTCACTTTTAAATCTTGGATTGAGGTCATTAAAATCATCGGTTCCGTCATTATCGGTGTCTTTCGAATCTGGATTTAAGCCGATAAAATCTTCAAAAAAATCGTTGAAACCATCCTGGTCACTGTCTTTCTTAACCGCATCAAGGTTCAGTGAAAACTGCTGACGATCCTTAATCACCGTATATTTTGGAATAATAGGATATTTCGAAAGCCGTTCAATCACAAGCAAAGAGCCATTCAGCACTATATTTCCGTTTTTGATGAATTCGAAATTTTGATTTTCAGGAATTTTAGTGAAAACATTCTGCGTTAAGCCTAAAAAATAAGGTTTTGCTTTTCCGTCAGCAGTTTTTTCAACCAACCAGAGTCCGTATTTGTTCTTGGCTAATGCATAACTTGTTTCATGAAATTTCTGTTCCGATAAGTAGTTAAATTCGGGCAACAGAGAAATCCATCCGGAAAATTTGGCTTTGTAAGATTCAGAAACAAAGTAGTCTCTTTCTTTCGCTAGATTTTCCTGATATTTATCCTTGTCAAATGAAAAAGCTGGTAAAGACGCATTTTCAGAATACTGAATCTGCTTTGGAAGATTTCTCAGTATTTCCTCTGAAGTTGGGATGGATGCAACAGACTTTTTTTCATCGTAGTTGATTCCCAAGGTCTGAAAACACTGGTCTTCGACGGATTTTTGCTCTTTCTTTTCTGTGTTTTTCGAGCAGGAAAGGATCAATCCTAAAAAAATAATGGAAAGGTATCTCATAACATCAATTATCAGTTAAAGTTACGTCATTTCCGGCACGGGTACGAATGATTTTTGGCAGGAACTCAGCACAATTCCTTATTTTTGAACAATGAATCTCAACCAAATTTATACTTCGCAACGCACCGGAAACCATGGCGCAACCTCCGCCTCCAGAACAGATTTTCAGCGGGATTTCGACAGGATTATCTTTTCGTCCGCATTCCGGAGACTGCAGAACAAAACGCAGGTTTTCCCTTTGCCCGGAAGTGTTTTTGTGCATAACCGGCTTACGCATTCGCTTGAAGTTTCTTCTGTCGGAAGAAGTTTGGGAAGTGTTGCCGGCGAGTTTATCGTCAGTAAATATGAGAACGATTTGTCTGAAGATTCAAAAGCTTTTTATCTGCACAACCTTTCCAACGTCATTGCATCGTCATGTCTGTGTCATGATGTAGGCAATCCCGCGTTCGGACATTCCGGAGAAGATGCCATCGCCAGTTATTTTGAACGAAACGAAGCAGACCTGAAAACCCATTTTAATGAGAAGGAATGGGCGGATTTGGTGAATTTTGAAGGAAACGCGAACGCAA
>JAEXBA010000094.1 GCA_023457935.1 Bacteroidota bacterium | reverse complement strand
GCATTGAAGCGCTGATGCAGGACGGAAAAGCATTACAGGCAGGAACCTCTCACTTCCTTGGACAGAATTTTGCCGAAGCTTTTGATGTAAAATTCACCAATAAAGAAGGTAAAATTGAATATGCTTGGGCAACTTCCTGGGGCGTTTCAACAAGATTAATGGGCGCTCTGATTATGGCGCATTCTGATGATCTGGGACTGGTATTACCACCGCTTTTGGCTCCGATTCAGGTTGTTATAGTACCTATTTTTAAAGGTGAAGAACAGCTGAACCAAATCAACGAAGTTGCTTTTGAACTGAAAGCCAAACTTCAGGAGAAAGGCATCTCAGTGAAATACGATAACGACGAGAAGAACAAACCGGGCTGGAAATTTGCCGAATATGAACTGAAAGGTGTGCCGTTAAGAATTGCGATGGGAGCAAGAGACCTTGAAAACAAAACGGTTGAAATTGCACGCCGGGACACTCTTACCAAAGAAGTTCAGCCTCTTGAAAATATAGAGAATTATATTGAAGACCTTCTGAAAAATATTCAGTCGGAAATCTATAACAAAGCGTCAAGATTCAGAGAAGAAAACATTACGGAAGTAAACTCCTACGATGAGTTCAAGAAAGTTCTGGAAGAAAAAGGCGGATTTATCTCAGCACACTGGGACGGCAGTGCGGAAGAGGAAGAACAGATTAAGGATGAAACAAAAGCAACCATCAGATGTATTCCTTTAGAAGGAAAGCTGGAAAACGGCGTTTCAATGATATCGGGAAAACCTTCTGCACAACGTGTTATATTTGCGAAGGCGTACTAACGTGAACCAACAATTAACAGCTTTTGTTGAATTGTTTATATAATTAAAAGTTGATTTTAACTTTTGGTAATAAAATTGCTTACCTTTGATTACATTAACTTTAAATTAAACTATTATGTCATTGAACATCATTGATTTGATCAAGGGACAATTGGGTCCTGCACTGGTTTCACAGGCTGCTTCTCAAATGGGAGAAAGCGAATCTGGAATTTCGAAAGCGATCAGCGGATTGCTTCCTGCTGTTGTAGGCGGTCTTGCAAACAATGCAAGCAACCCTTCAGTTTTGGACGCCATTACTGGAGCCGGAAACAACGGTCTTCTTGGAAATCTTCTTGGGGGAACTTCAAACAATTCCCTGATTACAACTATTCTTTCTGCAATTTTTGGAGATAAAGTAGGTGGATTGGTAAATTCAATCTCAAGTTTTGCCGGTATCGGTAATTCTTCTGCAAACTCTTTGCTGAACCTTGTTACAGGTGCAACATTGGGATCTGTCGGGAAATATGCTTCAGACAACAATCTTGACAGATCAGGAATCTCTTCTTTGCTTTCTGATCAGAAAGGTATTGTTTCAACACTTCTTCCTGCCGGTCTTTCTTTGGCTTCTTTAGGTCTTGGAAACTGGTTCGGTGGTGATAAAGTAGAAACTGAAAAAGTACGTGTTTCATCTTATGATGAGCCAAAAGTTGAAGTAAACAGAGGTGGCGCTACACATGTTAACGTTGACAGAAACGACAACAACGGCGGTGGCGGATCTATTTGGAAATGGTTACTGCCACTATTATTATTGGCTCTTGTTGGATGGTTCCTTTGGAAGCAGTGTGCAAACAAGGAAACGACTGACACTACAACTACTTCTGATACTATCGTATCCGATACTGACACTGCCATGGTAACTGGAGATACTACAGTTATTGGTGACAGAACTGCTACGGACATTGATCTTAACGGTACTGCACTTAGAGGTTACGCAGGTGGTATGGAAGAGCAGATGATCAACTTCCTTAAGGCTGACGGTTACAAAAATGCTGCTGACGATGCTGCATTGAAAGAAACTTGGTACAGCTTTGACAACGTAAACTTCCAGATGGGTTCTGCTACAGCACTTGAAGCAGGTTCTGAAGGACAGATCCAGAATCTTGCTGCTATCCTGAAAGCTTATCCGGATGCAAAAATTAAAATCGGTGGTTATACTGATAAAACAGGCGATGCTGCAGTAAACAAAAAACTTTCTCAGGACAGAGCTGATTTCATCAAAGCTGAATTGGGTAAATTAGGAGTTGGTGCACAGGTTACAGGTGCTGAAGGTTACGGAAGTGAATTCGCTACTGTTCCTGCTGAAGCTTCTGATGCTGAAAGAGCAGTTGACAGAAAAATGGCTGTAAGATTTGCAAAATAATCTTCACATTATATTGAAAAATAACCGTCCACATCTGGACGGTTTTTTTGTGCAATATTCACATGCAAAAGATTTATATAATATTATTTGTTAGATTGTTCTAACATTTATACTTTTGTCTTATGAAAAAAGCATGGCAAAGAGAAAAACATCAGCATTCGCTTCCTGAAGTTTTCTCATCAGTAAGCATTCCGAAAGACGCAGGTTTCTGGAAGAAACTGTTTGCATTTGCCGGTCCCGGACTGATGATTGCCGTAGGTTACATGGATCCCGGAAACTGGGCAACCGATATCGCCGGCGGTGCAAAGTTTGGCTATACACTGCTTTCTGTTATCCTCATTTCAAATCTTTTTGCCATCATTTTGCAGCATCTATCCCTGAAACTGGGTATTGTAGCGGAAAGAGATCTGGCTCAGGCCTGTAAAGACCATTTTCATCCGGTTGTTAACTTTATTCTGTGGATTTTTTGTGAAATCGCCATCGCAGCTATGGATTTGGCAGAAGTTTTGGGTACGGCCATCGCTTTGAACCTTCTGTTCGGTATACCGCTGTCGTGGGGCGTTGTGATTACAATAATCGATGTTTTTGTGATTCTTCTCCTTCAGGCAAGAGGTTTCCGCTGGATTGAAAGTATTGTCGGAGGTCTAATTTTCGTTATTATCATCTGCTTTGCTTATCAGCTTATTCTTTCGCAGCCGGAAATTTTTCCGATTTTAAGCGGACTAGTGCCGGATAAAGAAATCGTGACAAATCCATCCATGCTTTATATTGCGATCGGAATTCTGGGCGCTACCGTAATGCCGCATAATCTTTATCTCCACAGCAGTATTGTGCAGACACGCAATTACGACCGCACACCAAAAGGCAAAAAAGAAGCAATAAAATTTGCCACGATCGACAGTTCAGCATCTCTCCTTCTTGCATTTTTTATCAATGCCGCCATTCTTATAGTCGCAGCCGCGACTTTCCACGGAACCGGTTACGAAGACATTGCAGACATACACGATGCGCACAAAATGCTGGAACCTCTTTTAGGAACCTCGCTTGCAAGTATTGCCTTTGCAGTGGCACTTTTGGCTTCCGGACAGAATTCAACCTTAACCGGAACCATAGCCGGACAGATTGTTATGGAAGGGTTTCTGAATATCAGACTGCGGCCCTGGCTGAGAAGACTGATCACAAGACTGATTGCCGTTATTCCTGCTTTAATTGTTACCATTCTTTACGGTGAAAAGGGAACGACAGATCTTTTGGTGTTAAGCCAGGTTATTCTTTCAATGCAGCTCAGTTTTGCAGTGGTACCGCTCGTAATGTTCACAGGTTCTAAACTTAAAATGGGTGAGTTCGTGAATAAAGTATGGCTGAAAGTGCTTGTCTGGATCATCACTTTCATTATCATTATTCTGAATCTTTATTTGCTGTACGAAACCTTTTTTCCGTCACGGTAAGCTATCGGCAACCATCAGTTTCAGATCAAAACTGAAATTATCTGCCCTTTTGTCCCAAAATTTCCTTTGGCTTCACTTTTGAAAAATAGTGATTAATCAAAACAAAAATTATGTCAGAAAATCACGATAAATACGAAGAAAACCTTGACAAGCAGGAAGAAATTACCACTGATTCTGGAGAAAAAAATGAGGAAACTGTGACAGAACAGCCATCTGCAGAGGAACTTTTGTCAGCAGAAAAGGACAGATACATCCGTCTTTATGCAGAGTTCGAAAACTACAAGAAAAGAACGCTGAAAGAAAAAATGGAGTTCGCGCAGTATGCCAATCAGGACATGATGATTTCGATGCTTGGTGTTCTTGATGATTTTGAAAGAGCATTGAAAGACATTGCGAAGAACGGCAGTGAAGCCGACCTTCAGGGTGTAGAACTGATTTATCAGAAATTCAAAAGCAAACTTTACGAAAAAGGCCTCAGAAATATTGAAGTGGAAGCCGGAAGCGATTTTGATGTCAATCTTCATGAAGCCATTACCCAAATCCCTGCTCCGTCTGAAGAGCTGAAAGGAAAAATCGTAGACGTAATTGAAACCGGTTACACTTTGAATGACAAGGTAATCCGTTTTGCGAAAGTTGTTACAGGAAACTAATCCGCATAAATACTCCAATTTAAGATGTCGAAAAGAGATTACTATGAAGTTCTGGAGGTTTCCAAAAGTGCTTCTGCAGACGAAATAAAAAAAGCATACCGTAAAATGGCGCTGAAATACCATCCGGACAAAAATCCTGGTGATTCAGCAGCTGAGGAAAAATTTAAAGAAGCCGCAGAAGCGTATGAGGTTCTGAGCGACGATAACAAGCGTGCACGCTATGATCAGTTCGGACATGCAGGAATGGGCGGTGCCGGTGGATTTGGCGGAGGCGGATTCGGCGGAGGCATGAACATGGAAGATATTTTCTCACAGTTTGGAGATATCTTCGGCGGACATTTCGGCGGTGGCGGTTTTGGTGGATTTGGCGGCGGTCGCCAACAGGTTCGCGGCTCCAATTTAAGAGTAAGAATCAAGCTTAATCTTGAAGAAATGGTGAACGGAACCCAGAAAACCATCAAAGTAAAGAAAATGAAAGTGGCTGCAGGTGCAACTGCGAAAACCTGCCCAACCTGTAACGGAAGCGGCGCCCAGGTAAAGGTAATGAACACCATGTTCGGCCAGATGCAGACACAGACGACCTGCGGAACCTGTCAGGGAATCGGAAAAGTAGCCGATAAAATTCCGGCCGGTGCAAATGCACAGGGACTGATTAAAGATGAAGAAGAAGTAACCATTCAGATTCCGGCCGGTGCAAGAGACGGCATTCAGCTTAATGTCCGCGGAAAAGGTAATGATGCGCCGTTTGGCGGAACTCCGGGAGATCTTTTGGTCGTAGTTGAAGAAGAAGAAGATAAAACCATCAAACGTGAAGGCGACAATCTGCATCAGGAACTGTATATTTCCTTTGCTGAAGCGGCATTGGGAACTCAGAAAGAGATCAGTACTGTTGGCGGAAAAGTAAAAATTAAGGTAGATGCCGGAACCCAGTCCGGCAAAATTCTGCGTCTTGCAGGAAAAGGCCTGCCAAGTCTGGACAGTTACGGAAAAGGCGACATGTTTGTTCACATCAATGTCTGGACGCCGCAAAACCTAACTGCAGAACAGAAAGAATTCTTCGAAAGTCAGATGAATAACGGCGAAATGACTGCAGAACCTTCAGGAAAAGAAAAAACTTTTTTTGACAAAGTAAAAGATCTCTTCAGTTGAAGAGCAATAATACAACATTTAAGAGGCTGTCTCAAAAGGACAGTCTTTTTTTTTCGCTTTGTTTAAAAATCCGATTTTTGAAGTTTTCTATTTTTGATTTTTCGAAAAACAAAGCTAAAAAAGTCAAAAAACAGTCTATTTCAGGC
>JAEXBA010000093.1 GCA_023457935.1 Bacteroidota bacterium | reverse complement strand
AGCCAGGATCAAACTCTCCATTGTATGTTTGTCTGACTCACTCAAAGTTCTTTGACTTCGCTTTGGTTTTTATCCTTACTTGGTTGTTATATCTTATTTCAATGATCTCCTAATCTTTCGCTTCCTCCTCACTATCACCCTGTCAGGCTATTGTTCCGATTTGCGAGTGCAAAAGTATAAATCTTTTTTTAATTACACAAATATTTCTTTAAAAAATATGAAAAAATATTTTCTGAAGTTTTTCAGCAGTTACTATTGTTAAGTTAGCAGTGCTTAAATTACGCTTCGCTGTGTTTTCAAAATGATGTTCTTCTGCGCTTGGTTTCTTTCAAAACCGGACTGCAAAGATAAGACTTATTTTTAAATCTGCAAATTATTTATATAATTTTTTACAAATTTTATGTTACATCTACTTCTTCGCTCCCTTTGTTAGGGACTGCAAAGATAGAACAATATAATCCGTAAAAACAAACGGAATTAAAGAGCGGAATGTAAATGTGGATAACTGCACTCGTTAAACTTATTGTTAACCAAATATTTACAGAGCATTAAAATTTTATCCACAATCTTAAAATGATATAAAAACCCCTGTCCTGGGGTAGGGATAGCAGCGGTTATCCTTAAGCGCAGGGAAAAAGTAAGGCAGGAGATATGAGCGTATAGCCCGACCCGGGCAAAGGGAATGCGGCTGCGAGGGAACCGCCCAAAGAATTAAAGCGAAACTGTTCTGAGTTTCCTGTGTATGAGATAACCCGCAAGAACGCCGAACAGATCAGCAAAGATATCGAGAACTTCCATTGAACGGCCAAGACGCATTTCTTCCTGCAGGATTTCGGTGAGAAATGCATAGATGAGCATTATATATATAAAGGTGTGAAATTTGGTTTTGGGGAACGCCGCCATGAAGGTGAACCCAAGCATTGCAAATATGGAAATGTGCAACAGCTTATCAATACCGCTGAACATGAACCAGTATTCCTGGTTTTCGGTACCGGGTTTAAGAAGCATATAAGTAAGAAATGCCCAATAAATGGGCAAAATCTTACTGAATATTTTGGAAATCTTATCCAAGAGTAGCCTGATAATCTTCTGCGGAAAGCAATTCGGACTGGTCGGCACCGTCTGCAATTTCCAGCTTGATAATCCAGCCGTCTCCGTAAGGATCGGAATTAAGCAGTTCCGGAGCGTCTTCCAAAGCGGAATTGAACTCGGTTACTTTTCCGGATAGCGGCAAGTAAAGATCGGAAACTGTTTTTACTGCTTCCACACTTCCGAAGACATCGCCTCCGTTCAGATCGTCATCTACAGTATCTACATCCACGAAAACGATATCGCCAAGCTCGCCCTGTGCGAAATCTGTAATCCCAATTGTTGCTATATTACCTTCGATTTTTACCCATTCGTGATCTTTGGTGTACTTTAGTTCTGCCGGTGTGTTCATGTTTTGATTTTTTTGTTATTAGCAAATTTATTAAAAATTGTGCAGCTAAGGAAAATTATTTTCGAAGGTAAACATAACTTCATTATATAAGATACCTCAGCGCTTTCTGATTTTGAACACCTCTGCTACTCCTTATATATATACTATTAAAATTATGAAACTGCCGGCAAAAAAAAATTCTGATGTCACGGGGTTGTCCGGACACCAGAATCTGATGAAAAATGCAATGCTTTATTTACTTATTTTTCGCCAGCCGGCCAGTCTCCAAAGAAGTTAGAGTTACCGTAATCGATCTGCTCTGCACTGATGATGAAGCTTACCAGCATGTTGTCATCATTCAGGGCATCATAATCAACTTCGTGGTGAATTACGTATCCGTTTTCCCACTTCAAAGTAATCAAAGTTCCTTCTTCGTGTGATTTGTTGAAAAGGATTTCACCTTTTGTCGGCTTATACTTTCCGTTCAGTAAGCTTTCCAATACTGCTGAGCTTTCTGTTGCTTCAATTGTACATTTGATCAGTGCATTGGAAGGATCTGATGCTACTCTACCTGAAACATCTGTATTTCTGGAAACACTGTAATTCAGTTTTAAGATTTTTTGCGCCTCGCCGCCGTTGAACTTCAGCTGACCTCTTGAATTTGCCATAATTTCTTGCTTTTAATTAATATACTGTGATTTAATGTTTCAAAGATATCCAGTCCACATCATAAATAAACTAAGTTTTTCCAGTAATATGAATTTTGTAGTAGTTCTACTATTCTACAAAAAAAGGACTCCTATGAGTCCTTATATATATTAATGCTATTTTACTGCTAGAATCCTCCGTCGCCACCAAATGTATAGGTTGCGGATATTCCCGCTCTCACGGTTGACAATGGGAAGATGGTTGAAATCTTATATTTGGTCACCATCTGGTCATAAAACAGACGAAGGTTCAGGTTCTGCGAAAAATTATAATCTGCTGAAAGTTTAATAGTCATCAGACGCTGTCCTCCCGTAACCTGTGAATCGTTAAGTAACAGGTTTCTGATATTGGTGATATTGTCTCTAAGCGCAAAATCCCCGCGGATATTCAATCCTGTGTTCGGGCTGTTTGCCGAAGTAGCCGTTCTCCTTCTTCTCGCAAACCGGTTTCCAAGACGGAAATCGCTGATGATGTAACCAAAACCAACTACATATTCGGTTCCGTAATCTTCGGTAAGTGTATGGTTCACAAGTCCGAGCATGAACAGACGGTCTCTGTTATAATGGGCACGAAGCTGAATATTGTTTCGCATCGTCATATCAACACCAATCAGCGGAGCAAACTGCTCTGCATAACCCACCTGAGCAAAAGTATACGGATTGTAGTAATCGCCGTTGATATCCTTTCTTTCTGATGCCGTAAGATATCTTGTATTAAAGAAATCCGGGCTGGACTGTATTCCGGTTGCTGTATACGTAGAATTGTAACCGTGAAGAATATCAAACTTCGAAAACTGTCCGTTGATGAACGGAATATTTCTGAGTCCCGAATAAACCAGTTTCCAGTTTGGTAACGGGAAGCCCGCTTTTTTCGCATCTCGCATCGGCCCTTTAGGAGATTTGCCTTCCACTGCGGCACGGAATGCAGGAATCAAAACATATGCATTGGCAATACTGTGGCCTTCGGTAAATCCGTCCGGACCAACCACGCCGCCCATCTGCTGTGAGATCTGCCGTGCATTATCCACAAGATTCTCATAAATATTGTCCCTGTTCGCAAAAGCCGTATTAAACATCCAGCTCGTATTGGAATACGTAATAAAATCTGTGGAGAAGATAAAATCGTGATTCGGATAATTGAGATTTTCGCGGACGTTATAACCGGACTGCGAAAAATTCCTGTTAAAGGTATTCAGTACATTGAAATCGATTCTCAGATCATTCAGCGGCATAACCTGAAGTCCCGCATCAAACCTGCGGTTTTTCATCTGGATGTACGGATCTGTCATCAGTTCGGAATCTGTTACCCAACCGTTTTCAAGTACGATTCTGCGGATATCGGCCTGGGAACCGAGAAGGAATCCGTATGTTGGCCCGCCCAGCGTCTGCCCGTAACCGTACCAGTTCGGAGCGGAAAGCAGTCCCGGAATTACGGTACCATTGGTTTCGTTGAAGTTAATATCCAACTGCTTCAGTGAAGTAAGCGCAAATGCAATGCTTTGTCCTACCGTAAGCTTGTTCTTGAATTTATAATTTTTGAATCTGAACTTCTTCTTTTCCCATGCCTGCGTGTAAACATTGTTAAGCGAGTCGATTTCCTGCTTCCGTTTGGTCATCTTTTCCGAAATATTCTGGAAATACTTCATCTTGCCAAAAAGCATCGGGAAATCCAGTGTTCCGTTGGCGATAATATTCTGGGTGTTTTGGCCGATTGTTCCGAGACTTCCTTCCGGACTTGAAAGCAAAGCGGTAGAACGCGAATTCCAGTTGTACATTACAGAGTAACCGAGTTCTGCATTAATGAAATCAATAATCGGGAAATACTGGAACGGCAGTCTGTAATTCAGCTGAACATTATGATTGTAAAGAACAGGTCTTCCGTAACGGAATGCATTTTTGAAAATGGAATTGGTGTCCATCGCATTTACATCCAGATTGTCATTCAGAGTTCTGGTTGCCGAAGTAATCTCAAGTTTAAGCGATTTTGTAAAATTGAAACCAATACCGTACTGCCATCCGAAGTAGAAGTTTCTGTTCCGCAAAGTATTGAAATCGCTTTCCATGTTACCGTTCAGAATGGCTTCGATGTTGCGGAATTCAAGTTCGTTGTAATTTCTGTCGATATCTGTTCTGAATGAAAATCTTGTCGGAACAGGGTTGAAATTAAATTCTTTAATCCAGCGAAGATACTTGGTTGATTTTGCCGTATCGCTGATCATTTTGTTGAACGGCTTCAGTACCCAAGGTTTAAAGTTATAGTTATAATCCAGATTACCTCTTAAATACTGGCGGTAATTTCTTTTTGTATAAACATCGCGGTAATAGTCGTCGTTGTAAACCATCGTAAGCGACAGGTTCTCCACGTCGTAGAATTTCGGTTTTTTCTCCGGATTGGTTCTTTCTTTCCGCATATTCACTACACCGATGCTTCTCTGCTGCGTGTAGGTTCTGGCCACTTTCTTGAGTTCCTCTCTGTTGGCAGCTTTGGAAAACTCAACATCATTGTCAAGCGGATTGTATTTCGGATCTTCAATAGTCTGCGAATACGAATAGTTCACCGGAATTTTCACGCCGGATTTTTCTGGAAGGAATTTATCCACATTCACCGCAGTGTTGATGTTGAAAGCCGACTGTGTAGACTGTGCTCTTTCCGCCGGCCGGGAATCAATATTACCGAAACCAACAGTAGAGTAAGAAGCATTGGTATTTACCACAGCAAAATCGCCGAGATTGAAACTCAGACTTGCATTACCGGCATAACCTCCTTTGTTTTCAATATCTGACAGGCGCACCTCGTTCACCCAAAGCGTTATATCTTTTCCTCTTGAAACCTGACTTCTCACCCCAATCATCATTGTGGAAATATTTCCGAGTGTCGGACGGCCTTTGACGTATATTTTACGGTTTTGATCGCCATATTCTGCATCGGTATAACGTGTCATGAGATCGTTGGCACTGTTTTTATCTCTTCTCAGTTTAAGATCTACGAGTTCCTGAATATCCAGATTAATTTCGTTCTGGGCAGGCCAGATATCCAGCGGTGAAGTCGCGCTTTTCGCTGTATACTGCAGGTTCGCTTCATATTCATAGTAATTGTCTGAGGCATCACTACCGAAACGGATAAAGAATTTTGCAAAAGGATCGAGTCCGCCTGCAGACTGATATTCCGGATCACCGCTTTCGGCATGAACGAAAAGTTTCAGTTTTCCGAAACGGCGCATGTCCAACTGAGTATTTTTGAATACACCGCGCGACTCATTGGCAAGATTCTTCACTCTTAAATAAAGTGATGCTTCGTTCTGACGCTGAGCGCCCGCCGGGCCGGAAAGCACCTGTCTTTCTATTCCCGGAGGAACTACATACGGTGGCTGGTTCAGCCCGTTTTCTTCAAGGTTTACACTTCCGACTTCGAAGTTGGTATTGTCTACAAGAGTTACACCTTCAACAGTTGTCGGGTCGATAGCTGCAATATTTTTTGTATACCTTCTCCAGTCCGAACGGATCAGATCGAAAGTTCCGAAACGGATTGTGGAAGCATTATCGAATCCTGTAAGCAACATTCTGGCAAAACGTACATTGTTCAGAACTGCCGGATCGTTGTCGCCCGCAGTATTTACATACGCAGAAACCGGAATCCGGAAAAGATACCATTTGGATTCGCCCGTCTGTCCGTTTTCAAAATCAGCATCAACAGTTTTAACGTCCACAATATGATTTGAACCCAGAACCATATCGCCGGGGCTCAAACTTACTTCGTACTGGTTGTAATACTCGTTCTGGTCAAGGTTAAAGTCGCGGTTTACATCTTCGGCATCAGGAGTCTGTGAAGAGACTTCCAGTGAATTACTCTCGGAGTTACCGTCCGGATTACGGAAATACTTGTAACGCTGAGGAAGACTGGAAGCCAGATTTCCCTGAAACTTGTCAGAAAGGTAAAAAACGAAATCATCTGCTGCCGGATCCGGTGTATTAAGTACAGGGTTTACAAAGTTGGTCGGAAATCTTCCGCTCTCCATTGCGTTATCCAAACCGTCGAAACCGACATCCTGAGAAGCTCTCTCGCCACCTTCGGAAGAAAAAGCATAAAGAATCGGCGGCTGTTTCGGCTGTGTTCCCCAGTTGGAAGTTGTTACTGTTGAAGGATTTGAGGCCGTTGGCAAACCGTTTTCATACTGCATCTTTCCGTCTTTCAGAATATCCTCGGAGACGTTTCCTAAATGGAGCAAAAGTTTCGGCGCAACGCCCAATGTATTTCCGTCTGCGTACGGATCCATCATCCAGAATTCAATATACTCGATGTTTGAATTCACAAAGTTGGAAACCGAAATCGGGCGCATCAAACCGCCCCATCGCTGCTGCGTACTTTCCGCATTGGAATTGACGTTGTACGGTCCTCTCTCTGCAGGGAAATAGGAAATATCAAAAGTACTCGTAAACACCTGGTCGCCAGCTACAAGGTCTTTGCTGTTGTAAAGTTCGTTCATGTGAACCCTTCTGGAAGCATGATTGGAAACCGCCTGCGGATCGATACCGTTGGGTTCGTTCCCGCCTACACCCCAAAAGCGCGGATCAATATTGTACCAGGTCAGCAATCCTCTGCCGTTTCCGTTGGTAAGGTTGTCGTCCTGCCCTGCGCCGGCAAAAACCGGATCGTTCTGGTTCTTTTCTGGTTTTGAAGCAAGAGACCATGCATTAGGTTCTTTCAGTGATATTTTTGAAGTGGTCTGTTCAAAATCGTCAATATAGGTCTGTCCGTCAATGCCTTTATTCAAACCGGGCAAAAGATAGGCTGCTTCCATTCTGAAATTAAGGTTGGAAGGCGCTTCTGTATTCACCAGCGGAATCTTATCGGTAAGCCGCGTAAGGAAAGGTAACTGATTATTGTAAAGCAGGTTGATTCCCGCCATTGTATTGTTGACTGATTCCTGGCCAAAATTCACTTTCTGTGTTAAAGGCACTTCGGAATAATTCACGACAGTTCCTCCCAAAAGAAGGTTTTCATTGAAACGGTGCTCAAGGTTCAGTCCCAGAAACCTTTTCCGCTGTGTATTGAAAGTCATCTGATTCTCAAGGGAAATATTGATGGCCTGTCCGGACTGTTTCACCGCTTCATTCAGAATCGTTACAGAACCTAACATGTAATCAACAGTATAATCGATACCTTCAGTAAGCTGTACGCCGTTGGCCGTAACTTTTACCGAGCCCTGCGGAACGTTGATGGCACCGAGAGAAATCCCCTGACCCTGACTGCCTTTATAACGGCCTTCCATGGTATAGCGCAGTGCCAGATTACTTTGTGAAGCTACTTGTTTCTGCTGTGTATAAAGATCAGAGAAAACATACTGCGGATTGGCTGAACCCAGTACCGATGCCATGTAACTTCCGAACGGCTGGGCTTTTGTGAAGATCAGCTTACCATCGTCCGGTCTGATGGTTATTTCCGGAACAAAATCGAAAATACCGTCGCCCAGTTGGCCTCCACTGGTGGCCACATCGTTGTTAAGATTCAGTCGGTCCCAGTTCAGGAGTTTCAGCAGGTTGGTATCTTCAACAGGCGTGTTCGGAAGGTAATTTACCTTACCGCCGGTCTGAGGATCCCGGTAATAAATGTTCATCATAAAACCGTCCTGATCAATCTGCATCGCGTTGAGTGAATAGATATTTTTCATCATCAGATCCCACATCGGCGAGGCCGTTTTCACAACGCTGTTCGGCTTGATTAATTTTGTAATCAGAACCGGACTTTCTTCTGAAAATTCCCCTACTTTATATACTTTGCTTGAACCGTTTACAGTATACGAATAGGCAACCGCCAAGAGCTGATTATCGTTGAGTCTCTGGTTGAGTGAAATGTAGCCCAGACTTGCATTGAAGCTGTATTCATTACTGTTGAGTCTTTTTACTTTACGGTTGAATACGAAGTTTTCACCGTCAACATAACTCTCTGTACCGCCCGACGCATTTGGAAGATTCTGTCCGCTGATGGTATTGTAAGCTGTATTTGCATCACGCAGGCCTGCACCCAAACCGTTTACTGCCTGATAAACGCCGCTGTTGGCATTATCCGGAAACGTTCCGCCTTCTCCAAGATCCCTTACCCCAACAATACTTTTCTGATAGGAAAGGTTTCCGTTTCCCTGATCTAGAACCCACACTTCCAGCCGGGAAATGTTGATTCTGGAATTAATCTGAGGATAATTAAGCAGTGCATTGTCATAATCATTCAGGAAGTAGTGACCCAGAAAGTAGTGCTGATTATCGTCGTAATCAATCGCATTCAGTTTAAAAGTATTCATAACACCGCCGCCCTGTACAACAATGTTCCGTGCTTCACCCTGCTGCTGCGAAAGCACCATGGTTCCGTAGGTTTTTCCAAGCTGAAATTCGGTTTTCAGACCAAAAAGTGATTCCGAGCCACGGATGAGACTTGTTGAAAGCGGCATGTTTACATTACCGAACTCAATTCTTTTGATAATCTTGTCTTCGCCTCCGGTTGTAGGATCGTTCAGGCCTTTTGTCTGCAGATCTTTCCATGTTCCTTTGGCCTGCCAAACAAGGTTCATACGGTTTTCAAAAGCGAAGCCGCTTTGGGTATCGTAATTTGCTTTCAGCTGAAGATTCTCACCTACTTTCCCCAGTAATCCGAGCTGAATACGCTGTTCGATATCAAAGGCAAAACTGGTTCGGTTCTGTGGCAGAATCAGCGGATTGTCGATTTTCTGGTAAAGTCCGCCCAAATCAAAGGAAACGTAGCCGGACGGAATAATTTCAATTTTGTTGCTTCCGAAAATGGATTCGAAAATTTTGTTTCTGATATTCAGGGAGGGAATGAGGCCTCTGTTCTGGGCATCAGTTTTATCCTTTCTGAAAAGCGAACTGTAAGCATCTGATTTTTCACGGTAATAATCGCGGGAAAGCTGCGACATCATGAAATCCTGATATTCCTGCGGCGTCATCACATACGGCGCACCGGTAACCAGTTCTCCGACTTTCGGATATACATAGTACATGCCGGTCTTGATATCGTAAAATGCTTCGTAGTGTGTAGGATCAGGTAAAACGTAGTCCTGCTTTACAATGGCGCTGTCGGCCGGAGTTTGCTGTGCATTTGCGGCATTAAAAGCCAGGATGAAAAGAACAGCAGTTATGAATTTATGTAAAAAGCGATAATCTTTCACAGAAAATTGTTAAATATTTTTTAAAATCTGCTTCACCAGTTCCTCAACAGACAGGTCGGGATTTTGCTTCAGTATTCTGTCTGCAATTTTCTCGCTGGTCTTTTTCGGAATGCCCAAAACTTCTAATGCAGATAACGATTCTTCCTTCACTTTATTATTTACAAATGTAGAAATATTTTCCTCAGAAGTACTGAATTTAACCACTTTATCACGCAGATCAATGATGATCCGTTCTGCCGTTTTTCCACCTATGCCTTTCACTTTCTGAAGCAGTGCAGAGTTGCCCGATAGTATTGCAGAACTGATTTCCTGGTTGGTAAGTGAGGACAGCATTATGAGTGCAGAAACCGGCCCTACACCGTTAACAGAAATTAACAGATTGAACATTTCCTTTTCTTCCTGGGAATAAAATCCGAAAAGCAGATGCGCGTCGTCGCGGATAATCTGCTGAGTATAAAGCTGAACTTCCTGACCTAAGGAAAGTTTCTGTGATGTCTGAAGACTGATGCCGGTGTAATAACCAACTCCGTTTACATCTACAACGGCAAAAGTGGGACTGAGTTCCTGTATTTTTCCTCTTAAAGAGTAAATCATTTCAAATTAAATCAAAGACGTAAATATAGCAATTTCATATTAAGCGGAAACGCGGTGTGCTGCCGCAGATTTCCAGACAAAAAAGCCGGTACAAAAACCGGCTGTGTATTTTTTTGGATTTATTTCGATTCCCTTCGTTGCGCATCCAGCACGGCAACTGTTGCCAAGTTGACGATCTCATCCAC
The DNA here is from genome assembly GCA_023457935.1 of Bacteroidota bacterium. GTDB lineage: Bacteria > Bacteroidota > Bacteroidia > Flavobacteriales > Weeksellaceae > JAEXBA01. Next base: position 526 of record JAEXBA010000093.1, on the reverse strand, counting down.
ACTTGCACGCATCTGAATAACGTGAACCGGTTCCTTTAGACCCATCAGAATCGGACCAACGATCTGTGCAACCTTCATTCCTCTGATGATTTTATATGAAATGTTGGCACTTTCAAGGTTTGGGAAGATAAAAGTATTCGCCGGGGTTTTCCCTAGTTTCGAGAACGGATAGTCGGCAAGATGATCACCATCCATTGCAAAATCGGGCTGAATTTCACCGTCAACAATCATTTTAGGAAATTTTTCATGAAGCACTTTCACGGCTTTTGCCATTTTGTGCGATGTTTCAGAGTTTCCGGAGAAGTTTTCATACGAAAGCATGGCGATTCTAGGTTCCACACCAAAAGTCTTCACGGTGATTTCTGACATTTTTGCAATACTCACCAGATCTTCAACAGATGGATTCGGCTGAATGGAAGCATCCGCAAAGAAATACTGCTTCTTTTCACTCAGAATCATCATCATGGAAGCAATTTTCTGAACATTGGCTTCTTTCTCAATCACTTCCATAATCGGTTTCAGAACT
>JAEXBA010000092.1 GCA_023457935.1 Bacteroidota bacterium | reverse complement strand
CAAATTCACGTCCGAGTTTTTTAGCGCTATCCAACAGTTCCTTTGAAGAGCGGTCTTCATCGAACACCAACTGCGTAATTCCGTAACGGTCGCGCAAATCGATCCACATCATAAAACCTTTGTCGCGAATGGTTTGTACCCATCCCGAAAGTGTTACTTCTTCATTAAGATTTTTCAGAGAAAGTTCTCCGTTGGTGTGCGTGCGAAACATATTAGTTCAAAGTTTAAGGTTTAAAGTTCAAGGTTTAAGGTTCGAAGTTGGAAACTTTGAATTTTGAACCTTGAATTTTCGTGTGCAAAGATAGCGAAATGTAGCGAATTTGTTGCGTAACTAATCCGGCCGGTATTCAATTAAATCTCCGGGTTGACAATCCAAAGCTTTGCAAATGGCTTCTAGTGTGGAAAGTTTCAATGCCTTTGCTTTTCCGGTTTTCAAAATGGAGAGATTGGCCTGCGTAATCCCGATTTTTTCTGCCAGTTCCTGACTCTGCATTTTGCGTTTGGCAAGCATTACGTCGACGTTGATAATAATTGGCATAACTTAAATGGTTAAATCGTTTTCGGATTGCAGTTCGTATCCTTTCTTGAAGAATTCTACGACAAATAAGAGCAAAATTCCCAACATCAGAAACCAAAATCCAGAATAAGAGTACGCTCCAAAATGATTAACTAAAAAGACATCTAAAAGAATACTGATGACAAAGAAGGATATGCATACCCATGAAAAGCTTTTTAATAACTGAATGGTATTTTGATTAAAGAAATTTTGCTTTGAGAATTCTCTGAAAATTCTGAAACTCAAATAAGTGAAAATAATCATAAAAAGGTTCCCAAATGTATTTCCAATAAAGGTGGAAAGGCTGAAAACTCCTGTTCTGAAATTGACTTCAGTAAAAGGAAAGTAAAATTTGAATTTTTGTAAAGAATCCATTTTGGATATCCATTGATTTTTACTCCAGCCAACATCTGTTCCGGTAATAAACAAGTTTTTCAAAACTGAACTGCCGGTTTTCAGGTTGTAATATGATATCGACCAACCAATTATTTCATAAATTCCAAAGAGTAAAACAACGGTAAAAATAAATGCAAAAAAGTAACTAATCAAAGTGGACACTGAATTTTTTCCAATAATTTTCATAACAGTAGATTAAATAGTTAAATCGTTTTCGGATTGAAGTTCTCTACCTCTTTGAAATACGGAATAAACCAGGAAAAGTATAGCACTTGTCCAAAGATATTCCGAGTTTCCAATTTGGGTTGAAAGAAGCAAATCATTACTAACCTTCACTTCAATAAATATTTTAACAGCAACGCCCAAAATACCGATCAACAAAGCAATGAAGGATATTTTCTTCAGTAAACCTATCAGTATTTCATCAAATGGTTTGGTGAAATCCCAATTCTTAAAAATTTTCAGGACACTCAGAAAGAATATGATTTTTAAAATGATAGTTCCCATTTCAAAAAGTGAAATACCATTAAATGCAGTTTTGTCATTCTGCCATATCTTCGTGAAATCTATTGAGGAATGGAATTTACGCACCGATTCCCAATTGAAGTTATGTCCAAGAAAAACCCACAGGATATTTGCTAAACTGATAAACAACCCGACCAATCCGAGAATAAACGCAATCCGAAGGATGGATAATACAAAATTTGATTTTTCCATTTTTAATAATTTGATATCCCAAAACTATAAATAATTATCGTAAAACGATAAATATTTATTGAAATTTACAAAGTTTTGATTTAACATATTGATTTTCAGCACAAAAAATTTCAAGTAAGATTATCTTAATTTTGCTGAATGAAATTCTTCCTCAATATTTTTCTTCTTTTACTTGTTCAAACTTTTTCAGCGCAAACCTACACTGCTAAAGTTATAGGCGTTGTAGACGGCGACACGGTAGATATTCTGCTGCAGGGGAATGTTAAACAGAGATTGCGTTTAGCGCATGTTGACACTCCCGAGAGAAACCAGCCGTTTGGTGCAAAAGCGAAAAAATTTGTTTCAGATTTTTGTTTCGGAAAGGAAGTGAAAGTCGTGATTTCAGGAAAACCGGACAGAAACGGAAGATGGATTGCAGAAATTTTTCATAAAAATCAAAACCTGAACAAAGAACTGGTTCGGAACGGTTTGGCGTGGCACTACAAAAAGTATTCAAAGAACCTGAATTACGCCGAACTGGAGATAAATGCGAGAAAAAAGAAGAAAGGTTTATGGATTGATAAAAATCCTGTAAAACCCTGGAATTGGCGCAATTATAAAAAGAAACAGCAGCTGCCAATCCGCAAAGCTTCCTGATGTTTATATTTTTTTTCCTATTTTTGAGTATCAACCAATAAAAATATTACAATGGGAAAAGGAGATAAGAAGACAACGCGCGGTAAAAGGGTTGCCGGAAGCTACGGAAAAACCAGACCGAGAAAAGCATCAGCAAAAGCGATTCCTGTAAAAGTTATGGATGAGGACGAGAAAAAAGCTCCGAAAGCTGCAGTGAGAAAAAAAGTTGGTGAACAAACCGAACCTACTGAAAATGCCGATGTGAAAGCCACAAAAGCTGAAGCAGCCGAAAAGCCAAAAACAACAAGAAAGAAAAAAACCGAAGAATAATCTTCGGTTTTTTATTTATGGAATTCTGTAATTATCTTCCTCCAAGGATTGAACCTAAAAGTCCGCCAAGTCCGCCTTGCTGTTGTTGCTGTTGCTGTTGCTGTCCACCACCAAGAACACTTCCGATAATATCGTTCAAAGGATTTCCTGAAGACTGTTGCTGTCCGCCACCAAGAACTGATCCTAAAATATCATTCAATGGATTTGACGGTTGAGACTGTGCCTGATTCTGAGCGCCGCCCAAAATTCCACCAAGTAAATCTCCAAGTCCACCGGAATTAACGCCGTTCGACTGTTTTTCTTTTCCGATATAACCCATAATTACCGGTGCAAGCATCGCCAAAATTGGTCCGATTTTGTTCATTGAAATTCCGGTTTGCTCAGAAAGTGAGTTTTCAACCTGTGCTTTCTGTCCGCCGAAAATGTGATCAAGAATAGATCCACCTTCTGCCTGTCTTGCTTCTGCCTGAGAAACATCGTTAAGAATTGATCCGTCGTGATCTCTGTCAAGTGCGTTGTTCAAAGCTTCTGCTTCGTTCGCATCCTGAGATTTTTTTCTTAGGTAAGAAATAATTAAAGGTGCAGCCACTGCCAAAAGCGCAATTACCTGATTTTTCTGAATTCCGAATTTGTTTTCTGCAGTTTCAGCTACCTGAGTTCCTGCGTTACCTGTGATTAAATCTAATAAATTCATAGTTTTATTGTTTGAAATTAATTAATGAGAATATCAAAGTTATCAAAAAACATTCCGACTCGGAAGTATTCCCATTATAAAGTTAGTTAATTTTTGAAAATCGGAACATTACTGCACGCTTCGCCAAACATCAGAGATTTTACGAGCGGCTTCAGCTGTTCAACCAGTTCAATATAAGCGTTCTCCGGAATCGACTCATCAGAACATCCTTTTACCAAAACTCTTTTTCCTTCCAGTTCAGAAAAATCGTACGTATGCATCGCGTTGTGCATCAGTAACACTTCAAGATCTTCACGGTTTCCGAAAACAATTTTTCTTGCAGAACCGGTCAGTTTTGCTGTAATGAGAAAATACGCCCACAACGGGACAATTGCATCTGCCGAATTATAAATGTAAACGAAACGGCCTTTGTAATCTTCAGTGTTAATTGCAGCCACTTTTTCGCGGAAATCTTTTTCCTTCAGAATCAAGCCTTCAAACAGAAAATCCTTCAGATCAATTCCTTTTCTTTCTCCTTTCGGAACCATTGCAGAAATGTCAAAATTGACCAGTCCGCTGTCGGCTACTTTGTTTTTTATTTCGAAATCTTCAGACATTTTATAGTTATCTTTGAAGCAAAATTACGTTAATTCTGACAAAACCTTTAGGAAATCCGATGGATAAAAACATTGATCTTCATTGCGATTTAACTTCATATCTCATTGAGCCCGGAACTTCCGTAAACGGCGATATCCGCTGTTCTCTGGAAAAAATTTCGGCCGGAAATGTGAAGCTTCAGGTGATGGCTTTTTATTCGTCAACAGAAAATGGCAGTGTTGATTATGTCCGCAGACAGGTTGAAAAATACCGTTCTCTGTTGGATTTGCCGGATGTTTATGAGTTTTCACCAAAAGAACCGGTTTCAAATGAAAATCTTGGAATTATTGCGGCTATCGAAAATGCTTCCGGATTGTGTGAAGAAAATCAGCCGATTGAAGAAATGTTCCCAAATTTTGAGTTCATCAGTGAAAAAGTGAATCTGATGTATGTCGGATTAACACATCATCTCGAAAACCGTTTTGGCGGCGGAAACTTCACAACTGTTGGTTTAAAGGACGACGGAAAACGGCTTGTTGAATTTCTGGACAACCGGAAAATTGCAGTCGATTTGTCTCACACAAGTGATCAGTTGGCTTTTGATATTCTGAATTTTATCGATCAGAATAGTTTGAATATTCCCATAATTGCGAGTCATTCCAACATGAGATCGGTGTGCAGTCATAACAGAAATTTGCCGGACGAACTGGTTCAGGAAATTGTAAATAGAAACGGATTAATCGGACTCAACTTTGTGAAATATTTCATCAATCCTGAAAATCCGGAAGATATTTACCGTCATATTGAACATGCATTGAAGCTTGGCGCGGAAAAGAATATCTGTTTCGGAGCCGATTTTTTTGATGACAAAGCGCATCCGGATCAGTCGAGATATCCGTTTTTCTTTGATGAATTATCAGATTCTTCGGCATATCCTAAAATCAACGAAAAAGTAAAGCAGATTTTTTCTGAAGAATTTTGCAGTAAACTCAGTCATCAGAATGTTCTCAATTATTTTAAACGTCTTCACAATCAATAATTTAAAGTCTTGAAATATTACATCATCGCAGGTGAAGCTTCGGGCGATCTTCACGGAAGCAATTTGATAAAAGCCATGAAAGTAAAAGATCCGAAAGCGGAATTCCGTTTTTGGGGAGGAGATTTGATGGCTGAAGCGGTTGGAGAAAAACCGGTGAAACATTACAGAGATTTAGCGTTCATGGGTTTTCTGGAAGTAGCGATGAATCTGAAAACCATTTTGGGGAACATTAAATTCTGCAAAAAAGATATCGAAAATTACCGTCCCGATACTTTAATTCTGATTGATTATCCCGGCTTTAATCTGAGAATTGCCGAGTTCGCAAAATCATTGGGAATAAATGTGATTTACTACATTTCTCCGCAGTTGTGGGCTTGGAAAGAAGGCCGCGTCGAGATCATCAAAAAATATGTTAATGAAATGCTCGTAATTCTTCCTTTCGAAAAGGATTTTTACAGAAAACATTCTGTTGACGCACATTTTGTCGGTCATCCGTTGCTTGATGCGATTTCGGATTTAGAACCTATTGATTGTGAGCGGTTTAAGCTAGAAAATAATCTGAACGATAAGGAAATTATTGCACTTCTTCCGGGTTCCAGAAAACAGGAAGTAGAAAAAATGCTGGAAATTATGCTTTCTGTTCGCAGTTATTTTACAGATTATCAGTTTGTTATTGCAGGAGCTCCAAGCTTGGAAAAAGATTTTTATGAAAAATTTGTGGATAAAAATGTTCACTTTGTTTCCAATAAAACTTATGATTTGCTACGGTGTTCAAAAGCAGCATTGGTAACTTCTGGAACGGCAACTTTGGAAACTGCTTTGCTGAATGTTCCGGAAGTCGTTTGTTATCGCGGAAGTAAAATTTCCTATGAAATTGCGAAGCGTTTGGTAAAACACATCAAATACATTTCTCTCGTCAATTTAATTATGGACAGAGAAGTAGTTAAAGAACTGATTCAAAAAGAGTTAACAACCCAAAATTTAGTTAAAGAACTCAATTTTGTTTTGGGTGGAAATCGCAAAAAAATTCTTACGGATTACGCAGAACTCCGTGAACGTCTCGGCGGAAAAGGTGCAAGTGAAAAGGCAGCGGAAATTATAATAAAAGGGTGATTTTCCTGTATCTTTTATGATGATGCTTTGGTAGTTTTACGGTTTTGAATAACCTTGCAGAAACAACCGCTTTTTATCCTCTGTATTTTCTTTGTTCTTGGAATTCTTCTTCGGGAATATTTTGCGTTCAGCGCTGTGATTACAGTATGGCTGCTGTGTTTTGCCGCGCTTCTGCCGCTTTCCCTTTTAAGCAGAAATCTGATTCTCCTTAAGTTTAAGAACTCTTTTTACTGCGTTTTTGCAGTTGTTTTGGGAATTTTGGTTCACGGGAGAAATGGTCAACAACCTTTTTTACGGAACTTTGAAGGCAAGCAGGAAATCGTTTTTAAACTTTCAAAAAAGCTGAATTCGAACGAGAAAAACAGAAGGTATGAAACAGTTTTAATTTTAAATAGTAAAGAACTTTCCGCAGTCGCTTCCGTACCGAAATCCTATGAGGAGCTGAACTTCAACAGGTATTACAAAGCGGAAACCTACATCAACCTAGTAAGCGCTCCTCAAAACGATTATCAGTTTGACTATCAGAAATATCTGAGTAGAAAAGGTATTCATTATCAGATTTATCTTGCGGACGGTTTTTCTTCGGCGCAGAGAAATGATGAAAGTTTTTCTGAAATAGTTTCGCAGAATCGCCTCGAAGTTTTGCAGAAAATTGACCGTTCACAACTTACTGCAAAAACCCGCGAATTCCTGAAAGGAATAATTCTCGCAGACCGCACAGAGATGGATTCCGCTACGGTTTCGGATTTCAGTAAAACCGGTTTGGCCCATATTCTCGCCATTTCCGGCTCCCACATCGCTGTTATATTTTTCATCATTTATTTTATTTGTACCAGCGTTTTTCCCCGTAAATACCGAATGGCAGCCATTGTCAGCAGTTTGCTGTTCATCTGGGGATTTGCGGCTTTCATCGGTTTTGGAAATTCCGTTGTCCGCGCATGCGTGATGCTTACGGTTTATCATATTTTCCTCCTTTTACAGCGGAAAGCAGATTTTCTTCATTCAATGGCACTGGCGGCTTTTTTTATTTTGCTGATTGACAGTCAGCAGATTTTTGATGTCGGTTTTCAGTTGAGTTTTGCTGCGGTTTTCGGGATTTTCTGGCTGAATCAACCGCTGCTGAAGCTTTTTCCGAAAACAAAGTCGAAAACTCAGCGCTTTATGATGAATATTTTAACCGTTAGTCTTGCAGCGCAGATTTCTACATTGCCGCTGGTGCTGTATTATTTTCATCAGTTTTCTTTCATATCGATTATTGCGAATCTGATTATTATTCCGCTTGCTGAGGTAGTTATCGTTTTTTCTCTGCAGATGGTTGTGCTGATTGCTGCCGGCTTTGATATGGCTTTTCTGAATGGAATTTTCAGTTTCACAGTTGAAAATCTGCTGACGTTGATTCACTGGTTTTCTACTTTTGATTCCGTGTTTTTTCAGAATATTCCTATGCACTGGCTGGAAGCAATTCTGGCTTTCCTGATGGTTTATTTCCTGAGGTTTGTCGTCAAAAAACCCGCATTGAAATCGTTTCTGAATTTTGGTATGGCGCTGATGTTTTTTTTCGCTCTCCGTGTTTCACTGAATTATGTGGAGTCAGAGAGAAACGAAGTTATGGTTCACCGGTTTTTCAGGGAAAATGTTGTTTCGTCAAAACAACGGACTGCGGTCACTTTCTGGATAAAGGAAGGTTCTTCGCTGGAAAAAATTGAGAAATACATCATTAATCCTTATGTTACCGACCGCCGCGCAGATGACGTTACGATAAAATATTTTCCTGCAGACGCCAAGTACATTGAGATTTCCGGAAAAACTTTTGATGTTACACCTTCGAAGGTCGCATTTAAGTAGTTATTTAGAAATATTCTAAACTGTAACATTCTGATAATTCTCACTTCGCTTTACCTTAACATTTTTTTAACTTTGTCAAAATTCAAAATAATCAAATATTTATGGCAGGTTTAACGAGTTCTACCATCGGTAGAAAGTATGCAATGGCATTGTCTGCAATGTTCTTGCTGATTTTTCTTGTGATGCACCTTGCAGTTAATATGCTTTCGGTTTTCGGGCAGGACGCATATAACAATGCTTCACATTTTATGGGATACAACCCTCTGATTCAGTTCCTGATGCAGCCGGTGCTGATGTTTGCGGTAATCTTTCACTTTGTAATGGGTTTCATTCTGGAAATCAAGAACAGAAACGCAAGGCCGGTGAAATATGCTGAGAACAAAGGTTCGGCAAACTCAACCTGGATGTCGAGAAACATGATCATTTCCGGAGCTGTGGTGTTGGCATTTCTTGCTCTGCACATGTACGATTTTTGGGTTCATGAGATGAATTACAAATACGTGGAAGGTCTGCCGGTTGAACAGACGCGTTTCTGGAGCGACCTGCATGCGAAATTTGCAGATCCGCTGAGAGTTGGCTTCTATGTGATTTCTTTTGTGTTGCTTGGTCTTCACCTGGCACACGGGTTCCAGTCGTCTTTCCAGTCTGTTGGCGCGAGACATCCAAAGTATACACCTGTTATCAAAGCTTTCGGAAACTGGTATTCCATCCTTATTCCTGCCGGCTTTATCTTTATAGCAGTTTATCACTTTCTAACTCAATAATTTTAAATTTTAGAAATTAATTCAAAATCTAAAATTCAAAATCTAAAATTCAAAAATATGAGCAAATTAGATTCTAAAATTCCTGGAGGTCCGCTAAAGGACAAATGGAAAAATCATAAAGACCATATGAACCTTGTTGCACCGAACAACCGCGACAAGATTGATATTATTGTTGTTGGAACTGGATTGGCGGGAGGATCCGCTGCTGCAACTTTGGCAGAGCAGGGTTATAATGTAAAAGCTTTCTGCTATCAGGATTCACCAAGAAGAGCGCACTCCATCGCAGCTCAAGGTGGTATTAATGCAGCAAAAAATTATCAGGGTGACGGTGACTCAACGTACAGATTGTTCTACGATACCATTAAAGGTGGAGATTACCGCGCAAGAGAAGCCAACGTTTACCGTTTAGCAGAAGTTTCTGCAAATATTATCGACCAGTGTGTTGCACAGGGAGTTCCTTTCGGTAGAGAATATGGCGGACAACTGGATAACCGTTCTTTCGGCGGTGTTCAGGTAAAAAGAACATTCTATGCAAAAGGGCAAACCGGACAGCAGTTATTGTTGGGAGCTTATTCCGCAATGAGCCGTCAAATCGGTAAAGGCCGTATCAAAATGTACAACCGTCACGAAATGATGGATTTGGTAATTGTTGATGGAAAAGCAAGAGGAATTATCGCAAGAAATTTGGTTACCGGCGAAATCGAAAGACATTCTGCACACGCCGTGGTAATTGCTTCCGGAGGTTACGGAAATGTGTATTTCCTTTCAACAAATGCAATGGGATCCAACGTTTCTGCAGCCTGGAAAATTCATAAAAAAGGAGCGTATTTCGCAAATCCTTGTTATGTTCAGATTCACCCGACGTGTATTCCGGTTCACGGAACACAGCAGTCGAAACTGACTTTGATGTCTGAATCTTTAAGAAACTCAGGAAGAATCTGGGTTCCGAAAAATATCGAAGATGCCGTTGCCATCCGTGAAGGCAGACTGAAACCTGAAAACATCGCTGAAGAAAACAGAGATTATTATCTTGAAAGAAGATATCCTGCTTTCGGAAACTTAGTTCCGCGTGACGTAGCTTCAAGAGCGGCAAAGGAAAGATGTGATGCCGGTTTCGGAATTGAAAACAATGATACTAAAGAAGGTGTTTTCCTTGATTTCTCAACAGAGATCATGAAAAAAGGAAAAGAATCCGCTATTGAAAAAAATATTCACAATCCGTCACAGCAGCAGATTTACGATTTAGGTAAAGCATGGGTTGAAGAAAAATATGGTAACCTTTTCGTGATGTATGAAAAGATTACGGCGGATAATCCTTACGTAACGCCAATGAAGATTTATCCTGCCGTTCACTACACAATGGGTGGTGTTTGGGTTGATTACAATCTTCAGTCAACTATTCCTGGATGTTTCGTTATCGGTGAAGCGAATTTCTCTGATCACGGTGCAAACAGATTGGGAGCTTCGGCGCTGATGCAAGGTTTGGCAGACGGTTATTTTGTTCTTCCTTATACGATCGCTGATTATCTTTCTGCAGACATCAGAACAGGAGCAATTCCTACAGATTCTGAAGCGTTCAATACAGCAGAAAAAGAAATTCAGGATAAAATAAATTTCTTCATGACGAACAACGGAAAATATTCTGTTGACTATTTCCACAAGAAATTAGGAAACATTATGTGGAACAAAGTTGGAATGGGAAGAACGCCTGAAGGTCTGAGAGAAGCGATTACAGAAATCGCTCAGGTTCGTGAAGAGTTCTGGAGAGATGTAAAAGTTCCTGGTGAAGCCAATTCAATGAACATGGAACTTGAAAAAGCATTCAGAGTTGCCGATTTCCTTGAACTGGGACAGCTGATGGCGAAAGATGCTTTGGAAAGAAACGAATCCTGTGGAGGTCACTTCCGTGAAGACCACTCAACTCCGGACGGAGAAGCAGAACGCGATGATGCGAATTACATGTACGCTGCCTGTTGGGAATATCAGGGAATGGACATCAATCAGGAGATTATGCACAAAGAACCGCTGGTTTACGAAAACATTGAAGTGAAACAAAGAAGTTATAAATAATCTCCAAAACAGTAAAGAAAATGAGTGCAAAAAAAGGACTTAATCTGACTCTGAAAATTTGGAGACAGAAAAACAATAAAACAAAAGGGCAGTTCGAAA
>JAEXBA010000091.1 GCA_023457935.1 Bacteroidota bacterium | reverse complement strand
TATTCCATTAAAAAAGGAGCTGCCGGACTGAATTCTGGATGACAGGAAACGGCCGGTTGCCGGCACCGAAACTCTTAAAGAAAATCTCGATTCCCCGGATTGAGCTTCCCATGAAATTCACAGACTTCAACGGGATGTTTTTCTGAATGATCTGGTCAATTAGATAAGAGGCACCGTTGTGGTCTTTCATTTCCGTATTGTTGATCAGCGCAAGCAGAAAGAGTTCGTTTTCGGTTTCCACAACAACAGCGAGGCTTGTTAATTCTTCTTCAAGAAAACTTCCGCATAATAACAGCATTTTCTTATTATTGAGGAACTGCAGATAATTCAGGAATAGTCGGTAATCCCCTTCTTTGTCAAGACCTTTCCGGAATTTTGAAATGTATTCACGAATACTATCATCATAATCAAGCTCAAGGAAGGAATGATTCTGCGCAGTCTTTACCGTCGACTTACGGCCTTTGAAATAAGATTTCCGCAATGCTTTGTACTCCGATCTGTCTATTATATAATTCTTCTTCAATCTTATTTTCGTTTCAAAGCGGTTGTTTTCATTAAATGAATAATTGAAGACGCGGTATTTGCCGTTGAGAAATTGATAGAAATGCTGATTAATCGCTGGATCGTCAACTGTGGAAAAAATGCCTAACTGTTGACAAAATAATGGCATAATGACAATGTTCAGTCCAAACTTTTTCTTTAAATGAACCGGCATAACCGCTTCGTAATCATTAAGAACCAGGATTTCCCAGTTTCCGCTCAGCTGATCCAGAATTTCCTTTTGGGCATAAAAATTTTTCTGTGCTGAATTTTCCAGACAGAACCTATATTTTTCGAAATCAATGTCTTGGTATCGTACTCTGCGGATCATAAAATTCCTTCTTCAGAAAAGCTGTAATAAGCGTTTTGAGTGATAATCAGGTGATCAATCAGTTTTATATTCAGCAGTTTGCCTGCTTCATCCAGCTGCTCAGTGATGCGGCGGTCTTCCTCGCTTGGTTTCAGATTTCCGGACGGATGGTTGTGCGCAACAAAAAAACCGGTTGCAAAATGTTCCAGAGCGGTTCTGAACAAAATTCTGACATCAACGATTGAAGAAGAAATTCCTCCTGAAGTCAAACGCGTAAAATGAAGGATTTTTGAATTCTGATTCACGAAAATGGCCCAGAATTCTTCCGTCTGAAGATCACCAATATAAGGACGGAAAAACTGAAAACATTCTTTCGGTGAGTTGATTTTCGCCAGTTCACGAACTTCCTGGCCTGCCCTTCTGCTTCCGATTTCAAGAGCAGCCGCTACCGAAACTGCTTTAGCTTCGCCTACACCTTTAAATTTCATTAAATCTTTTACAGTAAGCTTGCTGAGCTGATGCCAGTTTTGGTCGACCGATTTCAAAATTTTCCTTGCGAGTTCCACAGCGCTTTCATCGCGGCTTCCGGAACCGAGGATTATTGCCAGAAGCTCTGCATCCGAAAGTGAATTCTTGCCCTTAAGCAGGAATTTTTCTCTTGGCCGGTCGTCTTCTGCAAGCAATTTCAGGGACATTTCGGGTTCTTCGTTTTTTTGTTTTGATCAAAGTCTAACTTCAAAGTTAGTAAAATGCAAACAGAATCACCGGTTTTTTGGAAGAATCAATATAACCGGCTGTTTTTTTGAAAAATTTGAGCGAAAGCATCGGGCAACCCAAACTCAGGCAGGCTGGCTGTGCCGATTCAACATCTTTTATACAGTTATATGAATGAAGCACAATTGCCCGCTTTACCGCAAGCGAATTGCTGCTGTCCAAACCTTTCAGCCGGTAAGACTTACCGAAACTTCCGAAGTATGATTCTCCGATTTCATATTTACCCAGAGAACTTTGATAAGATCCTTCTTTATTGCTGAATTTGAGCTGTTTTGAGTTTTTGATAACCGAGACTGATCCGTGTGCAACAATACCTTTATCAAGAACGCGGTTATTTTTAAGGTCGTAAATAAAAAACCGGAACTTACCCGAAGGAATCCTGAAATTGATGAATATTGCTATTTCCTGACTGTACTTACTGTCTTTCACAAAGTTTCGTACTTCCTCAATCTTTTCTTTCCGAAGAGCCGTTGATTCCTGGCATTTGGGAAGAAAAAATATGAAAAGCAAGAAGAGAACAAGTGTAGGTCGCATGGAATTTTCTAGAGAATAAGTCCGTCTTTCATCACCAGTTTCCGGTCGGTTATTTCAGCCAGTCCGGGATTGTGCGTTACAATAACAAAAGTCTGGTTGTACTTGTCCCGAAGGTCGAAAAAAAGCTGGTGAAGGTCGTCCGCATTTCTGGAATCGAGATTTCCTGTCGGTTCATCAGCATAAATGATTTTCGGTGAATTGATGAGTGCGCGTGCTACTGCGACACGCTGGGCTTCCCCTCCGGAAAGTTCATTCGGTTTATGGTGCAGGCGTTGGGCAATTTTCAGATCTTCAAAAAGCGAGTAGGCCTTTTCCAGAGATTCGTTTTCGCTTTTCCCGGAAATCCTTGTTGGCAGCAGCACATTTTCCAGTGCCGTGAACTCCGGCAACAGCTGATGAAACTGAAATACGAAGCCAATATGCTTGTTTCGGAATTTGGAGAGTTCCCTATCATTCATGTTCACAAAAGACTGTCCGTCCAGCAAAATTTCGGTCTGATACTTCTCCGGACTTGATGGTGAATCCAGCGTTCCCAAAATCTGAAGCAGGGTTGATTTCCCTGCGCCGGATTCCCCGACAATCGATACTACTTCCCCTTCTTTTATATGTACATCCACGCCTTTCAAAACCTCAAGGTCACCGTAGAATTTGTGAATATTCTTTGCTCTGATCATAGCGTCAAAAATAACGATTTGCAATTGAATTTGGCTTCTATATTCTTATTTTTTAACTCTCCTGTTTGCGAAATAGTACATAAAATTAAATTTCAGGTTTCTGCATAAAAAAGTCCCTCCAAAAATTGAAAGGACTTTATATTGAGTTAATAAGCTTTTACAGCAGCAACGTAAGCGGCTGCTCAAGATAGGTTCTTAATGTCTGAAGGAATTCTGCTCCCGTTGCACCGTCCACCACTCTGTGGTCACACGCAAGCGAAAGTTTCATGGTGTTTCCTACTACAATCTGTCCGTCTTTAACAATTGGCTTCTCAATAATCGCCCCTACTGAAAGGATTGCGGAGTTTGGCTGATTGATGATGGACGTGAAAGTTTCAATGCCGAACATTCCCAAATTGGATACAGAGAATGTTGAACCTTCCATTTCATTAGCTTTTAAACCTTTTGATTTCGCTCTGGAAGCCATATCCTTCACAGCTGCAGAAATCTGCAGGTAGTTCATCTGATCAGTATTTTTCAGTACCGGAACAACCAATCCGTCCGGAATCGCTACCGCTACACCAACGTTGATGTTGCCGTGATGAACAATCTTATCGCCGCCCCATGAAGAATTTACCTGCGGGTGCTTTCTCAAAGCCATTGCGGTTGCTTTGATGATCATATCGTTATAGGAAATCTTGGTATCCGGAAGAGAATTGATTTCTGTTCTTGCCTGAATCGCCTTATCCATATTGATTTCCACCATCAGATAATAGTGCGGCGCCGTAAATTTACTTTCAGCAAGACGTTTCGCAATGATATTTCTTACCTGAGAGTTTGGTGTTTCAGAATCTTCACCCTGAACAAAATTCATTGCCGGCTGAACTGCTTTCGGAGCCGGAGCGTCTGATGAAGCCGTAACTGCTGCGGGTTTTGCTGAGCCCGGCTGATAATTTTCAATATCTTTCTTTACAATACGCCCGTTTTCGCCGGTTCCCTGAAGCGAGTTCACGTCGATTCCTTTTTCCTGAGCCATTTTTCTGGCCAAAGGTGAAATGTGAACGCGGTCGTCCGACTCGGTATTTTCAGAAGCCGAGGCCGCTGTGTTTTCTTCGGGCTGTGCTTTTTCTTCAGTTTTGTTTTCTTCCTGTGGCTGCGGTTTGGATTTTTTGGCTCCGCCTCCGGAGATCAATCCGGAAACATCAGTTCCTGCAGGACCGATAATTGCTAAAATTTTATCCACCGGTGTGGCTTCACCTTCTGCAACTCCCTGATGCAAAAGAACACCGTTGAATTCGGATTCAAAGTCCTGCACGGCTTTATCAGTTTCAATTTCAGCGATGATATCGCCTTCTTTTACCTGATCGCCTACATTTTTATTCCATTTTGCTACTTTTCCTTCTGTCATTGTATCGGAAAGTCGCGGCATGTTGATGACTTCGACGCCTTCCGGAACCTCAGCAGATTCTGTATCGCCGGAAGCGGAAGAGCTTTCTTTTTCAACAGGTTCAGCGGTTTCCACTGCCGTATTTTCATTTTCCGTTTTGAATTCTTCCGGAACGCCTTCTTTTGAAGCTTCCTCATTCTCAGCTTTCGTTTCAGTTGCCGGTGCGCTGTTTCCACCTTTCAGGGCGGAAATATCTTCACCTTCCTGTCCAATGATTGCCAAAACGCTGTCTACAGGCGCAGAACCATTTTCTTCAACACCGATGTGAAGTAAAACTCCGTTCATTTCGGATTCGAAATCCTGAACAGCTTTATCGGTTTCAATTTCTGCTAAAATATCTCCCTCTTTTACGGTATCTCCCACTTTCTTGTGCCACTTCGCCACTTTTCCTTCCGTCATTGTGTCCGAAAGACGGGGCATTGTAATTACTTCTGCCATAAATTTATATTGATTTGAGATTCGAGATTCGAGATTTGAGATTTGAGATTCAGTGAATTTCAAATTTCAAACATCAAATTTCAAATAAATAATTTTTTAGTTTTCTAATTTGTCAAGGAACGGATAATCTTCCTGTGCGTATACATATTCGTATACTTTTTCCGGATCCGGATATGGAGAATTTTCCATGAATTCTATACATTCTTCAACAAATGCTCTGGAATTATTATCTGTTTCTTCCAGTTCTGCCTCTGTTGCCCATCCTTTCTCAAGAATTCTTTCTTTCAGTAAATGAATCGGGTCGTCCTGCTTGTGCATTTCCACTTCTTCCTTGGTTCTGTATGGTTCCGCATCAGACATTGAATGTCCTCTGTAACGGTAGGTTCTGGCTTCAATAAAAGTCGGTCCGTCGCCTCTTCTAGCTCTTTCTATCGCTTCGTAAGCCACTTCCGCCACTTTTTCAGGATCCATTGCATCTACCGGCATGCAAGGCATTTCATAACCTAAACCAAGTTTATAGATATCTTCGTGATTGGCTGTTCTTTTTACGGAAGTTCCCATTGCGTACTGGTTATTCTCCACTACGAAAACTACAGGTAACTTCCAGTTCATCGCCATATTGAAAGTTTCATGAAGCGATCCCTGTCTTGCAGCGCCGTCACCGAAGAAACAGATGTTCACTGCTTTTCTGTCGAAATATTTATCAGCAAAAGCGATACCGGCTCCCAAAGGAATCTGTCCGCCCACAATACCGTGTCCGCCATAAAAACGGTGTTCTTTACTGAAAATGTGCATAGAACCACCCATTCCGCCGGAAGTTCCGGTTGCTTTACCACAAAGTTCAGCCATAATTCTGCGAGGATCCACACCCATCGCCATTGGATGAATATGGCATCTGTACGCCGTGATCATCGAATCTTTGGAAAGATCCATTGCGTGTGTAAAACCGGCCGGAATTGCTTCCTGACCGTTATATAAATGTAAAAAACCTCTGATTTTCTGTTTCAGGTAAAGAGAACGGCATTTGTCTTCAAACCTTCTCCACATTGTCATATCAGCATACCACTTCAGGTAAACTTCTTTGGAAAATTCCTTCATAAACAATTGAAATTATTCAGCAAAAATAGGAAAAATCTTTGTTCTGAAACCGACATAAAGCTAAAAATATGCAGTACAGAGTTTTACATAAATTCATATTTTTGGGAGTTTAATATTCTGTATGCTGAAAACTAAAAATCCAACGCTCCTTAAAACAGCCCGGCTGATATCCGATTTTTTTAATCCGCTGACTTCCCTGCTGATTTATTTTATCATTTTCAGTGTAAGAAACTATACTTTTAAGGAAACTGTTTCCGTATTCCTGCCGATTCTGCTGATACTTATACTGCCTGTTGCCGGCTGGATTGTATGGAATGTGAAAACCGGGCGCTATACCAATATGGATGTCTCAAACCGTGTTCAGCGTAAGAGTCTTTACAATTTTATCGGGATGATGTTCGCGGGCTTTCTGGCCTATGATTATTTCGTAAACGGTAAAATTGATCTGGTGATGGTCTTTATACTGGTTCTGCTGATTATGATGCAGCTGAGCAATTATTTCATCAAAAGTTCGATGCACACTGCATTCAACGTATTTGTTTCCGCTCTTTTTTTTGTGCTGAATCCTGTACTCGGTTTAATCTGGCTGTTCATTTCATTTGTGGTGGGCTTAACGCGGGTAATGCTCAACCGGCATTCGCCCAAGGAAGTTATCGCCGGGTTTGCTATCGCGGTTGTGGTTTCTTTTGTTTATCTTTATACAAATTTCGGTTAGAAGTTCCGTTTCAGAACAGAAATCCGGAATCTAAAAAAAATCATTTATGCAAATCACCTTACTTACACCGGCTGAGGAGCAGCTGATGCTTATTCTGTGGAAACTGGATACTTTTTATATGAAAGATGTTATTCAGGAGCATCCGGAGCCCAAACCTCATCAGAATACCATTTCAACCTATCTTAAAATTCTGGTTCAGAAGCAGTTTCTGAAAACTGCCAAAGAAGGCCGGATCTTCAAATACAGCGTTACGGTTCCTGTTGAAGAATACCGGAAATTTCTTCTTAACGGTCTTCTGGAAAATTACTTTGACAATTCCTCAGATGAACTGATTTCATTGCTCGATCCGAACTATAGAACAGCATCACCAACTGAAAATGAAGTACTGACCGTCACGAAAACGGAAAGTTCGGATGTTAGCGAGAAGAATGCCGTTGCTGAGTTTATTGCGGAACTTACTGATCAAAAAGAGCCAAAAGAAAAATCGAAGGACAAAAAGAAGAAGAAAAAAAAGAAAAAGAAAAAGTAGAACCCAATGAAAGCGAAATATGCCCTTTACATTCTTCTGTTGGGAATTGTACTCCACATTCTGGGCGCATGGCTTAAAATTACTCATTTTGGAAACGGCAATCTTGTTCTGAGTATTGCCTTTATTCTAGAGATTGCCGGAATCCTGCTTTTTATTTTTAAGCTTTTAAAAAATCCGGCATTCAAAGACTTCTTAAACAAATAATTTCAATGAAACAGAAACTCCGCGAAATCTGGGGCAAAACCGACGATATTATTGTCCGTTATCCGCTGGTTCTCACAATGGCGCTCATCGGTGCTTTGTCGGTCGTTACAGCTATTGACCTTGAAGGCCCAACCAATCCTTTTGCAATCATCCGGCTCATCATTGTTTCGCTGCTTGGAATTTCTGTGATGTTTGCCATTAAAATGCTTTCACAGCGTATTGGGAAAGGTTTTCTTCTTGAAGTTATCGGAGTTCTTTTTCTTGCCGGTTATTATTTTATTTTGCCTTCAACGGAGAAAGAATTTACGGAAGTGTATGCCTATCTGCTGATTCCGACATATATTTTATCGCATCTGCTGGTGTCTTTTATTCCCTATCTGGTGAAAAACCGTGAAATGCGCTTCTGGCAGTACAATAAAAATCTTTTCATCAATATTTTTCTCACTGCTGTTTTTACCGGAGTCCTGGTTGGCGGTGTAATGCTTGCAATTTTAGCGGTTGACAAACTGTTTGATCTTAATTTTGATGATAAACTGTATCCGAAAACCTTCTTTTTCCTCGCAATTTTTGGCAGCTGTCTCATCTTTCTGCTGTTTAATGACCGCGGACTGCCACAGCTTGAACAAGACGGTTCCTATCCTCAGATTCTGAAGTTCTTTACGCAGTTTGTACTGATTCCGTTACTGATTATTTATTCGGTTATTCTATATTTTTATTCGGTTAAAATCCTCATCAACTGGGAACTTCCTCGAGGTTGGGTTTCGTATTTAATTCTCGCCTATTCAGTAGTTGGAATTCTTGCTTTGCTCCTGGTTCATCCGCTAAAGGGAGATAACACAAAATCCTGGGTAAAACTGTTCAGCAGAATCTTTTATTTTACACTGATACCGCTGTTGGTTCTTCTGTTTGTGGCGATTAATACAAGAATTTTAGAATACGGTTATACAGAGCCGCGCTACTTTGTTCTGCTGTTGGCACTGTGGCTTAGCTCAGTGGTTCTTTATTTTATTGTTGTAAAGAATGCGACGATAAAGTTCATTCCGGTTTCGCTTTTTGTTTTTGGACTTTTTGCCTTGATTTTTCCTTATTTCAATGCATTTTCGGTTGCGAAAAGAAGTCAGAAAGGTGAATTAGAAAAAGTACTGAATCAGAACCAGCTTCTGGAAAACGGCAAAATTAATTTCACAAAAAAGGTTTCCGATACTGTTGCCGATGAAGTCGCTGACAAATTTAATTTTCTCGCCGAAAGAAAAGAACAGGAATTCCTGATCAAATATCTCAATAATACACAGAAAACTGATTTTCAAAAAGAGTTTTCAGACAGTCGATATCCAAATGTTACCGGCGTTATCCGAGGGTATTTCAAAAATACCGTCAACACAAAAAACGCTTCTCTTTGGATGAACCGTCTTGAACTTGTACCGAAAAACAGTGCTGTTTCTGTTGAGGGATATGATTATGTCGCAAAAATTAATCTTCTGAACGAAGCCGCTACGATAAACGGTGATCAGTTTACGATTGAAAACAAACTTGGAGCTAAAAATCCGACGCTTAAGATTATTCTGAATGAAAGCGCTTCAGCAGATTTTGCGCCTTATATTCTGCAGACACTGAAAAAATATGAAAGCCGCACCGGAAAAATTGTTGTGGACGATCTTTCTTCAGAAGCAACGATTGGAAAATATCAGGTGAAAATTGTTTTTGAAAACCTCGTTCAGGAAAATTTTCAGCAGAAAAACCGTTATTATAATGATGCTTTCATTATGATAAGGGAAAACTAAGGAACTCTTTTCCCATGGCTTGCTTCAAGAATTCTGAACCAGTCTTCGTCTTCCAAAACAATATCAAGAGATTTTTTCAGACTTTTGATGGTTGCCGGTTTCGAAGTTCCGATAACAGGATGAATCTTTGAAGGATGTTTCAGCAAAAATGAAATCAGCAGCTGGTTTTCTTCTGCGCCGTATTTTTCGCAAAGCTGTTTTAAAACCGGTTTAATTCTTAGATTCTGCTCAGAATCCGGATCGGAGAAATAATTTCCCATTACCGAATACGCCATCGGACGGAGTTTTTTCATCATCATCTGATCCAATGTTCCGTCATAAAAAACTTTGGTTTCGTTCACGGAAACTTCAACCTGATTGGTCGCCAAAAAAGGAAAGTAATGGTGAATTAAATCAAATTGTGAAACTGTAAAATTGCTTACTCCAAAATCTCTTACCTTTCCGTTTGATCTTAAAATTCCAAAAGCCGCCGCAATTTCTTCAGAATTCATCAACGGTGAAGGTCGGTGCAGAAGCAACAGATCCAGATAATCGGTTTTAAGATTCCGCAAACTTTCATCAACACAGCTTAGAATATAATCTTTCGAATAATTGTAGGATTTTATTTCAAACGGTTTTTCTCCGCCTGGATACTGAATGCCGCACTTTGAAATTAACTGATATGAATTCCTTTCAATTTTCATTTCGGAAACCGCATCACCAAAAAGTTGTTCCGTAGTGTAACCTCCGTAAATATCGGCGTGATCAAAAGTGTATAAACCTTCTTCTAACGAAGTCTCCACAAGCTTCTGAATTTCTTTTTCAGAATGATTCGCACCCCAGATTCCCCAGCGCATCGTACCGATGATAATTGGTGAAAAATTCATACATTTAAATTTCATAGCAAATGTAAACATGAAAACCCATTCCACCAATTACCAAAATACTTTTATAGAAGTTGCAGACGACTGTCCGGTTTCTGTCGGAACTGTTCCGCCTTCAAAATCTCAGAAAACAGTTGCTGAAATTCAGTATGAAATACTTTCCAAAAATCCATATAAATTCACTTCCGATGATGTTCTTTTTGAAGTTTACAGTTTGAAAAACGATATTCATGAAAGTAAAAAAAAAGAAGCCAGAAATGAGTTTTTTTCCAAAGGACAGGCGTGCTTCAGAGCTTCTCCGCTTACAAAAAAATACGGTTTTGGAGTTCACAGCGACATTGACGGAAAAATTGCTCTGTTTCCGGTTGAAAGTGAAGAATATCAGAATTTTGTGAATGAGGATTCTGTAAAAAAAGTAAAAGCAATGCGAAGTAAAAGAACTTAATTTCTATATTTAGAAAAAATTAGTAGCTTCAATTTATGCTGGACCGTTTTACGCACTATTTACCTTTAGGCTATCTTTATCTTGTTATACTCGGAATTTTTCGGGAAACAATCACATTTTATCAGTTGGGAATAAATTATCTCAGTTACTCATCAGTGATGGATGTTTTGTTGAGTCCGGTAGCCGCAATTACGGACCATCCTCTTATCAGTGGAACTGTTTTGGTATATATGATTTTCTTCTACGTTTTTCCCAAAATTGTCATGAAGAAGGCCAATAATAAGTACAGAGCTGCTTTGTTGGGAAACAAAAAACTGAACCGTGATATGACTGACGAAGAAAAACGAAAAGAAGCAACCAAACATTTCATTATAGGCGCTGCTTTAGGGCTTCTGTGTTTTTTCCTGGGATTTGGTTGGGCTCAAGGCCAGAAAACAAAAGAGCGGATAAATGATAATACACTTAAATACAAGTATAAGCTCAGTCTCAACAACGGTGAAAGCAAAGAAGTTCATCTTATTGAGCTGAACAGTTTATATTATTTTTACGTTCCTAAAGGCAGTAAGAATATAAGCATTTCTCCTGTAGGATCCGTAAACAGTTTAGAACTTATCGATAATAAAATGTTAAAATGAAAAAAACTACAACTCCTGCTGAAATGTCGGATGAAGTTCTGATTAAAACAGAAAAATCTTTTCGCGGCATTGGAATAGTAACCATCATTTTTTTAGTGGTAATGGTTGTTTTGGCAATCATACTCACTTTAAAGAAAGGATTCAGCATTTTCACTGTTATGCCGGTTGTTTTTCTGCCCATTTTCATGAGTCCTTTTATGATGTGGAGCAAGTACCGTTCAGAACTGAAAAAGAGAAATCTTCTTTAAAATTGATTTCTTCAATCATCCACACTCATTGATTTCTCTTGAAATCTGCGGTAAATTTGCTGAAATTTAAATTATGAATTACCACACCAGAAAATGGATCAAGCCGGAAGATCTGAATCCCAATCATACACTTTTCGGAGGACGGTTATTACAGTGGATTGACGAAGAAGCCGCTCTGTACGCGATTGTTCAGCTGGAAACACCGCGCTGCGTCACCAAATATATTTCTGAAATTAATTTCATCAGTTCTGCAAAACAGGGCGATATTATTGAAATCGGGATTGAAGCCACAGATTTCGGAAACACTTCCATTACACTTCGCTGCGAAGTCCGCAACATGATGACGCGCCACACGATTATTACGATTGATAAAATTATTTTTGTAGGTGTAGATGAAAGCGGAAAACCAACGCGACACGGAAAAACAAAAATTGAATACATCAGTGACCGACTGAACGATTCCGAATGAAAATTTTCATCAAAAATATGGTTTGCAGCCGATGCGAAATGGCGGTTTCACAGATTTTTCAGAATCTTGAAATCGGGACTGTTTCTGTTGAATTGGGTTCTGTTGAAACAAAAGATGATTTAAATAATTCTGAATTGCAGCAACTGAATTTAGAACTTCAGAAAATCGGTTTTGAAATCCTTGAAGATCAGTCGAAAAAGCAGATTGAACAGACCAAAAATCTCATTATTCAGAAAATCGCCGAGCTTGATATCAGTGAAGACTTTATTCTTTCTGAGTTTTTAAGCAACGAACTGCACCGCGATTACAGTTCTGTTTCCAAACTTTTTTCACAGAATCAGGGAATTACATTGGAACAGTTTTTTATTCTTCAGAAAATTGAAAAAGTAAAAGAACTTCTTTTCTACAACGAATTTTCTCTCACTGAAATCGCCGGAAAACTCGGCTACAAAAGTGTTCAGCATCTTTCTGCTCAGTTCCGGAATGTTACGGGCTTCACTCCTACTCAATTCAAAAAAAATAAAAATTTCGGCCGACAACCGCTGGATTCTATCTGACAAAACCGAAAACTGTAACTCTTTTCCCGATATTTATAACTGCCTGAAAATTACTCTTCGGAAATTTGCAGTATAAAATCGTACAATGGAAAAAACATATAAAGTGGTCGGAATGACGTGTTCCGGCTGTCAGAAAAAAATTTCAGAAACTTTAAATGCGATTGAAGGTGTTCATGCAGAAGTCAGTCTGGAAGAATCGTCCGTTAAAATACATTCAGATCAAGATATAAATGTGGACGAACTCAATTCCAGACTGAAAGAAGCCGGAAACTACAGTCTTGAAGATCCGGAGCAATCTTCCGGCAAAAGAGCGGTCACTGAGCCTGCCGAAGTGCCGCCGAAAGACCGCGTTTCACCTAGTTCCGTTTATTATTGCCCAATGGAATGTGAGGGTGATAAAGTGTATTTTCAACAGGGAAAACGCTGTCCGGATTGTAATATGTATCTGGTTCCGATTGAGGAAAAACCAGATTTCAAAAGCAATGTAAAAACGTTTGAAACTGAAATTTCCAATCCTGAATCCAAAATCGGAGAATATTTCTGTCCAATGTTCTGCGAAGGTGATAAAACCTACAGTTCTGATGTTGGCTGTCCGGTTTGCCACATGAATCTGGAGGAAATCACACCTGAATTTTTGCAATCAGCAATCAGCAATCAGCAATCAGCGAATATGCCGAAAGCTGAGAGCCGAATGCCGAATGCTGATCTGAGTGCGGGAAAATACTACTGTCCAATGTTTTGTGAAGGTGACAAAGTCTATGATTCCAATGTTGGCTGTCCGGTTTGCGGAATGGATTTGGTGCAGATTCCCGGAAAAAAAGGTGAAACTGCAGAAGATGACACTGTAAAAAAATTATCTAGAAAATTCTGGATTGCGGTTGCGTTCACCGTTCCGGTTTTTGTTTTATCGATGGGCGGAATGTGGATCGACTGGCCTTTCTCACATAAAGTTCAGGGAATTTTAGAGCTGATTCTTACTTTGCCGGTTCTGTTTTATGCCGGTTGGTTCCTGATTGTCCGCGGATACAATTCATTCCGAAGATGGAATCTCAACATGTTTTCGTTGATTGCTTTGGGCGTTGCGGCGGCATTTCTGTTCAGTTTGGTAGCGCTTTTCTTTCCGCAGGTTTTACCACATGAAATGAGTCACGACGGGAAAATTCCGCTGTATTTTGAAGCGGTTTCCGTGATTCTCACTTTGGTGATTTTAGGTCAGCTGATGGAAGCAAAAGCACATCAGAGAACCGGAAAAGCTATTGAAGAACTGATGAATCTTTCACCGGATGAAGCTAATCTTGTCGTAAACGGAAACGAGAAAAAAATTCCACTTTCTGAAGTGAAAGTCGGTGATATTTTACGTGTAAAACCCGGAGAAAAAATTCCTGTTGATGGAAAAATTACGGAAGGAGATTCGAGTATTGATGAAAGTATGATCACTGGAGAACCGATTCCTGTTGAGAAACAACAGAATGATGAAGTGACTTCCGGAACCATCAATGGAAACGGAACTTTCCTGATGTCTGCAGAAAAAGTTGGCGGTGATACGTTGCTTTCAAAAATTATTGAAATGGTGAACAACGCGAGCCGAAGCAAAGCACCGATGCAGAAATTGGCAGATAAGATTTCCAAAATATTTGTTCCAACGGTGATCGCAATTGCTGTTCTGACTTTCATTGCATGGTTAATTTTCGGCGGTGAAAACAGATGGATGCTGGCTTTGGCCAATGCAGTTGCGGTTTTAATTGTGGCTTGTCCGTGTGCTTTAGGTTTGGCAACACCAATGAGTTTGATGGTCGGAATCGGGAAAGGCGCGAAAAACGGAATCCTGATTAAAAACGCTGAAGCTTTGGAACAGATGAACAAAGTGAATGTTCTAATCACTGATAAAACCGGTACTTTAACGGAAGGAAAACCAAGTCTTGAAGAAATCATCACCAATGAAAATGCTGACAAAAATGAAGTTTTGAAACTTGCTGCTGCACTCAATCAAAGTTCAGAACATCCGCTTGCGAATGCGGTTTTAACTGAGTTCAAAAAAGAAAATTCTGAGT
Organism: Bacteroidota bacterium; assembly: GCA_023457935.1. Taxonomy (GTDB): domain Bacteria; phylum Bacteroidota; class Bacteroidia; order Flavobacteriales; family Weeksellaceae; genus JAEXBA01. The sequence continues at coordinate 13,537 of JAEXBA010000091.1, read as the reverse complement.
TTGAAAAAGTAACCGATTTTGATAATATTTCCGGAAAAGGAATCAAAGGAAATATCAACGGCGAAACAGTTTTATTAGGAAATGAAGCACTTTTGGAGCAGTTTGGCATCAAAATTCCTGAAGCTTTAAAACAGCAGGTTGTTGCCAATCAGGACAAGGCAAGAACAGTTTCCTATCTCGCAAAAGGGGATAAAGTTTTAGGCTTCCTTAATTATTCCGACAAAATTAAATCAACTTCCAAAAAAGCAGTTCAGTTCCTGCAGAATGACGGTATTGAAGTCATCATGATTACCGGCGACAACGAGCATACTGCAAAAGCTGTTGCGAATGAACTCGGAATCAAAAAATATATTGCAAGTGCGCTTCCACAAGACAAAATGGAAGAAGTGAAAAAACTGCAGCATGAAGGAAAAATTGTAGCAATGACCGGCGATGGAATCAATGATGCGCCGGCTTTAGCACAATCCAATATTGGAATTGCCATGGGAACCGGTAGTGATGTCGCCATTGAAAGTGCAGAAATTACTTTGCTGAAAGGCGATATTCTGGGAGTTGCAAAATCAAAAATTCTGAGTGAAAAACTCGTGAAAAATATCAAACAGAATTTATTCTTCGCTTTTATTTACAACACAGTCGGAATTCCGATTGCGGCAGGTTTGCTCTACCCTTTCTTCGGAATTTTATTAAGTCCGATGATTGCCGCTGCAGCAATGAGTTTCTCTTCTGTTTCCGTGATTCTGAATTCACTCCGATTAAACAGCGCTGATTTGGATATTTAGGAGTTTTTAAAATAAAAGCATTATTTTTTTATACTTTATATATATTCTTTTATATAATTAGAACAGTGATATTGTTTGCCGCTTTTTTTGATCTAAATTTGAGAAAATAATTAAAATCACAAAATCAAAATTATGGCAAAGAAAACCACCACTGCAGGCAAAGTGAAGCCGAAAGCAGATGCAGCAGATCAACTGAAAGACTTTATGGTAGACGGACTGAAAGATTTATACTGGGCTGAAAAAGCACTCGTAAAAAATCTTCCGAAAATGTCTAAAAATGCTACTTCAAAATCTTTAAAGAAAGCAATTGACGGTCACCTTGAAGAAACAAAAGGTCAGGTGAAAAGACTGGAAGATGCTTTTAAAGCTTTAAAATTGAAAGCAGAAGCCGCTAAATGCGATGCAATGGACGGTCTTTTGAAGGAAGCGGAAGGAATTCTTGAAGAAACAGAACCGGGCGCAGTTCGTGATGCAGCCATTATTGCCGCTGCGCAAAAAGTGGAGCATTATGAAATTGCTTCTTACGGAACAATCGCAACGTATGCAAAACTGCTGGGCGAGAAAGAAGTTCTGAAACTGATGCTTGAAACTTTGAAACAGGAAAAAACCTGCGACAAGGATCTCACAAAGCTTGCGAAATCAGAAATCAATCTGAAAGCGAAATAAAAACGAAACGGTCTTAAGGCCGTTTTTTTCTACCAAAATCTCAAAATCCACCTCCACTAAATATGAAAAATCAGAAAAAAGACGAAAAGAACGTCAATAAAAAAACCGATGACCTGCAAAAAAACACTTCTTCGGCAGAAGGTCAGTTTCTAACAACCAATCAGGGTGTAAAAATCAACAATAACAATGATTCTCTGAAAGCTGGAGAACGCGGTCCTTCCCTTCTGGAAGATTTTATTCTGCGTGAAAAGATTACGCATTTTGACCATGAAAGAATTCCGGAAAGAATTGTTCATGCCCGTGGAAACGGAGCTCACGGTATTTTTGAACTGTATGAAAGTCAGGCAAAATACACCAAAGCCGGTTTCCTGAACGACACTTCAAGAAAAACACCTGTTTTCGTAAGGTTTTCAACGGTTGCAGGTTCCAAAGGTTCCACTGATTTGGCGAGAGATGTTCGCGGTTTCGCAGTAAAATTTTATACCGAAGAAGGAATTTTTGACCTTGTCGGCAACAATATTCCGGTCTTTGCGATTCAGGATGCAATGAAATTTCCGGATTTTATTCATTCCGTAAAGCCGGAACCTCACAACGAAATGCCGCAGGCTGCCTCGGCTCACGATACTTTCTGGGATTTTGTATCACTTGTTCCCGAAACCATGCACATGACTTCGTGGGTAATGAGCGACCGTGGAATTCCAAAATCTCTAAGAATGATGGAAGGTTTCGGAATTCATACCTTCCGTCTCGTGAATGAAGAAGGAAAATCGCATTTCGTGAAGTTCCACTGGAAGCCGCTTTTGGGCGTTCATTCGGTTTGCTGGGATGAAGCGACGAAAATATCAGGAAAGGATCCGGATTTCCACCGTCGTGACCTTTGGGAAAATATCGAAAAAGGAAATTATCCGGAATGGGAACTTGGTTTGCAGATTGTTCCGGAAGAAGATGAATTTAAATTTGATTTTGATCTGCTTGATCCTACAAAACTGATTCCTGAAGAACTCGTTCCGGTAACCATTGTCGGAAAAATGACTTTGAACAGAAATCCTGATAATTTCTTTGCAGAAACAGAACAGGTAGCATTCCATCCGGGACACATTGTTCCGGGAATCGATTTCAGCAACGATCCGCTTTTGCAGGGAAGACTTTTCTCTTACACTGATACCCAGCTTTCCCGTTTAGGAAGTCCGAATTTTCATGAAATTCCGATTAACCGTTCTGTTGCGCCGGTCCACAACAATCAACGTGATGCACATATGAGAATGACGGTGAATAAAGGAACTACAGCGTATCATCCGAACAGTTTGGGCGGCGGCTGTCCTTTTCAGGCAATGATGAAAGACGGCGGCTTCACAAGCTTTCCGGAAAGAATTGATGCGCATAAAATACGGAACAGAAGCGAAAGTTTCAGCGATCATTTTTCTCAGCCGAAATTATTCATGAATTCGTTGACCGATCATGAAAAACGTCACATGATTGACGCATTTGCCTTTGAACTAAGCAAAGTAAATTACGATCATATCAAAGAACGCGTTTGCCATAATCTGAATATGATTGACAAAGATGTGGCCGCAAAAGTAGCCGATAAACTGGGTATAAAAATTCCGAAAAAAATTGATATGCCGATTAACCAAAATATAGGTGCAGATGAAGATCCGAAAAAACATCAGCCAAAAGATGCTAACTCGGTGAAGGAAAAATCTGAAAAACTTTCAATGACGGCCCATAACAAAGGCGATATCAAAACCCGCATGATCGGAATTATCTGCGACAACGGCGTTGATGAAACTTCACTTAACAAATACAAAAAAGCTCTGGAAAAAGAAGGCGCTTCCTGCAAAATTATCGCACCAAAGGGCGGTACCATCAAAGGAAACAACGGCACGGAAATGAAAGTGGACGAAAATTTCCTTACTGCTACTTCGGTGGTTTTTGACGCGATGTTTGTTCCGAACGGAGTTTCTGATGAAGTGATGAACCACGGAATTCCAAAACATTTGCTGAACGAAACTTTCAAACACTGCAAAGCGATTGCAACAGACGGAAACGGAAAGGATTTGCTTGCCAAAACTGAGATTCCGACGGACAAAGAAGACAAAGCATTAATCGTCGACAAAACTCCACAGGATTTTGTGAAAGCAATTGCGGCGGGCAGAAACTGGGAACGCGAGCTGAATCCCGTGGTTCCTGCATAGTCTTAAACTGTGCTAAAAAATCTTAATTAAATGTAATAAAAAGCAGGGCGGCAAATTTCTTGCTGCCTTTTTTACAACCAAAAAATCAAAATATTATGTCAACATTATCAAACAAAAAAATTGCAGTTTTAGCTGCAGACGGATACGAACAAAGCGAACTGGAACAACCTGTTGAAGCTTTAAAAAAAGAAGGCGCAACCGTAGAAATTGTTTCTCTGAAATCAGGGGAAATCAAGGCAATGAAAGATCATGAATGGAGCAATTCCGTGAAAGTGGACAAAACTGTTGCGGATGCAAAAGTCTCCGATTACGACGGTTTGGTTCTTCCGGGCGGAGTTTTAAATCCCGATGCAGTGCGCGCCGACAAAGATGCCGTAAAATTCGTTAAAGATTTCTTCACTGAAAATAAACCGGTTGGAGCAATCTGTCACGGTCCGCAAACATTAATCGACGCAGAAGTCGTAAACGGCAAAAAAATGACTTCTTACAAAGCAATATCAAAAGACTTACAGAATGCAGGTGCACAATGGGAAGATTCTGAAGTGGTAACCGACGGAAATCTTACAACAAGCCGTAAACCGGATGATTTGCCTGCGTTTAACGCTAGATTAATCCAAGAATTTTCAAAATAAACACAGAACCCAATCGGGTTCTTTTTTGTCATGAATGAAAAAATTCCACATCAGTTTACAGGCGCAAAAAGCGATACGGTTTCTGAAATATTTTTCGAGACCGAAGCCGAAGCGATTGCTCATTTCGAAACGGTGAAAAAACGTTTTCTGGATGTAAATTCTTGGGAACTTTTTGCCGGACAGGAAAAAGCTTCGTTCAGTTTGCGTGATGAAAACGGAAATCTTCTTCTGGAAAATCCAAAGGAAGGAAATTATTTCAAAATTCAGATTCCCGGACTTCATAATTCTACAGGCGACGGTTTCGATTGGGTAAAAATTGAAGAAATCTGCAGCGAAGAAAAACCCAATTCTGAATGTCTGTACATTCGGGTTCGTCCAACTTCCGATCCGACAAAACCCGATGAAAAAACGGCACATTTTTTCTGTGAAAAAGCCACTTCCAATTTCCTGATCAAACGTGAAGGAAACAGAGTTGCAGCAGAAGTTCACGGCAGAAATGAAGAACCGAACACCGAAGATTTATCTGCATTGGAAAAGGTTCGTAATTTTCTTGTCGCTGTTGGCGGAATGATTGCCGGAAGCAAATTTCAGTGGAAATCTTTAACGGAAGGTCTTATTGAATTGAGAGTTGAAAATTGAAAGTTAAAAATTCCACTAACAAGGTTTTCGTCGGCTGTTCCGGTTTTTCAGAGCTGCTTTGGAAAGGATTTTTCTATCCGGAAGACTTGACGTCGAAAGATTTTCTGAAGTTTTATTCGCAACATCTCAATTCGGTAGAAATCAATTCGACTTTCTACCGAAAACCTACGCTCAAAACCTTGGAAAGCTGGTACAGTCAGACCGGCGAAAATTTTAGGTTTTTCATTAAGATTCCAAAAACGGTTACCCATTTAAAGAAACTGAATTCAACAGAAAAGGATACTGAAGAATTTTGCAGACATATCACAGAAGGTTTGAAGGAAAAACTGGCGGGATTCCTGTTTCAGTTGCCTCCGTCTTTTATTTATTCTGAAGAGAATCTGCAGAAAGTTCTGGTAACGGTTGACAGGAATTTTCTGAATGTCGTTGAATTCCGTCATAAAAGTTGGTGGAACGACAGGGTTTTCAGAATTCTGGACGAAAACAGCATTATTTTTTCAGGCGTTTCCATACCGAAAGCTATTTCAGATGAAGTGGTGATAAACTCCGAAAAACATCTCTATTACAGGCTTCACGGCGTTCCGGAAATGTTTAAATCTCAATATTCTGAAGAATTTTTGATAAAACTTTCTTCCAAAATTAAAAGGTTTGATGGAACTTCTTTTGTATATTTCAACAATACTTTTGGAACAGCGGGAATTAAAAATGCGCTGTCTTTAAATAAAATTCTGAGTAAAAAAGTTCAAAATGTCTAACCTTGCGGTCATAGAATCCGAAGATTTATTCAACAGAGTAACTGGAAGTAATTTCCATGAAGTGTTGGAAAATGCCGAAACGGATGATCTGGAGAATAAACTGGCGGTTTATATCAATGAGTTGATTGACAGGGATTTCAGCCGTTTGGTTAATATGTTGTACAGAATTGATGTAAGCGAAGAAAAGCTCAAAAAGGCTTTGCAGAACGAGGACAAGACCAAAAGTTCAGGCAAAACCATTGCAAAACTGATACTGGAAAGACAGCTTCAGAAACTGGAATACAGAAAACAGTTTTCAGGAAAAAAAATTGATTTATGAAAAAGAAACTCGTCGTTTTATCCGGTGCCGGAATTTCTGCCGAAAGCGGAATAAAAACTTTTCGTGATTCCAACGGATTGTGGGAAAATCACCGTGTGGAAGATGTTGCAAGTCCGGAAGGTTTTGCAAAGAATCCGCAACTCGTTCTTGATTTTTACAATCTCAGGAGAAGGCAGCTGAAAGAAGTTCAGCCCAACGAAGCCCATCAAATTCTGGCAGAACTGGAAAACGATTTTGATGTTCACATCATCACTCAAAATGTCGACGATCTCCATGAAAGAGCCGGCTCTACAAAGGTTCTGCATCTTCACGGCGAACTGCTGAAAGCACGACCTGTAAATTCTGATTCGAATATCATTCCCTGGGAAGATGATCTCAATTTAGGCGATATCAATTACGAAGGTATTCAGCTGAGACCGCATATTGTTTGGTTCGGAGAAATGGTTCCGGCGATGGAACAGGCCACAATTATTACTTCTTCTGCGGATATTTTTGTGGTGATCGGTACTTCGATGCAGGTTTATCCGGCAGCGGAACTTATTCATTATGTTCGTGAAGACTGCGACGTTTATGTCATCGATCCGAATCTTGAACATTCTTATACAAAAGCAGAAAACTGCTTTAAATGCGGCGGTTCCGAAGGAATGCGTCTTCTGGAGAAGAAAATCAGACAGATCCTGTAGTTTCTCGTGCAAAAAAGACCTTTTCCTGCTGTGAAAAGGTCTGAAAGAAAAATTTAATGAAAGAAAATTTATGTTGGTTTGTGCTTTTCGGTGCAGCCAACAGAAAGGTTTCTGAATGGCTGCTAAATCTTAATGGTTATTAGTTGAAACAAATTTCGGCTATTAATGCATTCCAAAAAAGAGGAAAAACACCCTTTTTTCAAAAAAAAATAACCGACTAAAAAAATAGCCGGCTACTGTTCATCATTTGTGTTTAAAAAAAATAGAAAGTATTGCAAATATAGCGGGCAGATTGGTTTTAAAAAAGGGGAAAAACACCCTTTTTTCAGTCAAGGTTATGTTTTACTGCAAAAAGTACCAGGCCTACTCTGCTTTTTATTTCCAGTTTTACGAATACATTATCGCGGTAACCGTCGATAGTTTTGGGGCTCAGACACATTTTCTCCGCTATTTCTCTGTACGTGAGTTCGCTGCAGGCCAGTTTTACAAATTCTCTCTCCTTGTCCTTCAGTTCGGAGATTACAGACTTGGCGATCATGTCTTCACTTTTTACCTTCAGCAGACTGTCTGAAATATGATCGGTGTAGAAACTACCTTTCATATAAACGGTGTCAATGGCTTCAAAAAGTATTTCCGGAGACATGTCTTTCAGCAAATACCCTTTGGCTCCGGCTTTCAGCATTTTGATAATGGTTCCTTCGTTGTCTTCCATGGTAAGGGCAATAACCTTGATATCGGGAAAGTTTTTGGTAAGATAAACAGTGGTGTCTATACCGTTTCTGAACGGCATATTAACATCCATTAATACCACATCTGGAAGATTCGTGCTATTTTCCAGTGTCTCTATCAGGTCGTCGCCATTACTGCAGTTCATCACGACATCGTACTTGCTGTTCATGCGGATCATATCTTCGATGGCTTTGGATACCATTTTATGGTCGTCCACCACTGCTACTTTAATAATCATGGCTAAGGTTTATGGTATTTAATTTTTATTTCTGTTCCGGGAGCGTCACCGCCCGAAATCTCAAATACAGCGTTGATCATTGCAGCCCGGTTTTTCATGTTGCTGAGTCCGCCGCCTGCCACAATCTGGCTTTCCTTCATCCCGATTCCGTTGTCGGAAACGGTAACGTTCAGTTCGTCGTCCGAATCAATAAGGTTAATTTCCAGATTCTTCGCTTTGGAATGCTCCAGAGAGTTATGGATGCATTCCTGAATCATTCTGAATAAAATTACCGAATCTTTACGGTTGATATCTACATCAAAATTGTTATAATGAAAATTAACACTCACAAAATCAAGCCGCTGCAGCCTGTCAACTTCCATTTTCAGGGATTCAACCAAACCGAAATGCTCGATATGGTTGGTCATAAAAGTCCTGGAAAGATTTCTGATATCGCGGATGCATTCACCCAAAATCATCCTGATTTCATTTAAATCGTTATTCTCTGTGTCATTTCTTACTGTTTGGGCTTTTGCCGCCAGCAACATGGCAACAGAAAGCTTCTGTCCGATGTCGTCATGAAGTTCCTGACCAACGAAGTTTAAGGTCTGCTCTTTCATTTCAATCAGTGACTGCGCCAGTTCCTGCTCGAATTTCAGCTTCTTTTCCTTATTTTCGATGATCAGTTTTGATTTTTGCCGAAGGAAATAGATGTAAATGAAAAGCATCATTAAAACCACTATCAAAATGATAATGGTTGAAAATATTAAGAGTAAATCAACTTCAGAAGTCATTTATCAACTGTATTTTCTTTTGAATAAAAAATTCCCATGAGCAACACCGAATATCCTATAAGGTTCACCGCCAGTAAAATACTGAACAGCAATCCTTTTGATAAATTTTCATTTCCGCTTGTACCGATAAGTACCACAGGAAGCAGTCCGAAATATATAATCGAAAAACTGATGCTCACCCAAAAGGAATAATATTTCCTGATGGAAAGAACCTTATCGGAGTTGAATACCTCATAAAAATACAGACAGATACTTGCCAGCAGCAGCAGAATCTGCACAAAATAAGACTGAATGACAAACTGTGTAAGAAAATCCTCCATTAAAACTACCGAAAGAAAGTAATTCAAAAGAAAAACGCCAATAAAACCCAGTTGTATGGATTTTCGTGCCCGGCTGTTCATGATCTTCCAGTAATAAATGAAGATAAGCAGAAATACGATTAATCCGTTTCCTATATTGTATACAATATGGTTATTGGTTTCTCCGCTTTTGATATAATACGTCCCGACCGCCTCTGTAAGTACCGTTACAGCGAGCGCTGCTGTAATAAGCCAGATGTGCGGGCCCAGTTTCTTACGGTGGATCAGCTGTAAAATGATAACTGCAACAATAAGTGCGTTGATAATATAAAGCGAAATCTCTCGGAACATGCGGAAATCGTGGTTTTAGGATCTTGGAGGAACAATCATGCTGTAATCCAGACTGTCAATTTCGGTGACATCACTCTGTCTTCCTGCGGTGTCTGTACTGAACGGTGTAAGGTAAGCAACCTGGTAGCCTTTGTATTTTTCATTCTGTCTTGGGTCGATAACTTCTCTTTCAGGATACTGCCCCATTTTTATTTTTATGCCGATCTGTTCAATTCCTAAATTTACGGCATTTTCTTTTACATAGCTGATGTACTGTTCCAAAACATCAAGCGGAAAAAGATATTCGTTGGAATCAGGTTTTTCACGCTGCGCATTGATCAGCGCATAATTGTTTTCACTGTAGTTTTCAGCGAGGGTTCTGGCCTGCGCGGCAGGCATCAGGTGGTTTTTTAAATCTGTTGTTCTCATGGTTTTAAAATTAATCTTTCGGCAAATTTAAAGTATATTTGAAACCGCGTTACAGGAAAAACACCCTATTTATGAGCAGTTATGATTATCTTGAAGAAAATTACCGGAAATTCAGATCACAGATCCCTGATAATGTAGAACTTGTAGCGGTATCAAAAACGCACTCTGCAGAAAAAATCAAAGTTATTTATCAGTTGGGACAGCGGGTGTTCGGTGAAAATAAAGTTCAGGAACTCGTTGAAAAATACCCTGATCTTCCGGATGATATTCAATGGCATTTAATCGGTCATCTTCAGACCAATAAAGTAAAATATATCGCCGAATTTGTCGATACCATCCAAAGTGTGGATTCAGAAAAACTTCTTCATGAAATTAACCGACAGGCAGAGAAATACGGACGCAAAATTAAAGTTTTACTTCAGGTAAAAATAGCGGAAGAAGACACCAAATTCGGAATGGAAATTTCTGAAACCAAAGAACTTTTCCTGAAATGGATCAGCGGCGAATTTCCCAACATAGAAATAACCGGTTTAATGGGAATGGCGACGTTTACTGACGACCATGAACAGGTAAAAAGGGAATTTCAGTTTCTTAAACGTCTTTTCGATCAGTTATCTCTACAGAAACCGCTGGAGACCCTTTCCATGGGAATGAGTAATGACTTTCCGTTGGCAATTGAGTGCGGAGCAACTTCAGTAAGAGTTGGTTCGGCAATTTTCGGCAGCCGAAATTATAATGTTTAAAAACGCTTATTTAGGAACGGTTTTTGCTGATTTCATCACGTTTTTTCATATTTTTACACTTAAAACTTTTTTATGTCAAAAATCTTGGTCGTTGAAGACGACAAAGCTATATCCGGAGTACTTCACAGCATTTTATCAGATGAAAACTATGAGATTTCTCTTGCCGAAGACGGTCTTGAAGGACTGAAACTGGTTGAAAAGGAAGATTTCGATTTAATCATCTCTGATATTAAAATGCCGAAACTCAACGGTACCGATTTTCTGAAACAGACACTGCAGATAAAGCCTGACAGCACTTTTATCATGATTTCAGGGCACGCAGATATCGATACCGCCGTAAGTTCATTAAAGGAAGGCGCTTACGATTTCATTGCCAAGCCGATTGATATCAACCGACTGTTAACCAGTGTGAAAAATGCAGTGGACAAAAGGAATCTGGTTAAAAACAATTCCAGTCTTCAAAAGGAAAATACCACACTGAAGAAAAAAGTAAACAAGAAATATCAGATGATTGGTTCATCGGCTGCTCTTACCAAAATTCAGGATATGATTGATAAGGTGGCCGCTTCCGATGCAAGAGTTTTGATTACGGGTCCAAACGGAGCAGGAAAAGAACTGGTTGCACACGCCATTCACGCACAGAGTGAACGTTCCAAAGGACCGATGGTTGAAGTAAACTGTGCGGCGATTCCATCTGAACTGATTGAATCCGAACTTTTCGGACACGTGAAAGGTTCGTTTACCGGAGCGATTAAAGACAAACAGGGAAAATTTGAACTTGCCAATAACGGAACCATTTTTCTTGACGAAATTGGCGATATGTCGCTGGTGGCACAGGCAAAAGTGCTTCGTGCGCTTCAGGAAAGTAAAGTTTCGCCGGTAGGAAGCGACAAAGAAATCAAGGTTGATGTTCGCGTTCTTGCAGCAACCAATAAAAATATGCAGAAAGAAATTGAGGCCGGAAAATTCCGTGAAGACCTTTATCACAGGCTTTCTGTAATCGAAATATACGTACCGCCACTGGACGAACGAAAAGATGATATTCCGCTTTTGGTGGAGCATTTTGCTAAAATGATTGCTGATGAACAGGGCAATGCCGCGAAAGAATTTGAGCCAAAAGCCATTGAAAATCTTCAGAATTTCAGCTGGACCGGTAATATCCGTGAACTGCGCAATATTGTGGAACGCTTAGTGATTCTGGGCGGCAATCCGGTTTCGGCCGAAGATGTGGCGAGTTTCGTAAGAAAATAATTCAGCTTCAAAAACCTTTAATAAAATTAGTTTGCAGTATTTTTGCCGCAAACTTTTTTTATGAAATTCCTCAACAGAGATTATACTGCGGAAACGCTGAAACTTGCATTGCCGGTAATGGTAACGCAGGTTGGGCAGGTTTCTGTAAACCTTTTTGACAATATCATTGTTGGGAAACTTCTCGGCGCACAGGCATTGGCTTCTGTTTCGCTGGGAAACGCTGTGTTCATGTCGGTTTTTATTTTGGCACTCGGTTTTTCATTTGCAATTCCGCCGTTGGTTTCGGAAGCGCAGTCGCAGGGAAAACATGAGGTGATCAATTCGGTGTTCAGACACGGATTCGTGATCAATCTCGGCATCGGTACTCTGCTGATGTTTGCGCTTCTACTTGGCCTGCCACTGCTCTATCACGTTAATCAGCCGCCCGAAATTATTCCGGATACCGTTTCTTTTCTTTCAATAATGGCCGTGACCATGATTCCGTTTATGGCGTTTCAGACCATGCGGGAAGTCTCCGAAGGCCTTTCTTACACCATTGGAGTTACTAAAGCCACTATTATCGCCAATATCATCAATGTTGCGTTAAACTACGTATTCATTAAAGGAATGTTCGGTTTTGAACCGATGGGCGTAAAAGGTTCGGCACTTGCGACGCTCATTGCAAGAATTTTTATGGTGGTTTTTCTTTACGTAGTTCTGCTTAAACAGCCGTCAATCAAAAGATATATAAAAGAATTTTCCTTGAAAGCGTCGGAGTTTTCCAAGGAAATGTTCGTAAAAATGACAAAAATCGGCCTTCCAACTGCGCTTCAGATGTTTTTTGAGATTACCGCTTTTGCAGGTGCGGCCTTTATCTGCGGACTGGTTTCAGCTATTGATATTGCCTCACACCAGATCGCACTCAGCATGGCGAGTTTTACTTTTAATCTCTGCATTGGCTTCAGCGTGGCTTCAACAGTAATGGTAGGCAAGAAAATGGGTGAACGGAATTTCGTTGCTGTAAGAAATGTGGGAATCAACAACCTGAAAATAGCGCTGATTTTCATGGCAATTTGCGGACTGATTTTTATTGTTGGAAAAGATTTTCTGCCGACTTTTTTCACCAAAAAAGAAGATGTTGCGGTTATTGAACTGGCAGCGAAACTGATGATTATTGCAGCGCTGTTTCAGCTTTCCGACGGCATTCAGGTTACAGCATTAGGTGCGTTGCGCGGGCTTCAGGACGTAAAAATTCCTTCGATCATCACATTCATCGCCTACTGGATCATCACCATTCCACTGGGATATCTGCTTTGCGTGACTTTTGAAATGGGCGCATTAGGAATGTGGATTGCGCTTGGTTTGGGACTGACTATTTCCGCTGTTTTATTAGTGAGAAGATTTTTAAACCTGTCTCAGAAAAGGATAAAATAACCTTTTGGTTTGTCTCAATAATCACATATTCTGGATTTCCAGCTTCTGACGGCAGCGCAGAATCCCTTCTTTGGCTTTCTCAATTTGGGCGGTGTCATAAAGACTCATGGCATATTCCTTATATTTCTCGATGGCTTTTTCAAACTGCTTGGTGTCTTCAAAAAGATAAGCCCATTCCCTAGCAAGATTACCTTTATTGATGTCATCAATCTGTTCCCCTTTCAGTAGAAACTGTTCAAGTTCGTAATACCGCTTTTCTTCTGAAAGCAGATACGCATAATTCATATAGGTCGCACCGTATTCCGGAGCCATTTCCAGAGCCATTTTGTAGTGGTTTTCCGCCATTCTCGGATTGTTTTCCTTTCCTTTACAGATCCACCCGAGATGATTGTGTGCCTTGCCATAGCTGGGATCTTCCTCGATAATGCTGTTGAGTACGGCTTTGCCTTCTTCTATAAGATCCTGTGCAATAAGTTCATCGGCGCGCTGAAATTCAGATTCCAGGTAATCGTTCATTGTCTTAAATTTTATTAAAGTTAAAAAAAGAGGCTGTCTCAAAAGAGAGATAGCCTTTTTTATGCAAAAAAAGGAAAGCCGAGGCTTTCCTAATAGTTGCAAATTTCGTAATTTGCTGTGTGTTAACTAAGTCAAAAGTAGTCTTTAA
>JAEXBA010000090.1 GCA_023457935.1 Bacteroidota bacterium | reverse complement strand
TGCAACCCTGTTGGAATATTGTTTTTCAGATTTTGTTCAAGAGCGGTCTGTGCTTCTTTCGGATTGCTGAAGCGCTGTCTTTTTATTTTGATGCCGAGGCGTTTTGCTGCTTTCGAAAAAATTGCTCCAGGCATCGGACGGTAGCTGAATCCCGGCGCGAAATTCACTTTCAAAAACGGTAAATAAACGAAATATAAACCCGAACCAATTCCGAAAATCATCGGTTCGCTAATGTTGAGTCCGCGGTCTTTCAGTAAGTTGGAAGCTACGCCATTCTCGCAGTGTGCCGCCTGATGGTGCGTGAAATCCAGTTTCAGTTCTTCAGCCATTATTTGCCGTCATAGTTTTTTAATTCGTTTACATCAATCCCAAATGCATCTGCATATTTCTGAAGAGTTTTATGACTGAGTTTCTTAAATTTTCCCGGTTTTGCGTGCTGCTTTACAAAAAAGCTCCAGATACCCACGTAGCCGGCTAAAACACTGAAATCCATTTTGTTCAGTTCCATAAAATAAACAATCGGGCTTGCTTTTCCGCTTGCTACATCATTTTTTGCCTGCTGAATGCGTTCGCTGATGAGTTCCATGCTTTCATCCAGTGCCTTAGCTTTCGCTTCCCAACCGGTGCTCTTGGCAGTCACAAAGTTTCCGTTTTCATCGGTAACATAGTACAGATCCGTCATGTTTGCATTTTCCAGCACGCTTTTTTCCTGTGGAACTTCTTCTTTTTTCATGTTAAAGTGCTTTTATGAACAGACTTATTTCTGCTTCTACCAAAAGATTTTCATCCAGAAAAGTTTCGCATCCAATTGTGCAGATTTCTCCGAAATGCGATTTCAGAACGGCACGCGATGTAATGATATCCCCGACTGAAGGCAGATTATGAATTTTCACTTTTTTGATATTGGTGATGAAACCAATCACTTTTGAACCGGGATCAGGATGGCCTTCCAGTTCATCTGAAAAATCCTGGCCGGTAATTGCAGAACACGTTTGTGCAATGTTTTCTATAAGTCCGGTTGCTGAGAATTTTCCGTTTTCAATGAAAATGTTGTTTTCTTTTATTCTGAATGAAGTGGTAACCTCCTTGTTTCCGATTTCAGTAATACGGTCTACCATCAGCATCGGCTCGCGGTGCGGTAGATAATCCTGAATATTGATATCGGTTCGGTTCATTAAGGTTTTATCACTGTTTTCATTTCAGATTCAGCCACTATTATTTCACCAATTTTTGTTTCGGTTTTTACCAAAGTAACGCCCATAATTTCGCTGATGATTCTTATGGAAGTTTCCAAACGGTCGCCTGATGTTGGCAGCGTTTCCACCGTAAATGTCTTAACAGCTCCGATGTAGCCAACAGGCGGTTCTTCGTTTTTCATAAAGTACTGATAACCTGTATGAAGCGCTACGCTTTGTGCCTGATGTTCAAGAATTCCTGGTGCCTGAAAAACGCCGTTTTCCACAAAAATATTGCTTTCTTCAACGGTATAACCCGACTTCAGCGATTCATCGGTGTATTCCAAAAGTGAATCCACCATCACAAAAGGTTTTTTCTGCGGAATGATTTTTTCCACAAAATTTTTATCAGTTATCGGCAGCTGTACAGACATTATACTACTGTAAGCAATGCACATGAATAGGCAAAACGGCCGCTTTCCGGAATACAGAGAAGCACTTTTTCATCTTTTTTCAGTTTTCCTGAAGCCATCAGCTCTTCCAAAGCGATGTAGATTGAAGCCGCACCGATATTTCCAACTTCCGAAAGGTTATAGAACCATTTTTCAACAGGAAAATCCATTCCAAGCGCTGCAAACTCCTCTCTCAAACCGTCTTTGAAGAAGTTTGAAGAAATGTGCGCCAGAACGTAATCGATATTTGCAGGATCAAGGTTGTGCTTGTCAAATGACGCGCGAAGCGCCTGTGCTCCTTTCTTAAGGATGTTTTCTCCTAAAAGTTTGGTATCCTGCTTCAAAGCAAAAATCGACTGGTTCAGCCATTCATTCGCCGGAAATTCTGCCCATGATTTCAAGCTTCCGTCTTCTTCCTTTTCGCAACCTGCGTACATACATGCCTCAAGTTCGTGAGCGTAAGAATAAAAATCGATGAACTCAATACGAAGATTCAGTTCGTCTTCTCTTGGTTTGTCTTCCAAAAGGAAAGCGCCGGAACCGTCGGAAAGCATCCATCTTAAAAATTCACGCTTGAAGGCAATGATTGGCTTTTCTTCCAGAAGTTTCAGGTTTTCCGCTTCATGATTGAATTTATCTGCCGTCATCCATGCGGAGAAACGTTCAGAACCTACGCAAACTGCGTTTTTAGAATTTCCTGATTTTACAGACATAAAACCGTACTGCAGCGCATTCATTCCGGCGTTGCAAAGTCCCATCGAAGTATTGATTTCAATGGAATGGCTCGGCTTTAGCACACCGTGAACCATTGACGCATGCGATGGCTGGATTTGATCCGCAGAAGTTGTTCCGCACGAAAGCAGTTCCATATCTTCTTTCGTAAAATGCTCGTCAAACAGTTTTTCAACCGCTTTTGCCGTAATATCAGCATTGGTTTCGGTTGGCTGGTTGTTTTTGTCTAAAGCGTAATATCTTGTTTTGATCCCGTTGTTTCTCAGAATCAGCGCTTTAGCTTTTGAAGGCGCGTTGTTTACATAGCCAAGATAATCTTCCATTTCATCATTCTGAACCGGATTTCCTGGTAAGTATTTTGCGGCCTTTGTTATATAAACGTTATTCATAATATATTGTGTGGTTATAATCCCTGATATTTTTCAATCTGTCTTTTTCTTTTACCGTAAAACAGAGGAGTCAGCAAAGTAAAGAAAAACAGTACAATTGGTGAAACTACCCAAATGGCAAAGAAAAGATAGAATTTGTAAACGCCGACCCAGAATTTGCGTTTCTGCGGGTTCTTTTTGATGATTCCTGAGAAAACGGTAAACAGTTTGTTTCCAACGGTTTCCACTTTCAGAAGGAAAGGTCTTACTTCAACGGCGCCATTGCTTACAAGTTCTTTCTGCATTCCGTCGTAACTGCCTTTGTCGGCATATTTTCTGATGATTTTTCCGAATTTTCCGGCTTCATCTATTTCCTTTTGGGCAATTCCTGCTGCCGGAAGATATTTGGTTTTTTCCTTGTGGCCGGTTTGAAGCCAGTTCAGAATCGTCAGAACACTGGTGTAATTGTCGTGTCGGTCAACCAAAGCAATGTTTCCGACAAGCTTCGATTTCAGCCTGGCCAAATGAACCTTCAGTTTGTCCTGAGATAGCATCCACATATTCCGCGTTCCGGAAACTGTAACCAAAGGTGTATCTGCAAGCAGTTTTTCGGCGTACGGACTTTTCAGAAAGGAAATAATGGGAATGGAAGGCGTTAAAAACCAAACCTGATATCCAAAAAGGATAAGGTCGTATTTTTTGTTCAGAATTTCGTCCGGTGGCGGAACGATTTCTTTCGGAACCTGCAGATAACTTTCCGGGAAAGTGTTATAAAAAACTTCACTGTCCCACGGAAAAGCAAAATCTTCTTTCAGTTTTATTTCGTAAAAGGTGACCTGGTATTCTTCATTATTTTCAGCAAAAACAGCAGCAATATTTTTCATGATTTCCTGCAGCTGTCCCGTTTGCGAATAATACGTCACCAATATATTTTTGGACATTATTACTTTCTCGGTTTCTGCAAAAATATTAAAATTATTCTTTTATGCCGTAAATAATGAAACCGGCTTCTTCGTGAAGTATCTGATGATGGTAATCTTCAGGAAGTGAAGGTTTTACAGTAAGAAAAATTATGGTTTTCGGTACAGATTTCAATCCTGAAAAATCAAAATCTTCTGTAGAAATCAGCAGAATATCAGGATTTTTACTAATTACCGTTAGTTCTTCAACGTAAATGAGTTTCCGGCGTTTCACAAGGTAATTCTGTTTTGCGACATCGCGCCTTTCTTCATTTTCAATATAACTGAAAATCTTTCGTGAAGCTTCCTGAAGGACAAAAAGCGCATCTTTCTGACCGAAATCATCAGCAATATGAAGAATCGTGTTGTTTTTGCCCAAATGCGGATTCAGCCGGTGGTAAACGCTTTTATTATGCTCAAAAACTTTCTTAACACTTTCCACTACATCGTTTTCCTTAAACATAAAGCTTCTGAACAGTACTTTTCTGAAATAATTTTCGTCTTCCCGCTCTTTTCGGAACGCAGCAAAATTCTGCCTGAATTCAGCATTGATTTTTTTTGTTCTTTCTGAATAGGTTTTGCCAAAATTTTCATCGTTATGGCTGATTCGTTCACCAACTTTCACCGTTATGGCACCGTCGTGAATAAACAGATCGCCTTTAGGCATTACTTCGGAATTTCCGTGAATATAAACCGGCAGAATATCCAGTCCGTATTTTTCTGCAAGATAAAAAGCGCCTTTATGAAACCTTTTCACATCATTATCCAGGGAACGTTCTGCTTCCGGAAAAATCATCAGCGAGTAACCCTGATCAATCTTTTCCTGAAGTTTGTCGATGCCGTTTTCAATTCCCTGCGAAACGGGAAAAAATCCAAGATCGCGAACAAGTCTTCCAAAGAAAGGTGATTTATACACCCAGTCGTTCACCAGATAGACGATTTTGTGTGTTACCATTCCCAAACTCAATGTGTCGAGTGAAGAATTGTGATTGGCGATAATTACTGAAGGTTTGCTGAAATCTTCGCCAACAGCATTGATGACTTTCTTTTTAACAAAAGGATTGGAATACAGAACCGATTTTACATAAAAAGCAACAAACTTTTTCGTGTTTTCCAGCATTTTTCCTTTTGAATTCCGGATGAAGAAATGTCCGATGAATGAAAAAAACAGTCCACCCAAACCATAATAAATCAGGGAAATAAAAGAGTTCGCAACAGTTCTGAAAGAGACCGGCGAAAGGCCTTTTTCGGCGCGGTTCTTCATAAATCTGAAGGTCAGCGGATACATTGCGAACGAAATAACCGTTACCGCTAAAAGGCCAACCAAAGCGACTGAAGAAACCGAAAAAAGAGCAGGATGCTTAGCAAAAACCAAGGCGCCGACTGCTAAAACGGTCGTAAGCAAAGCCAAAATTATCGAAACGCGGTACAAAGGAAGCTGTTCCTTTCCGGTTGTGATTTCTTTCTGTAAAGCCTGTGTCAGGAAAATATTAAAATCAACGCCGGCGCCAAAAATTAAGGTACAGACAATTGTACTGAAAATATTCAGTTCTAGACCAAGAAAATACAGAATTCCTGCTGTGACGACGCCCGAAAGAACAATCGGAATTACGGCCATTACTGTTAAATCCACATTCCGGAAAAACAGAAAGAAAATAACAATTACGGCAATCAGCGAATAATTGACGAGCGTATTGAAATCATCTTTAAGAAGTCCAAGAAAATTTTCATTGATTTGCTGACGGTCAATAGCGAGAACATCATGATTCTGTTCCACTGATTTAATGAAGCGGTCACGGTTTTTCTCATTGAGTTTTACAACCGTTGAAACCGTATGAATTCCCTGTCCGCTGCTGAGAAATTCTGATAACTGCAGCGCTTTAAGATTTTTGTAATCGGCATTGGAAATCGGTTCGTCCGCTTTCTTTAAAAGATTTTCCAAACCGTCAAAAGCGTTGCTGTTAAAACCAAATTTATGCCCTTCGGTTCTGAATGCTGAAAGCGTCTGCTGTTTTTTCTCCGGCGTCCAGAATTCATTCCACTTACGGATTTTTTCGTGCTGTTCTTTTTCAGAAAGCATGATTTCTCCGATGGAATTGAAACTCAGTATTTCACCTTTTTTCTGTTCCTGCTGAAGAAAATTCACCAGTTTTGAATTCTTTTCAAGCGCCTCTGCTTCAGAATTTCCATACGAAACAACATAAACCGATTTATCTGTTAAATCCGACATTTCCTGAAGCTTTTTCTCGTTCGCCTGCTGATCGGCGGGAATATAATTCAGATCGTTAATGTTCTGATTGAATTTAATTTTAGTGAAACCGAAAAAACTTGCTACAATCAGGATAGTACAGAAAATAATCAGCCATTTGTTTTTTTCGTAAGGATAAGCGCCGATTTTGTCGATAACGGTTGGTTTCGCATTCTTTTCCTTTTTGGAAGGTTGATAAATATGCGGAATGATAATCAGTGTAAAAACCGCAGAAAGCAAAACGGTAACACTGGCAAAAATTCCAAGATCTTTCAGCGCTTCAGACCTCACAAAAACCAGACAGAGAAACGAAACTGCCGTTGTGGAAGCACTCATCATCACCGGATGAACGATTTCCCTGAAAACTTCTTCAATGTTCTGTTTGTGTTTGTAATGCGTCAGAACATGAATCGCATAATCAATCGTAATTCCAATCAGAATGGCGCTTACACTTAAAGAAATGGCAGAAATCCTGTCCTTAATTAAATACATAAAAAACAGTCCGCCCGCTGCCCCGAAAATGGTCGGAATAAAAATGATAACCGGCGCAAAAAAGTTCCTGAAGTAAAAAATCAGCAGAAGCAGAAGGATTCCCGATGAAATAAGAACCGTACTCTGAATGTCTTTTTTAATCTGTTTTGCATTTGCAACCGCAATGATTGGCGAGCCGAAATAGCTGATTTCAGTTTTTCCTTTGAACTCACTATTCAGCTGATCTTTTATCCGGTTGAGTTTTTCAACAAAAACTTCGCTGTTTTTCGTTTCGCCACCGCCAAAAACCGGTTCAATAAAAAGCAAAAGGTTTTTCCCGTCATTGGTTACGACGTAATTGTCTTCCAGTTTGAAATCTTTGCTGAGGTTCAGACTGTTCAGTTTCTCCAAACCTAAAAACGAAATGCCCAGCGGATCTTTTTTAATGAAATCCTTCGTCACCAAACTCGTTGGCGAGACCAGCGCTTTGTAGTTGGCTTCGGTTTTTGCTGCAATGCTGTCTTTACGGATTCTTTGCTCAATGATTTTATAGTCATTTTCATTCAATAATAACGGAAGGTTTGCGCTGACGAAATCAAAAGTCTCAGAAATCTGGTTATCTTCCACCTTTCCCTGAACCGATTTGATATACGGCTTCAGCGGCTGTATTTTCTCGGTGAAAGAATCTGCAGTTTCTGAAAGGGAAAATCCGTCACCGTTATCTTTGCTTTCAATGATGACAATAATTCGGTCTGAAAAATTAAGCTGGGAAAGCACTTTCGCAGTAAGGTCCGATTTTTCGCCTTTTGGGATAATCTGGCTGATGTCTTCATCAAATTTAATCTTAGAGGCAAAAAAAAGTGAAACTGCCAGGAACAGTACCGCTGCAACAGCTGCAATAAGTCTGTTTTTCCGGACGTAATAATATATGGATAGAAAAAAGCGGTGCATAGTTTCAGGCGGTAAATTTACTTTAATTTCTATTACGGAAAACGGGGATTTTTCCTGTTTTTTCTTTACTTAGATTCAATACAAATAAAGCCGAAAGTTTGCACCAATAAAAAAAATTCTACTTTTGCAAAAATTTTCACGGATGTCAAAAAATTTAGTTATAGTCGAATCACCAGCAAAAGCAAAGACCATTCAGAAGTATCTCGGAAAGGATTTTGAAGTAAAATCAAGCTTCGGACACATCCGCGATCTTCCTAAAAAAGGAATGGGAATCGACCTTACTAGTTTCACACCCGATTATGAAGTTTCTGCAGACAAAAGAAAAGTTGTTTCGGAACTGAAAGACGCAGCGAAGAGAGCAGAAACCATTTGGCTGGCTTCCGATGAAGACCGTGAAGGAGAGGCAATTGCATGGCATTTGGCACAGGAACTTAAACTGAAAGACGAGAATACGAAAAGAATTGTTTTTCACGAAATCACCAAGAATGCTATCCTGAAAGCCATTGAAAATCCAAGAACAATAGATCAGAATCTTGTTAACGCCCAGCAGGCGAGAAGAGTTCTGGACAGAATTGTAGGTTTTGAAATGTCGCCGGTACTTTGGAAAAAAGTAAAAACCGGACTTTCGGCGGGAAGAGTTCAGTCGGTTGCAGTAAGACTGATTGTGGAAAGGGAACAGGAAATCCGTGCTTTCGAACCAAAATCTTCTTTCAGAATGGAAGGCGTTTTTGTAAACGAGGCAAAGCAGGACATTTCGGCCAAAACCAAAAAAGATTTCACGAACGAAAACGAAGCGGAACAGTTTCTCAACCTTTCTAAAGATACAGAATTCAAAGTCCTGAATGTAGAAACCAAACCGGGAACCCGTTCTGCATCAGCGCCTTTTACAACCTCAACTTTACAGCAGGAAGCTTCAAACCGTCTTGGTTACGGCGTTACTTCCACTATGAGAGTTGCCCAAAGACTGTACGAAGAAGGTTTTATTACTTATATGAGAACCGACTCTGTAAACCTTTCTCAGGAAGCAATCAACGGAGCAAAAGCGCAGATTATTTCGGAATACGGCGAGAAATACTCCAAACCGAGAAATTATACAACAAAATCGTCATCGGCACAGGAGGCTCACGAAGCAATCCGACCGACCGATTTTTCTGTAAAGTCCATTGGTGATGCACAGCTGAACAAACTTTATCAGCTGATTTACAGAAGAACTTTAGCGTCTCAGATGGCGAATGCTGAAATCGAAAAAACCACCATTGAAATTGGCGATTCTAAACTTCCTCAGAATTTTGAAGCTCAGGGCGAAGTAATCGTTTTTGACGGTTTCCTGAAAGCATACGGAATTACTAAAAATGATGATGAAGATGCTGAAGACAACGAGAAACTGCTTCCAAAAGTTAAAGTCGGTGAAGTACTGAATTTCAAAAAAATCACCGCAACAGAGAAATTTACAAGGCCTTCTGCAAGATATACTGAAGCCGGTTTAGTGAAAAAACTGGAAGAACTTGGAATCGGAAGACCTTCAACTTACGCACCAACCATTCAGACCATTCAGAACCGTGAATATGTTGACAAACGCGAAATTGAGCCACAGGAAAGAGAAATCCTGAAAATGTCACTTTCAAAATCAGACATTAAAAAGGAAATCCTGACGGAGAAATTCGGTGGCGATAAAAATAAATTTGTTCCAACGGATATTGGTGAGGTGGTTAATGAATTCCTTACCGATAATTTTGCTGAAATTCTGGATTACGGTTTTACGGCAAGAGTGGAGCAGGAATTTGATGATATTGCGGAAGGCGGGAAGAAGTGGAAAAACGTAATGACTGATTTCTACGACTTTTTCCATCCGCGGATTGAACATGTTGAAGAAAATGCAGACCGCGCAACCGGAGAACGTGAACTGGGCAAAGATCCGAAATCCGGCAAAAATGTTTATGCAAGAATGGGCCGTTATGGCGCAATGATTCAGATTGGTGAAGCCGATGATGAAGAGAAAAAATTTGCGTCTTTGCTTCCGCACCAGAATATTGCCACTATTTCACTTGATGAAGCTTTGGAACTGTTCAAAATTCCGTTTGATCTTAGTGATTATGAAGGCAAAACTGTTTCAGTTGGAGTTGGGCGTTACGGACCTTACGTAAAATGGGGCGAAACGTTTATTTCTTTGGGAAGAGGAACTGATCCTTTTTCTGTCGATCAGGAACATGCCGAAGAAGTGATTCGTGAAAAAATAAAGGCCGATGCTCCGGTTGCAACCTTTAAAGGTGAACCGGTAACAAAAGGAACAGGAAGATTCGGTCCATTTGTGAAGTATAAAGATATGTATGTGAATGTTCCGAAAAAGTACGATTTCGATAATCTTACCGAAACAGAAATTCATGAACTGATTGCCGCAAAAATCGAAAAAGAAGCCAACCGTTACATTCAGCAGTGGGAAAAAGAAAAAATCTCCATAGAAAACGGAAGATGGGGCCCTTTCATTAAATTCGGAAAAAGCAATTTCAAGATTCCGAAAAATAAAAAAGACGAGAAATACACCGCTGAAGAACTCGCTGAAGTTTCTCTGGAAGAAGTAAAAAAATGGATTACGGCGCAGGATAAAACCGCTTTTGCAGAGAAGAAAAAGCCGGCCGCAAAGAAAACAGCCGCTAAAAAGCCGGCCGCAAAAAAGCCCGCCCCGAAGAAAAAATAAAGATCAACACAAAACCTTACCTTGCCTCAAAAAAGTAAGGTTTTTTTATGCAGTTTTAATAGTTTTGTAGAAATATAAGTTTCCGATGAATTTTGAAGATTTCCTCATTTCACCAAAGCCGGTAAGGTTTGAAAAATGGCAGTTCGGTTCACTCATAGAAAGTGAAATTCCGGAAAACGGAATTGCTTTACTGTGGGTTTCAGACCAGCGCGGAAGCGGAGGAAATGCTGAAGTTCAGGATTTTACATCAGTCCGCAAGCAGCTTTACAGGCTTTCGAAACTGGATTTTGAAGTTCCGGTTTGTGATTTGGGTGAGCTGGTTTCCGGGAAAACGGTGCAGGATTCTCATTACATTCTGCAGGAAGTGCTTTCGGCCTGTCATTACAAAAAAACGGTTCCGGTGATTATCGGCGGAAGTTCAGATTTTGCCTATTCTCTTTTTTCGGCCCTGAATTTTCACGAAAAGGATCTGAACTACACGCATATTTCAAATATTGTTTCTCTTGCTGTGGAGGGCGAAGAAATTTCAGAAAAAAACTTTCTGCCGAAAATTTTCAGTACCAAGAATTTTTCCATCAGGAATTTTCATCTTCTGGGTTATCAGAAGCATCTCAATGAAGTGGACAGCGTTAAAATCATCAAACAGGTTGAATTCGATATCGTACGTTTGGCTGAAATGATGGATTCCACCAGAAAAATGGAGCCGTATTTCAGAAAATCTGATCTTTTTACGGTAAACTGCGATGCTGTCGAAAGTTTTTCGGATGCTTTTTCGGTTCATCCGCAGGTGAACGGGCTTAACAGAAGGGAAATCTGCGGCTACATGAAAGAAGCAGGCCTGAGTGAAAATCTTAAATCGGTAGGAATTTTTAATTTCAATTCAGAAACCGGCTGTGTTCTGAATCAGCAGCTACTTGCACAGATGATCTGGTATTTAATAGAAGGCATCAATATCCGCGCTTCTCATCCGAAAGAAAAAAATCTGGAAACATTCTGGGTTCTGATTGACGACCGCGAATATGCGTTCCGAAGAGATACTTTTACAGATCTGTGGTATTTCGGGGAAGATGAAAATCCGGACAACTGTCTGCCCTGTACGCGTGAAGAATATGATGAGGCACGGAAAGGAATACTTCCGCAACGACTTGCAAAATTTTTAAGCTGATTGCGTGTGAAGAAAGTCTCCGTTATTGTTCCCGTTTACAATGTTGAGAGGTATCTTGAGAAATGCCTTAACTCTTTGGTTTTCCAAACGCTGGAGGAAATCGAGATTTTGGTAATCAACGATGGCAGTACGGACGCATCGCAGAGCATTATTGATGAATTTCAGAACAGATTTCCGCAGAAAATAAAATCTTATTCAAAAGCCAATGGCGGATTAAGTGATGCCCGCAATTACGGAATCGACCGCTGCGAAGGTGAATTTATTGGCTTTGTAGACAGTGATGATTATGTTTCTGAAACAATGTTTGAGGAAATGTATGCTTTAGCGGTGAAACATACCGCTGAAATGGTGATCTGTAATCTTCAGAAAGTGGATGAAAACGGAACCGTTACCCAGAAACTGATGCAGATTCCGAATATGACGGAAAAAATTGAGCTTGAAAAACATCTTTCGGTTTTTTCGGATATGAGTTACTTTGCCTGCAACAAAATTTTCGCCCGTGAACTGTTTAACGAAAAACGGTTCAAAAAAGGCGTTCATTTTGAAGATATTCAGCTGATTCCCCAACTTTTGCTTCAGTGTAAAACCATTGCTCAGACTCAAAACTATCATTATCAGTATCTGGAACGCACTGATTCCATTACAAAAACCCATACCGAAAAAGGCCTTGACATTCTGAAAGCGGTTGAAGATGTGGAAGTTGCGTTTCTAAACTCAAAATATTCGGATCAGAAATCTGCGCTGAAGAATTTTCAGATTCTGGAAGGTGTGTATACATTTCTGGCTTATCTGGCTTTTGTGAAGGATGAAGAAACTTTCAGCAGGATGTCTTCAGAACTGAAAAAATACGTAAAGCAGCGTAATATATCCACTGAAGAATTACTGCGATACCGACGTTTCGGAAAAAATTATCTCTTATCTTTGCCGCTGAAAAAAAAGATCTTTTATCTGCTGTATTTTTTCGGTTTCGGAAAAGCGGTTCATAAAATTCTTTAAAAACACAAGTCCAGATGCCCATTCTACATCCGATTTTCGGGATAACATTTCTCTTTCTTGCATTTGCAAGCTATTGGGAAATTTTCCGGTTGGAAAAGAAACAGAGCATCTTCGTCTGGATTGCGGGTATTCTGATTGTTATTGCGATAGGATTCAGAATCAATGTTGGAGCGGATTATCCGGTATACAGGATGCTTTTTACCGGTTTTTCCCTGTACACAACTTACGGCGATGTTTGGGACAAAGCCATGTTCCGGGAAAATGCTGAACAGATTGAGTGGATTTTCGTATTGCTGAACAAGCTTATTTTTGATTTTGGCTTGCCTTTTCATTACGTTACATTTGTGATGGCTTTGATTGCTGTTTCTCTGAAATTTACAAGCATATACAAGAACGTTGCATTTCCGGCGCTGGCAATACTTTTTTATTTTATGCCGGTGATGTTTTTCGAGGACAGTGGCCAGATGAGACAGGGATTGGGAATTGCGGTTTGTGTCGCATCGTTTAAGTTCATCAAGGAACGGAATCTCATGATGTTCCTTCTGTGTATGTATATTGCATTAGGTTTTCATAAAACTTCCATTGTATTTCTGCCGGCTTATTGGCTGGTTTTGATTCCCATGAACCGAAACCGCATTTTCTGGGTTCTGGTTATTGCGCTTCTGGTGTCTCCACTTGAGCTTTACCGTTTTGGCGGCGGTTTGTTTACTTCTTTGGCGCCCACCGAAGTTGCATCCAGTTATACAGGTTATCTGGATGACCGGTATTACGGTACTGAGGTAGAATCCGGACTAAATGATATTGTGAAACTGGCATGGATTGCCATTTTGATTCGTTATGATAAAGAGGGCTGTGATAATGTATGGTGGTATGAATATATGCGGAACCTTGCGGTGTTCGGAATGGCTCTTTTTTACTTTTTCCGTTCCAATGAAATTTTCGCGGTTCGGTTGCCGGGAGCTTACATGTTTTTTGTAACCATGTTCTGTCTTCCAAACTTGATTTATGCAGTAAGAGATAGAGCTAGAAATGTACTGTACCTAGGTTTTATGACTTATCTTACAATGATGTTTTTTTATTTCGGCAGCGGTAATGGATACCGGGGTTCTTTCACAAGTGACCGCTATGATAATGCTCTTTGGTAATGGACAGACTGGATACTTTACTTTATGACACGGGACTGCCTATTTTCTGGATCAAGTTGATTCTTGGATTCGTCTGTTCTCTGCTGATTACCTATTTTTCAATACCAACGATTGTTAAAATTTCACGCAGAAAGAACCTGATGGATGAACCTGGCCTCAGAAGTTCACACCTGCGGAAAATTCCAAACTTGGGAGGGATTGCTATTTTCTATTCGATTGCCATATGCGCCTCAATTTTTGCTTACGAACTATTTGATAATTATAAATTTCTGTTCGCATCGCTCGTTATTCTTCTGTATATCGGAGTTATGGATGACATTGTAGTTATGCGCGCCTACAAGAAACTTTTTGCCCAGATTGTCGTTTCATCCTTAATTGTGTTGGGTTCCGACGTAAGGATACGTAGTTTTTTTGGCATTATGGGAATTTACGAACTCAATTACCTCTACAGTGTTATTTTCAGCATTGTGACTTTCATTGTTCTGATCAATGCTTTTAACCTGATTGATGGTATTGACGGACTTGCCGGAGGATATTCCGTAATCTGCAGTGCTTTGTTCGGGATCAGTTATTTCCGTTTGGGAGAGTACAATTATCCGCTGGTAGTACTTTCTGCAGTAATTATTGGTGCAGTATTGGGATTTTTGTATTATAATCTCTCTAATTACCGGACGAATAAAATTTTTATGGGCGACACCGGTTCGATGATTCTTGGTTTTCTGTTGGCGTTTACCGCAATGTGCTTTATTGATATTTTTATTGACAAAGACTTGCCCAATATTCCCAGATATCACCTAAAATCTGCACCGGCGATTGCGGTTGCAATACTTATTCTCCCAATTGTGGATACCCTTAATGTGATTATAGTACGGATTTTTCAAAGGAAATCGCTGTTTGCTGCAGACAAAAATCACATTCATCACAAGCTGCTCCGGCTGGGTCTTACGCACAGAAGGTCTTCCTTCTATATTATTTGCTACTATTTACTGATTGTAGCTTTTGCATACTTTTTCAGGCATATTCATGTTAATTTACTGCTTCTTTCCATAGTGGCTCTTGGCTTTCTGGGGGCATATATACCGAATCTGTTTTATAAACCGGAAGCGAATAATAATTAATTTTTAATTTTGCAACACAATATATATGATGAGATATTATAAAATTATTTTTCTTTTTTTAACGGGCTTTCTTCTCTCTTCCTGTGTAACAACGAAAGATGTAAGATACAATCAGCCAAGTGAAAGCTTGGTGATTAATGATGAAGGTCTTGTGCCTTATAATATTCCGGTTTACCGCATTACTAAAAATGATATGCTGAAACTGAATATTATTACTACACCTAAAGGGGATGCCGCACAGTTTTACTCTTCTTTACATGCGGCGGGCAGCGGTGGCGGTGGCGGAGCAGTTGGTTCTGGTGGAGGAGCAGTTAATGCTGTGGGAGGATCAGCCGGAACCGCAGGCGGAAACCCCAACTTCTATTTTAACGGTCTTCGTGTTGATAATAACGGTGAAATTTTCGTTTTTGGAATAGGATACGTGAAAGCGGAGGGCAGAACCTTGGCTGATGTCGCACAGGAAATTCAGAGCAGAGTAAACGAGAATTTTGTTGAAGGGAAATCCGAAGTTCGTCTTGATACCGACGGGATCACCTATTATATCATTGGTGATGTGGAAACAACCGGAATGACCGGTGAAAAAGTGACACACAAAAACACACTGAACCTTCATGAAGCTATTGCAATCAACGGTGGTTTTAACCGTACAATTGACAGAAAAAATATTGAAATCCACCGGAAACTTCCTGAAGGTATCAAAATTGCAAAGCTGGATCTCACACGGGAAGATGTTATGAATTCACCGTATTACTGGGTGCAGAACGGTGATGAGATATACCTCAATACCAGAGCCAAAAACCTTAACGGGTTCGGAAAAGATCCTGTTCAGACTTTAAGTACGGGAGTTTCAGTGCTTACCACGGTAATGTCTATTTATTTAATTCTTACACGTCTGTAATTATGATTCCGGGAAAAGAAACGACAGCTGGAACATCACCGGCGCAGAAAGAAAAAGCAGGGACTTTCGCCTTTTTTGATATTGAGCACTTCATCAGAAGAGTCATCCGGAACTGGTATTGGTTTCTGTTGATGGGACTGCTGGGGTACGCAGTTTTTTACGTGTACAATAAATACTATGCTCAGCGTGTATATGCGTCAACACTTTCGCTGAGTATTTCCAATAATACTGCGAGCTACTTTACACCTAACCAGTCCATTAACTTTATCTGGGGACAGGGTGGAAATCAGGATGGTGTTTACTTAAAGAAAATGCTTCTTTCAAGATCTCATAACGAGTACCTTGTAAAGCAACTGAAGCTCTATGTTAATTATTCCACGCAGGGAAATATAAAGACCACTTATCTCGACAAGTATGACTCTCCTGTTTTAGTAGAAATCGACGAGTCCAGATTACAGCAGGTAAATTATCCGGTTTCTCTGATTCCGAAAGGTGCAGACCGGTATGAAGTTGTCTTGCCTGAAGAAGGCCACAGTCCGAACCTCTACAGTTATAAAACTGAAAGTTTTACCTACGGAAAAAACTTTGGACGGCCGGCGAACAAAATAATCTCGGTAAACGAATGGTACAACAGTCCAAACCTAAGATTCAGACTGATCAAAAATCCTGAGCCTTCACAGATTGTACTTGATAATATTATCTTCCAGCTTTCTACCGTAAATGACATGGTGAACCGTTTGGTTTCAACAATCAGTGTCGATTTCGATAAAGAGATCGGAACCATTATGAACATCACCAAATCTGGATACAATCTGAACGGAACCGTGAACTTTCTTAACGCCTCTGTGGAGGAACTGCAGAAAAAAAGGTTCAACGATAAAATAACAGTTGATAAAAATACAGAACGTTATCTGGGGGAAAACCTTAAAGCAATCCGCTCAAAACTGGATTCCAGTGCGCAGGTTCTCAATCATCTTAAAATCTCTGAAGGGCTTTATAATATTAAAGACCGTGATGAAAAAGCCCTGACGCAGATTAAGGATCTTGAAGCCAAGAAAGCGGAATTAATTACACGTATTAACTCCCTCAATGCAATAAGAAATACACTGGCATCACAGAATCTTGACCGGATGATCAGCACAAGCGCCGCTGGCGTGGAAGACGGCATGTTCAGTGCAACAGTTTCTGATCTGAAATCGCTTTACGCAAAAAAACGAGAACTATCCACGATTTACACCCCAAATTCAGAGCCGATTCGCGAGATCAACCGTCTGATAAGTGAAGCCAGGGGAAATTCGGACAATTCGCTGAGGTCTTACTACAACCAGTACTACAACGAAATCAGCCGAATCAACAGTCAGATTGCTGAGGCAAATGCCGGATTGGTTACCTTTCCTGAAAAAGAAAGACGCTATTTGGATGCTGAACGCGGCTATAACATGATTGAAGCAACATATAACAGTTTGCTCAGTAAACAGAACGAAACACAGATTCGTGTTGCTGCAAATAAATCAGATATTACCGTTATTGACCCGGCTAAAAACGTAGGCCAGGGCCCGATTGCGCCTGATGTCAACAGGGCAAAATACACCATTTTGGGCGGATTTCTGCTTCTGCCGCTGCTGCTTCTGCTTGGAGCAGAATTACTGGACAATAAAATCAGAAATATCAAGGAACTGCTATCAGCTACAAAAATTCCTCTTTTGGGAGTTATCGGTTCCAATAACCACGATAACAATTTAACGGTAATTGAGCAGCCTAAATCTTCAATTTCTGAAGCGTTCAGAGGTATCCGTTCCAATCTGCGCTTCCTGCTCAACGAAAACGGTCAGGATTCCAAAGTAATTCTGGTTACCTCGTCAATTGGTGGTGAAGGGAAAACCTATATCTCGATTAACCTGGCTTCTGTTCTTGGATTAAGCGGCAAGAAAACTATCCTTCTTGGAATGGACCTAAGAAAACCGAAGATTTTCGGAGATTTTAAGGTCGATAACAAATACGGGATTTCCAATTATCTTACCGGTGAAGTAACTGTCGATCAGATTATCAATAAGACCTCGGTTCCGGCTTTGGATGTTGCGACATCAGGTCCGATTCCACCAAATCCATCAGAGCTTCTGATGAGTGACAAGAACATGCAGTTTATTGAAGAACTGAAAAAACATTACGACTTTATTGTTATTGACTCTCCGCCGGTCGGCCTTGTTGCAGATTCGTTTGAGCTTATGAAAATGTCCGACGCCAACGTATATGTTGTACGCCATGAATACACAGAAAAATATATGCTGAAAATGATCACCGAAAAGTATCATCAGAAAGAAATTCAGCATTTAGGATTGGTATACAATGATTTCTCTGTGAAACAGGGCTACGGGTACGGCTATGGTTACGGCTACGGCTATGGTTACGGCTACGGCTATGGTTATTTTGATGAAGACAAAAACTATCAGGAGCCTACGCTTGTTCGGCTGCGGAACCGCTTGCGTCATCTGTTCAACAGAAATTAATATATGGCCCCTCAACCGAGGGGTTTTTTATTAACGTGCGTCTTTAATTAGAATAAATTCAGAATTTTGCCGTTTTCTAAAGGAAAAATTATATTTTTTTTGTTTATATTTAACTAAATATTAAGAATTTCATTAATACAAAAATGTTTTATATTTGCACAAATTAATTTTTGGCATAACCATAAAATCCGGATTCTTCTATGAATAAAAAATTATTAATTGGTTTTCTTTCTGCTGTGCTTATCGCGGGCAGTATGAAAGCACAGAGACATGAAGTGGGTGTGCGCTTTGGAATCAGCAGTTTGGTTGGCGATATTGGCCGTACCAATTATCTTTTGCAGGCACCAATGCCTCTGAACAATGTCTCAGATTATGGAATTCCGGCCTATGGAGGTCTTATTTACAGGATGAATTTTAATCCTTACCAGACGCTGCGTTTTGATTTAGGATTCAGTCATCTTCAGTTTGATGATAAACTGGCGAAAGAAGAATACCGCAGAAACAGAAAAATGTGGGGAACCAATAATGTGATTGAGGCAAGTGCCATTTTTGAATACAGCTTCTTTCCAATCAATAATGAGCAGAAGGAAGGTATGGTGAGTCCATACATTTTTGCAGGGATCGGCGGCATGCTTCACGATGTTACACAAGCAACAATGGTTCATGATTTCCGTCGTGATGCCAACGGTGTTGCACAGGCTCCTGTAAACGAGTTGGATTTTAATTCAACCGCACAGTATTCAAGCGGACAGAAAGTAACAGCTTTTGTGCCTTTTGGTATCGGTCTGAAATACAAGTTTAACTATAACTGGGCGATTTCAGCGGAAGCAATGTTCCGTCCGACCTTTACGGATCAGCTTGATTACAGCACGATTGATGATAAAGATCTGAAATCAACATACAATTCAGATATTCTGGATCCTTCTACTAATACGTCTTTGCTTCAGAACGGCATCTATTACAGCGTGTCCAAAGAAAGAGAAGCGCAGCTGATGAGGGAAAGACAGGTTGGAGATCCGAACAACAAAGACTGGGTAAACAGTGTTACATTGGGACTTACCTATTCGTTCGGAAGACCGCCGTGCTATTGTGATTAAATATGTCGCTGATAAAAGATAAAATCGATCTCAAAAATTTGCCGCAGCACGTCGCCATCATTATGGATGGCAATGGCAGATGGGCAAAATCCAGAGGCGAAGAAAGAACCTTCGGACACAAAAATGCGATCAATGCAGTTCGGAATGCGATTAATGCCTGTAATGAGATCAATATTCCGTATCTGACGCTTTACACATTTTCATCAGAAAACTGGAACCGTCCCGATAATGAAGTAAGTACACTGATGAACTTACTTTCGGAAACACTTTTGCTTGAGGCAGAAGAGATTTTCACGAAAGGATTGCGGCTGCATGTTATCGGTGATATCGGAAAGCTTCCGGAACTGGTAAAAGATCAGCTGCTGCATGTAACCGAACTTACAAAAAACAATACCAAAGGAAACCTCATTTTAGCGCTGAGCTATGGCTCCCAGAAAGAAATTCTGTCAGCCGTAAAGCAAATCAGTACAAAAGTGAAGAACGGAGAGTTAAATGAAGAGGATATAACAGAAGAGGTTTTTGAGAGCCATCTTTACACCAAAGGTTTTCCGCCGGTAGATCTCATGATCCGGACAAGCGGGGAAGTTAGGATAAGCAATTTCCTGCTTTGGCAGCTTGCTTACGCCGAACTTCAGTTCCTGGATGTACTGTGGCCGGATTTCTCAAAGGATATTTTCTTTCAGTGTATTCTGGATTATCAGAACAAGGAAAGAAGGTACGGCAAAACAAGCGAACAGCTTGAAAAAAAGTAGAAAAAAGTAGTAAAATTATACAATGAAGTTAAAATTCATTCCCATCATCATGTTTGCGGCTTCGGCTCATTTTTACAGCCAGGTTACGCCGCAGGGAGGCAACACGCAGGACAACAATCCTGTTTACGCAGAAAGCCAGACGGGGACTTACGTGCTGAAAGACATCGTAGTGGACGGTGTTAAGAAATATTCAGCAGCACAGATTTTAAGATTTACAGGACTTTACAAGAATGAAGTTGTTGATATTCCTGGACAGAAAATCAGTAACGGGATCAAAAAACTATGGGAAACCAATCAGTTTGCTGAGGTTGAAGTATATGTTCAGAGTATTGAAGGCGAAAATGTGATACTCCGTTTTTACCTTGAAGACCTAAAGGAACTTGGCGAAGTACAATTCACAGGAAAAGGAATCGGTAAATCCAAAAACGAAAAATTAGCAAAAGACAATAACCTGAAGCCGGGAACTAAAATTACCCAGAATCTTGTTTCAACACTCAAGACTACTATTCCGCAGGAGTACGTAAAGAAAGGTTTTGCAGATGCGAAGATCAGCATTCAGGATAAAGTAAATGCCCAGGATCCTAACCTGGTGGACTGGACCATTGAGGTAGACAAAGGAAAAAGAGTCAAAATCAATCATATTGAATTTGAAGGCAATAATGCGGTTACTGACAGTAAACTGCGCAGAAAAGGATTCAAGGAAACCAAACAGAAAAGGTTTTCTATCGGGGGAATCCTGAAACCTTCGAAGTTTATTCCTGAAAAGTACGAGGAAGACAAAAGAAATCTGATCAGCTACTACAATTCCCTGGGTTACCGCGATGCACAGATAGTTGCAGATTCGGTATGGAGAAATCCGAAGAACAACGATTACGAAATCAATGTTAAACTTGATGAAGGGAAGCAGTACTACATCGGTGATATCAATTTCACGGGAAACACGGCTTTTGCAACAGAATATCTGGAGAGATTGTTAGGTTACAAAAAAGGAGATATTTACGATGCAGTTGGTTTCAATAAGAAAGTTGGTGAAGACGGCGGTAAAGACGACGATTCTGATATCAAGTCCCTTTACATGAACAGCGGTTACCTTTTTTCTAACGTTACACCGGTAGAAAAATCCGTAAACGGCGACTCCATTAATCTGGAAATCCGTATCTCGGAAGGTGAAAAAGCAACCTGGAACAGAGTAACATGGAGCGGGAACACGACAACCCATGACCATGTCGTACTGAGAGCGCTGAGAACTAAACCAGGAAATCTTTTTGCAAAAAGTGATATAAAGAGAACCTACTTCGACCTTGCAGGAATGCAGTTTTTCGATCCTCAGCAGGTTGGGCAGGATATTCAGCCGCATCCTGAAGACAATACCGTGGATGTTCACTGGACACTTGTAGAGAAAGGATCATCGCAGGTTCAGCTTCAGGCTGGTTACGGTGGTAATTCCTTCATTGGAACACTTGGACTGACGTTCAACAACTTTTCACTTAGAAATTTCCTGAAATTCAAAGACTTCAGACCGGTTCCGCAGGGAGACGGGCAAACGCTTTCCATTCAGGCACAGGCCGGACAGTATTTCCAGAACTACGGGATTTCCTTCGTGGAGCCGTGGTTATTCGGAACACGTCCTACAGCACTTTCCATCAGTGTGAACCAGTCCTTGGTAAATTATAAAGATTATCTGTCGAACTCACAGAAACTGAATATTTTCTCGGCCGCTGCCGGACTGAACAGATTGCTGAAATGGCCGGATGACTATTTCTCACTGTATACAGGTCTGCAGTACCAGAGCTATCAGTTCAATAATTATCCTTTCCAGTTTGGAGAAGCAACCGAGTATTACGGTTCTGCGAAGAATTTCAGTCTGAACCTGGGATTAAGCCGTAACTCTGCAGGTGTAGACCCGATTTTCCCAACTTCGGGATCCAATATTGAGGCCTCTGTTAAACTGACGCCGCCTTATTCCCTGTTCAGTAATAAAGATTATACAAACATGAAACCTATCGACAAGTATAAGTTGATGGAGTTTTACAAAGTAAAGCTGAAAGCTGATGTTTATAATGAAGTTATTGGGAAACTGGTACTGAGGACAGTGGCAGAAATGGGCTTCATGGATGGTTACAACAGTGAACTTGGCGCGCCGCCGTTTGAAAGATTCTACGTTGGTGGTACTGGTCTGTTTGGTGGTCGTTTCGACGGTAGAGAACTTATTCCTTTAAGAGGTTACGAAAATGCAAGTACATACGGTGGAGGAGCCGAAGATATCACACAGCTTGGTGGAGGAACCATCTACAACCGTTTTGCTATGGAACTTAGATATCCAATCTCCCTTAACCAGACCGCAAAAATATACGCACTAACCTTCCTTGAAGGCGGAAACGTTTGGAACTCCTGGGGTAAATACAATCCTTTCCAGCTGAAAAGATCAGTTGGTGTTGGGGTAAGAGTATACATGGGTGCTTTCGGTTTGATTGGCTTTGATTTTGCTTACGGTTTCGACAAAACCATTATGGGAACCGAACCTTCAGGATGGAGAACCCACTTCCTGATGAACCAGTCATTATAACAGTTATGAAAAATTTGAAAATAATTTTCACTTTTGCACTTATCTTTGTGGCCGCATATGCCGGCGCGCAAAAAATTGGAGTGGTGGACACAGATTATGTTCTGAACAAAATGCCACAGTACAAAGAAGCAGAAGGAAGATTAAACCAGCAGATTTCAACATGGCAGCAGGAACTTTCAAGCCTGCAGTCGGAATACGAAAGAAAAAGATCTGCGTTCGAAAGTGAGAAAGTACTTTTGGTGGGAGATCAGCTTAAGGCCCGCGAGAAAGAAGTTCTGGATCTTGAAAAAAACATCAAGACTACAACCAGTCTTCGCTTCGGAACCAACGGCGAGATTACAAAACTGAGAGCGAACCTGATGCAGCCTTTTCAGGATCAGATCTGGACTGCGATTCAGACGATGAGCGAAAAAAACGGCTTGGGCATAGTTCTTGATAAAAGCAACAGCGTCAGTGTCATCTTTCTTCAGAAAAGATACGATTATACCGATAAAGTATTGGATATCCTTTTGAAAGGAACATCTGAAAAGAAAAAATAAAAGAAGTAATTTCAAGAAGATAATTTAACCTGAAATCAAACTTTATATCTAAACAAAAGAACAATTAAATATTTAACCTGGATTATGAAAAAATTAAGTGTATTATTTGCAGCAGTAATGATGTTTTTGGCTGTAGGAGTTGCAAAAGCTCAGAAAATTGCTACAATGGATGTTGCAGCAGTTCTTAACGCAATGCCGGAGAAAAAGAAAGCAGACGACCAATTGAAAGCTTTTACAGATTCCAAGCAGGCAGAAATCAAGAAGCAGGCAGACGCAGCTCAGGCTTTGCTTAAGAAATACAGCGAGGATGCTCCAAAGCAGACTGCAGAAGTAAACAAGCAGAGAGAAGCAGAATTGGCTAAACTTCAGGATAACCTTCAGCAGATGAGTAATGCTGCACAAAAGGATTTCCTTTCCAAGCAGGATGCGGCATACCTTCCGATCGAGAAGAAATTCAACGATGCGGTTTCAAGAGCAGCAAAAGCTAACGGTTGGGATTATATCATGGATTCCAACAGCTCAGCATTTGTTTTCAAAGGAGGACCGGATGCTACTACAGCTGTGAAAAAAGAACTTGGACTTTAATAGAAACTGAATTCCAATAAAAACCATCTCTTTTCGGGGTGGTTTTTTTATTTTTGCACCATGGAAAAAGAAATTTCGAGTGTTGTTAAAGTCCGCTTCAGCGACTGTGATCCTATCGGCCATCTCAACAATGTAAAGTATATCGAGTACATGATGAACGCGCGTGAAGATCATGTTGAATCATTTTACGGCTTCACTTATGAAGATTACATTAAAGAAACCGGATGTACTTGGATTGCTCTGCAGAACGAAATTGCTTACCTGAAGGAAATCAGAGCCAACAAAAAAGTTCTGATTACGAGTAAAACCATTGATATTACAGACCGCCTTTCAAAAGTGGAGATTCTGATGAAAAGCGAAGACGGCAAAATCATACATTCCGTTCTGTGGTTAACGGTAATTTATTTTAATATGAGAACGAGAAAATCAGAAGTGCTAACCGGAGAAATCAAAGAGCGGTTTGAGCAATTTCTGGTTAGTCTTGACCAGAAAGACTTCCAGAGCAGAGTCAACTACCTTCGTTCACAAAATAAACTGTACAGATAATGATAAACAAAATATTAGTAATAGGCGGAAACGGCCAGCTGGGAAACTGTTTCAGAAAAATTGCTCCGGATTTTGAACTAGAATACGAATTCAACTTTACAGATTCCGAAACGCTGGATATTACAGATGAAGATGTCGTTGAAGAATTCTTTGCCGAATACAAACCCGATTACTGCATCAACGCATCCGCTTACACTGCGGTAGATTTGGCAGAATCTGAACCTGAAAAAGCATTTGCTGTGAATGCAGACGGAGTGGCCAGCCTCGCGGAGGCCTGTAAAAAACACAGAACAGAGCTTATTCATATTTCAACCGATTACGTTTTTGACGGCGATACCCAGATTTCGTATTCCGAAGACAGCTTTACCAATCCGCAGGGCGTTTACGGCGCTTCAAAACTAAAAGGTGAAGAGTTGGCACTGGAAATCAATCCGAAAACAATCGTAATCAGAACTTCGTGGCTGTATTCAGAGTTCAATAAGAATTTCGTTAAAACCATGCTGAATCTTTTCAGCCAGAAAGACGAACTCGGAATTGTTGCCGATCAGTTCGGGCAGCCAACCAACGCCAACGACCTCGCAGAAGCGGTCATGAAGATCATCCGTCACCAGCCGAAAACATACGGAGTTTTCCATTTTTCCAACGAACCGGAAACCAGCTGGCACGGCTTTGCTTCAAAAATTGCTGAGTTTTCAGAAAGTAATGTAAAACTTAACGCCATTACCACAGAAGATTTCCCGACACCCGCAAAACGGCCGAAGCGCAGTACAATGTCGCTCGACAAAATTGAAGAAGTCTACAAAATAGAACCAAAGCATTGGGAATGGAGTTTGCAGGAATGTATCGATATTCTTAAAGACAGCTAATGAAAAATATCCTGTTCATCGTCGCACTTTTCACTGGCCTGCTTACATTCGGACAGAATGCAGTCCTTACCAAAGTTGCTAGTGTCCACAGCAATACTGATAAAATGCTGTACCGTATCGATACGGCTCAGGCCGGCGCGGAGTATCTCGGCATTGTGGAGGTGCAGGGTTTTTCCGGTGATGATGCGCTGGTTTTTTCCAAAGTCTACCAGAAAGCCAAGGAAATTGGCGCCAATGCGTTTGCCTATCTGCCTTTTGAAACCATCGACGGTTCAGCTCCAAAATTCGATCCCTGGAATTACCGCTTAAAACTGTATTATCTTCCGGCCAGTGATTTCCCGAAGGAAGATAATACCGTTTATATATTTGCTTCACCGGATCAGAAGCAGAAAATTGCGTTTTCAGACGAAACCATCTCGTTTGAACCGCGTACGTACACAAAGCGCACAATGTCGGCAGGGGAAGTGTATACGTTTTCAACAAAGAAATTTTTGGGCTCCACGCTCCGGCTGTCAGCAAAAGATGGGCAGCCAGTGCAGCATTTCCAGATTTCAGCTTTCAAGGTGAAGTCCAATCCGTACGGTTCGGCTGGAGTCAACCTTAAGTCAGGAGATATTATTCTTCTAGAAAGATCCTTTGCCGATTTTCTGTCGGTAATCTATACACCGTTTTAATATCAGAAGCTTTATCCCGCTTTCACTACTCGCTTTTTTGCCGGCTCCACTGCGTTCCGCCGCCAAAAAGAGCTCACACATGCCGTTCAATCGGGGCTAGGAGAAAAGCAGTTGAAAATCCGAAGTAAAATTTTTAATTCTGGTTTTCAATATTTTAGGAATTTGTTGTAGATTTTTTTCAAAAAAGATTTGGAGCGAAACGAAAACTGCGTATCTTTGCAGTCCCAAAAGTAAGGA
Source organism: Bacteroidota bacterium (assembly GCA_023457935.1). Taxonomy (GTDB): domain Bacteria; phylum Bacteroidota; class Bacteroidia; order Flavobacteriales; family Weeksellaceae; genus JAEXBA01. The sequence continues at coordinate 328 of JAEXBA010000090.1, read as the reverse complement.
ACACTACTTGAGGGAGCGCAGAAGCAACAATTAAAATTTAAGAACAGTATTGAGAAACGAAATCTCTGAAATTTTTATACTGAAAATAAAGCAGTTAAATAAAATTTCAAATTTTTTTCAAGAAATATTTGTGTAATTAAAAAAAGATTTATACTTTTGCACTCGCAAATCGGAACAATAGCCTGACAGGGCGAGAGTGAAGAGGAAGCGAAAGATTAGGAGATCATTGAAATAAGATATAACAACCAAGTAAGGATAAAAACCAAAGCGAAGTCAAAGAACTTTGAGTGAGTCAGACAAACATACAATGGAGAGTTTGATCCTGGCT
>JAEXBA010000089.1 GCA_023457935.1 Bacteroidota bacterium | reverse complement strand
CCATATAGTTCTATTTTAATCTTTCAAATATAAATAATTATTTTAATATCACCATCTTTTCTACCGCCGTAGCGCTGCCTTTGCATTTGTCCTGATTCTGGCTTCTTGCAAAAATCTTAAAGATGTACGTTCCTTTTCCTACAGTGTCGCCGAAATCATCTTTTCCGTCCCACATTATCGCCTGCCTTGGTGTGCGGTAACCTTCAAAAAACGGCTCACCGGTAACCGACTGTGAAAAAGTGCGTACCAGCTTTCCAGTGATGGTATAGATCTGAACATTTACATCCAGAATGTCGTCGCAGTTGTGTTCAAACTGAATGTAGGTTCTGTCGGTAAAAGGATTTGGCCAGTTCAGCAGACGGTTTACGATGAGATGCTGGTTGCTTTCATCCTTAACTATAAAACGTAACGTAGCGGTTGTTGAATTATTATTAATATCCCAAACTTTAAATGTAAGGGTATGTTCGCCCGGCGCAAGATTTCTGAACGGATAGGTAACAAATCCCTTCTGATAATCTTTCAAAGCAGGATTGCTGCAGCCGTTACCGTCGCCCGGTGTATAGAAATCGTTCAGAACGATGGTATTGATGATCTGTCCGTCAAGGTAAACAGTAATGTCATGTCCAACGCCGGAACCGGTTGCATTGATTCCTGTATCATCTGTAATACAAGCAAGCAGCATTGGATTCTGATTGGTGATGCCGCCATCGGCAAAATTGGTGTTGTTCATATACAGCCGGACTTTTGGCGGTTCATTATCATCGATTCCGTTCGGGTTAATATCACCAATCTGTTGCGGCTGGTTGTTGAAAACATCATACTGCTTGTTGTCTGCGTAAGCCAATATTCTTCCCGTTCCAACTGTGTAATTAATGTCGTTCGGAACGTAGAATTCCACTTCGAACACGCCGTTTACAGCATCGCCGGATGCTTTTACAATTGGGCTTCCTTCTTCTGTGTACTGGAGTACCGGTGTAAGTCCGCCGTCGTTGTTCAGTGTCTGTTTATTAAGTCTTTTGTCATAAATGTTTATGGCTACCTTTCCGTTAAAAGAGGTATTCACTGTTCCGTTCGGATTGGTGATATGCCCTGTAATCTTCACAAAATCCAGTGCTCTTATAAGCCCGGGAACAGGTGTTTCAACGTTGTCAATGATCAGGTTTCTGGCCGGTCTGCTCAGTTTCATTGCCGGATCTCCAAGGAAGTTTACTTTCAGGTGATTGGAGTTAGGACCGAAGTTGGTTTTGGCAAGTAAATGGGCGTCTCCGAGTTTCAGAAAATCGTCTGCGTTAAGATCAAATAAGGTTGAGGTAAGTTCGGTTGTAAAATTAATACCGTAACCTACATCAATGGCGCGGCTGGACGTAATCATGGTGGTTGCACCGCCTTCCGTATGTTTAATGAACTGTTCGCCTACAGAATTGGTATTGGGCTCATCCCAAAGGGTAAACTCACAGGTAATGGTTGAAACCAGCGGAAATCTGCTGTAAATCTGGTTGAAATTATTGGCTCCCTGAACTTCGGAAACGGTTAAAACTCTTTCCTGCGCCCAACCGTTAATACCGCCGTGCCCGAAATAGAACAGATAAAGACTGTTGCCAATGGCATTCACAATTCCGGCATTTACCTGCGGAAAACGCTGTCCGCCGGCAGAACTCTGCGCAGGAAAAGCATCCAGATAAAGTTTGCGGATATTGTATTCCGGTTTGTCGGTTGTGCCTTCGAAAGTCTGTTCAAGTGCATCATTCATTATATTATGAAATGGTGTGCCGCCATCGTTATCGTCATCTGCAACAAAATCCATTTTCATTCTCCATACTCCAAATGGTGAAGACTGTCCCGGCAGATTATTATAGTAAGCCAGGGTCTTATCCACCATATTTTTGGCTTCCGAAACATTTGCTGCCGGAATACGGCCTACAGGAATGTTCGGAAGATTGCTCGGCATAAACGGACTTGCCTGTGGTGCCGTCATCACAATATAATCGTCCGTAACAAAGGAATTAACGTAATTGCTGCTTTCCTCGCTTTGGTAACCAGGGACAATGTTGAAATTGTTCGGGGTTCTGTTCTTGAAATCGTAGGTGGTGTCTCCTAGAAGGAAAACATACTTCAGTGCGCCCGCAGGTCTGTTGAGATAAGTGATGAAATCGCGGATTGCCGTAAGATCCTGTCCGCCGCTGCTGAATTCGTTGTATATTTTGTTTACATCAACAACAGTCGGATTCAGGTTGGATTTCGACTGATGATGTGCTGCAATCCGCTGTGCCTGGCTCATCATTTCCGGGGAAGTGATAATCAGATAGTCAATGTTCTGAAGACCCATAAGATTCTGAGGATCTATCTTACCGACAAAAGACGGCAGATATGCGGCTTCAGCTCTGAAAGCCACGAATTCATTATTGAAATTCTGGTTGTCTGCCAGATAACCGAAATTAAAAGTTCCGCCAGAAGCTTTGTTCACTCTTTGGTTGGCATTGGTGATATCCGTAACATCCCAAATCTGCTCAACGCCTGCTGCATTCGACATTGAAAAGCCATAGAGCTGTCCGGTTCCGCTGTTTAGGGAGAAATCACGGAAATTCATCTGCGATCCGTTGAATGTCAGGTTTTCTTTATACTGAACTTCAGCATAATCCAGATGAAATACTCCGTTTGGATTGGTGGAAATGTTCGGCGTAACATTGATTGTAATGTTGGTGCCGGTAATATTGGTTGCCGTCCCTACATATCTTAAAGGAAAAAAATCTGAGAATGAAGGCGGATTCGTCATCGGAATGGCCTGCGTTACTGTATTCTGTCCGTTAATATTGAAACTAATGCTGTTCTGCTGCGACTGGTAACCTACCACCTGCGCTCTGAATTTCACGGGATCACCGCTTTGTACCGGTGTTTTGGTTGTGAATGAAAGGGCTTTTGCTGCCACAAAACTTTGGTCTTCCACCCAGATTCTTCCCAGTTTCAGAAGGTTTTTTTCGTCATTATTAATAAACTGATAATCATCGTAGCGGTTAATCAGGGTTGCAGGAAGAGCGGCATCAACAGTCTGAACCCGTTTTCCCAGACCTTTGTCGAAGTTGATGAAATAATAGGAGAAATCATCATAAATATTCTTCAGATGGTTGGCGCGGTCGGTTCTGGTTTCGGTTCTTTTGATTCCGTTACCGTTTGAATGGTCATAAAGATTGTAACCGTTCGGACCTTGCGCATAAAAAAGGGCGTAATCGCCGCTGTCCCATGTTCCGTCGTCTTCACCGATTACCTGAATGGCGTTTTCCTGAAGTGCGCTGTATCGGGCATCCTGATTGAATTCAGGCAGCATCACACCGCCGTTTCCATAAATCCGGAAGTTTTTCGGATTGACTGTTGTGGGATTAATGCCGTTGCTCTGAAGAAACTCAGACGTAATTTTAAAGATTCCGGACTTGTCTACTTTAATCTTATAGAAAGTTCCGCTGGCGAGCGGATTAACGGCACTACCTATTTTAGACTGATTATTCAGCAGTTTAGGTTTCCCGGCCACAATATCAAATGATGAAAGTCTCTTTACAGTTCCGTTCTCTTTCTTGAAAAGGGCAACATAAACGCTTGCTTTCCGTACACCTTTATTTATATAGTAACTTACAGCTGCAATATTGCTGCCCGGCAGAATGTGTTCGTTAAGACTGTACAGTTCTTTCGCCGAAACGTTTTCCCATGCGAAGTTGGTGACATCAAAATCCCGTTCACCGGCATCCTGATTTACAGTGATAAAGATGTTATTCTGGTCGAAGGAAAACCCTTCATTGGTAAAACTCGGTAACATAACCTTGTTTTCACCAAAGTCGCGGATCTTGCCGGATTCCCAGTTAACCGTTATTTTTTGGCCGTAAAAGGGCAGGGAAAGTAATATCAGAACGATTATCGGTAGGGTGCGTTTCATTTTTTGCATAGAAAAGTTATTCCGAATACAAAATAAACGATTTTTTAGAAAAAATTATGTGATACAATAAAATTAATTTGATTACGTTTTCAAAAAAATTCAAAACTTTACTTGATTAATTACAAAAATTATTATTTCTTTGTACAGTGAAAATATTTATACCGACTATGAAAAAACTAAAGTTGTTTTCATTAATAGCAGCAAGTTCTGCACTAGTACTCACCAGTTGTGGCGGTGGTTCCGGGACAAGTAAAGGCGGCGGAACGAAAGGTTTCGTTAGTAAAACTGGCTGGAAACCAAACGATTCCAAAGGTTGGTTCTTTTCAGGCAAGCAGCAGAAAATGAAAGGATGGCCAGGAATGGTGTATGTGGAAGGTGGTACTTTTACTATGGGATTGGTGAAAGACGATGTAATGCACGATTGGAATAACTCTCCGCGCAGAATGCAGGTTAGCTCTTTCTATATTGGTGAAACCGAGATTACCAACTACGAGTACCGCGAATACCTTACATGGTTGAAGTATGTGTTCCCACCGCAGGATCCTACTTACCGCGAAATCTATAACGGTGCTTTACCGGATACTTTGCTTTGGGACAACCAACTATCTCGTAACGACTTTTCTGAAACTTACTTCAGATCTCCGGAATACGACTACTATCCGGTAGTGGGAGTAAGCTGGCTGCAGGCTAATAAATATTGCGAATGGCTGACAGACAGAGCCAATGAAAAATCATTGATGGATGCAGGTATCATTTCTAAGGATTTTTACATCAACGAATCCAATAATCAGGGTGGTACAGCGTTCAACATGGATAAATTCAAAGCAAACGATCCTGAAATAAAAGCATATATCAACGACCAGAGAATGCGTTCCAAAACAGGAATGAAATCTGCCAACCAAAGAATTATCGCCGCAAACGGTGCTCCGAATGCAGCAATGGTTCAGAAATTCAGACTTCCAACTGAAGTTGAATGGGAATTTGCAGCTTTGGGAATGGAGAAAAACAGACAGTACAACAACTATCTTGGCAAAGATCCTAAAATTGAAGAACTTAGAGGACGGAAAGGTAGAAATGAAGGTGTATTCCTTGAAAACTTCAAATACGGACAGGGTGACTACTCTGGTGTGGCAGGATGGAAAAATGACGGTTCTGCAACAACTTCAGATGTAAAACAGTATCCTTCCAACGATCTTGGTATCTACGGTATGTACGGAAACGTATCCGAGTGGGTTGCTGACGTATACAGACCGATTATCGACAGTGAATATTCTGACTTCAACTATTACAGAGGAAACGCTCCTCAGACGATCGTAAGAAACGGAGACGGTTCTTATAAGAGAATTGAAGATGGAGATGTGAAGTTTGATACACTTTCAGACGGCAGACTGATTTATAAAGGTCTTCCGGGACAGTTCGAAAGAGAAACAGTTGCCAACTACAGTAACTTCAGAGATGGTGACAGACAGTCTTCACTGGACTTCAGAGGCGAGGCAGACAGCTCTTCTTCCGGTTACAACATGTATAACGCACCAAGAAAGAACTTCTTCGTAAATGCTGACGGTAAAGTAATCCTTGAAAGAGATACCAACAGAAGAACTTCAGCAATCACTAACGAAATCAGAGTAGTAAAAGGTGGTTCTTGGCAGGATACAGCTTACTGGCTTGATCCGGGACAGAGAAGATACAAAGACCAGACTAAAGCTTATGGCTGGGTTGGTTTCCGTGTAGCGCAGGATGCAAGCGACAACGGAAAAAACAGAACAAGAAGATAATTTTTCTGAAATATATCTACAAATCCTTCCAAATTACGGAAGGATTTTTTTTATTTTTGACACCATGAATGCAGAACAGTTTTACAGTATTTTCAAGGCTGCCAACAGGGTGACCATCGACAGCAGAAAAGTGGGAAAGGCCGATATTTTCTTTGCTTTTTCCGGTGAAAATTTCAACGCTGCCACCCTGGCTAAAAAAGCTGTTGACGACGGCGCGCTCGCGGTGATTGTAGAACAGAAAGAGTACGAAAATGTCAACCGGAACATCTTTTTTGTTCCTTCAACGCTTCTTTATCTGCAGGAACTGGCGCAGTATCACCGTGATCAGTTGAATATTCCGGTTATCGGTCTTACAGGCAGTAATGGTAAAACAACTACAAAAGAACTGATTCATGCAGTGCTTTCCGAAAAATACAGCGTTCAGTACACCTACGGCAACCTCAATAACCATATCGGTGTTCCGCTGACGCTGCTTTCAATAAAACCTGAACACGAAATGGCCGTTGTGGAAATGGGAGCAAACCATCAGAAAGAAATTGAACTGCTCTGCGGCATCGCAAAACCCGGCTACGGTTATATTACCAACTTCGGAAAGGCGCATCTGGAAGGATTCGGTGGATTTGAAGGGGTGATCAAGGGGAAATCGGAACTGTACGACTATCTGATCAGCAGTCATCAAACCGTTCTGGTGAATAAAGCAGATGGTATTCAAAAAGAAAAAACAGATCATTACAGCAAAACTATTACTTTCGGAACTCCGGATTCTGATTATTTTTTTGAAGAATTTTCAGCAGATAATTTTGTCGGACTAAGTTATAAAGGAGAAAAAGCACAGTCGAAGCTTACCGGCAACTATAATTTCACCAATCTTTGTGCGGCGGCCAGTCTTGGTCTTCATTTTGGAATCGGTTTCAACCAGATTAAGAACGCTATCGAAAACTATACGCCAACCAACATGCGCTCCCAGATTATGCAGAAGAACGGCAAGACACTGGTTCTGGACACGTATAATGCCAATCCGAGCAGCATGATGGAATCGCTGAAGAATTTCAGCAAATTTCAGGGCTCAAAAACCATCATTATTGGTGATATGCTGGAATTGGGCGAGGAAAGCGCGAAAGAGCACGCAGAGTTGCTTAATTTAGCCAAAACACTTGGATTTGATCAGGTGATTACGGTTGGTAAGCATTTTAGAAATACAGGCATTTCCGAACTGGCTTTTGAAAGCGCTGATGAGTTGTCGGAATATCTTAAAAATGAGAAACTAAGCGCTCAGAATATACTTCTGAAAGCCTCACGCGGGATTGCGCTCGAAAAGATAATAGACCTGATTTAATCTTTTTCCCAGACTTCGTTTAGAATCAGCTGGATATTTCTGAAGGTTGACGGAAAAACTTCGTTTCTGATCTGATCGTCGTTCTTCCAGGAAACTTCCGTAATGCCTTCCTCAGTCTGCGGTTTGGCATCGCCTTCACCCACATACAGCATTTTGAACCAGTAAGTGGTCTTCAGAACGCGTGTGCCGTTTCGTTCAGTATAAATATGAAAAGTATTGTTAATGAAGCTTTCCAGAACAAGTTCCTTCAGATCGGTTTCCTCTTCAACTTCTCTGAGTGCGGCCTGTTCCAGTGATTCGCCTTTTTCAATTTTACCTTTCGGAAGGTCCCATTTTCCGAGACGTCTTATGAAAAGAATCTCACCGTTTCTGTTGTAAACGATTCCGCCTGCAGCCTCAATTACTTTGAACATATGGGTGAAATCTTCCCATAATTCCTCAATGTTTTCGCCGTAAACATTCATTTCGGGACAGGATGTATTCTGCAAAAGATCAACCGCAATCTCCAATGTAGCAAAGCCTTCGTAACGCAGGTTTTTTTCTATGCGTTCCGGATATTTCGAGAGTAATAATTTTTTTTCGTTGACAAAAACTTTATACATTTGTGCGAAATCATTAATAATACTGCAAAAATATAAAAAATGAACTTAGAAGGAAGAAAAATCGTTTTAAATAAGCCTGTTTCGGAAATTGTAGATCTGCTGAAAGATCCGAAGAATTACGAGCAGTTAATGCCGGAAGGCCTTCAGAAGTTTGAGTCTATTTCAGACGGTTTCAAATTTTCCCTGAAAGGAATGCCTGAAATTGCACTGAAACTCGGTGAAATTTCAGATACTAAAGCCGTCCTGAGATCTGCAAGTTCAAGCCTTGACTTTGAACTGGCGACTCACCTGAATGCAGTAAGCGAAAACCAGACAGAAGCGCAGATGTTTTTTGAAGGAAAGTTCAATCCGTTCATCAAAATGATGGTGGAAAAGCCGCTTCAGAATTTCATGAACGCTCTGACAGACAAGATTGAAAGTCTTTACGCTTAAAAATACCCAACTCCCTAAATCAGGGAGTTTTTTTATGCCTGTAAACCTGTGCAATGGTCTTTTGTACTTCCGGTTGCGGAACTGAGAACGTTGTTTTCGCCGTTGATTTTCAGGACAGCCATAAAGGCAAATATCAACGCTTCTTTAAAATCTACCGTCTCTTTTTCAGGAATAATCAGTGAGGTTGAAGACTTTTCCCTGATTCTTTCAATCAGATATTTATTGTAAGCGCCGCCGCCGGTAATCAGTATGTTGTTGAGTCCGTAATTTTCGAAAACCGTCGAAATCTGTTCTGCTGAATGTTCTGTAAATGTGGCAAGTGCATCTTCGGTAGTCAGTTTCTTCAGCAGCGGAAAAATTTCTCTGTTTACCCATTCAATACCAAGGGATTTTGGTGGTTTTTGTCTGTAAAACTTCAGAGCATTCAGTTTCTTCAGAACAGCCGAATTGATTGTTCCGCTTTTAGCAAGATTCCCGTTTTCATCATACTTTACTTTCTTCTTCTGCGCAAAGAAATTCAGAACGGTATTCACCGGTGAAATATCAAAGGCAATACGTTTTCCCTCATGTTCAAAGGAAATATTTGAAAATCCACCTAAATTGAGACAGGCATCGTATTCACCGAAAAGAAGGCGGTCTCCAGCAGGAACCAAAGGAGCTCCGTTTCCGCCCATGAGAACATCCTGACTCCTGAAATCGTAAATCACGGGAATATCAGTAAGCAATCTTATTGCTCTTCCGTCGCCAATCTGTACCGTGTATTTTTTCTGGGGCTGATGAAAAACAGTATGTCCGTGCGATCCTATGACGTCGGTTTTTTCAATGGAATGTTTCCTGATGAAATCCTTTGTTTTTTCACCCAGATAGAAACCGTAATCAGAATTAAGCTGATAAAGATCTTCTGCTTTCAGAAGTATGCTCTTCTTCAGTCTTCTTTCCCATGCTGTTGGATAGGATACTGTTTCAGCATGAATAATTCTGTAGTTCCAATGCGCATTTTGGTTTCGCTCAAAAAAAGCATAACAGATGTCGAGTCCGTCCAGACTGGTTCCGGACATCAGGCCGATAGCATGAAAAGTCATTCGAAGAATTTTTCTTAAAGATAAAGAATTCCCAGCTTTTTGACTGGAAGAAGTGCGTCCGTTACTGTCCCTTTTCAGGAATTTTATGGGTGCTCATATCGCCGGAATTGTTGAAGAAGGTGTACTCCGAGAAATCATCCTTAGCTGTCATTCCGTTTGCGCCGACCAATGTTGAACCGTCTTTGTCGGTAACATACACGGTATCATTGGTGTAAATACGCTGTTTTCCCTGATCCCAGAATACGCTCTGCATTGCAAACATCTGTCCTTCATTGGTAACAACGCGGACATTTCCGCGGGCTTCATAAAACTTCTTCAGATCGGTAATTTTGGCGTAATTGGCTTTAATGGTTCCGGGTTTCTCAGGTTTCTTTCTGTCCCAGAACTCAATACTGATTCCTTTTCTTGCGACAATATACGGTGTGTCAATCAGTTCATACTTTTCAATCAGTGCGGCAGTGGCACGCAGTTTTACAAATCCGGAATCGCGCTGCACTATTTTGGCATTGTGGATAATCTGCGAAGGGAAATTTACTTTTTTGTTCTTTGCGTTTACGTCGGCAAGGTCTTCTTCGCATGAAACAAAAAATATAGCGCAACCCAGAAGGAAGGCTATATTCTTTATATTAACTGCCCGAAGAAGTTTCATGTATTAGTTGTATAAACGCTTAATAAACCACTTATCTGCAAAATTAAATCCAATTCTGAAATTAATGAAGTTCTGGTTGATTAGATTGTTCTGAAGTGTACCGCGTTTTCCGAGCTCCACACCTACGTCAAGGCCGCTCATTCTGCTCAGCGAACTGTTTTTGAAAGGAAGTGTCGCACCGAAAGTCAAAGCAAATTTGTTGATGTTGTTTCCGTTGATCTGCAGATTTCCTTTTTCATAGTAAGCTCCGTAACGGTAAATTACACGCTGGAAATAGTTTCGGAAGTTATTGGCATTCGGAAGAATCCATCCACCCGCAGCAATTCTGTAGGAATCCTGAAGCTGGAAGCTGTTGCCTGCAAACAGAATGTCTTCACCGCTTTTATAATCTACCTGCGAACCTACAAACCATCTTGTGCTGTGTCCGAAACCGGCACCCACAGACGCTTCAAAAGGAATCAGGTTTTTCGAGGAAGAAGATCTCTGCTCAATGATATCATCGTAAACCTTCGTATTTCCTGTTGTATAGTAATAAGTGCTGTTGGTGTACGTAGTTTCCATATCGGTAGTGTTTCCGAAAGTGGAAGTTGCACCGAGTGTCAGCTTACGGTCGTTGTCATATTTCTTCTGATACGTTGCCCCAAGAGTGAAGTTAAAATTCGTCACTTTGTTTTTGGTTTCGTATCCGTTGATGAGTTCTGCATTGCTGTACGTCAGTTCATCAATGTCGTACATGTTTCCGAAGTAGAAGTTGGTTCTGAAACCCACTGCCAAAGCCCGGTTTATTTGATAGGAAAGCGCTCCCTGTACTGTACTTAAGGTACCTTCACCTCTGAAATTGTTGGCTTTCAGTACATCATTTCCCACATTTTCCGTGTATAAAAGATTGTACCTTTTGGAGCTGTAAGGCTGATATCCCAAACCGAATTTCACTTTTGAAGAAAGCGGAAAGGCAATTGAAATATTGGAAAGATAAGTGGAATGTTTGGTTGCTTTTACGTCGTTATAATCAGATCGGAAAAAATTGTTTTCGTTGGTTCCTTCAACTTTAATGCTCGTCAGCATCAGGTTTTCGTTGGCTGCCGGGTTCTTGAAGTTGAAGCTGCTGTTGAAATCTGTAATATAAGCTGTGGAAATTCCACCCATTGCAGCATTTTCTACTGTGTTGTCATACTTTACATCTCCAACTCCATAAGCTGCGTACGGCGAATTACCGATACTTTGAGCATCTGCCAGGTAGGCTGCTGCAACAAGAGTTAGGACAAACAATTTTTTCATTCCTGAATTTTAAAAATAATGCGCAAATATCTTAATTATTACTGAAACGGGAAAATTTAGCGAGGTTAAAGTTTGTTAAGTAAAACAGCGGTTAAATGTTAATAAAAAGACGGTTTTTTATGATTTTTTCCTTGCGATATTTTTATCTTTGGAACATGAATTGGGACGAAATCGCAGGGCATGAACAGATTAAGAAACAGCTTAAAGGTACCATTGCGGAAAACCGCGTAAGCCATGCACAGCTTTTTGCAGGAAAAGAAGGCTACGGCACACTTCCGCTGGCGCTGGCCTATGCTGAAGAAATCCTGAAACAGGAAAATGAGCAGGCAGCTTCCAAAGTGGAGCATCTTAATCATCTGGATCTTCATTTCAGCTTTCCGGTTTTTACAGAAGGCAAGAATACGCTCAGCAAAAAGAGATTCACCGAGTTTAGGGAAATGATTCTTGATAATCCCTATTCATCTCTGGACAACTGGACGGCTGCGTTGGAGTCCGAGAACAAACAGTTTTTTATCTCTGCGGATGAAATCCAGGAACAGAACCAGAAATTTGCCCTGAAAAGCTTTGAAGGCGGCACAAAAATCCTGATTATCTGGCGCGCCGATAAAATGAATGCTTCAGCGTCAAACAAACTGCTGAAATTTCTGGAAGAACCGCCGGCAAAAACGGTGATTCTGCTGACTGCGGACAATATGAATGATCTGCTTCCAACCATTATTTCGCGAACGCAGATTATTGAAGTTCCGCGTATTGAAGATGCAGAACTGGAGATTTATCTAAGAAAAAAAGGCGAAAAAAACGATGAAAAAATTGCCGCTGCCGTTTACGAAGCGCAGGGAAATCTGAACACGGCTTTAGCGATTCTCAGTTCTGATGAGGAAAACAACGAATTCGAAAAACTTTTCGTGCAGTGGGTTCGCGACGCTTTTCAGGTGAAGAAAAAACCGGAGTTTCTGAAAAACATCATTTTCTGGGCGCGCGATATTTCGACCTGGAACCGAGAAAAACAGAAAAAATTTCTTGAATACTGCAGCGATATGTTCCGTCTCGCATTACTTCAGAATTATGGCAGTTCCGAACTGGTGTACCGGAAAATTGATGCTTCCGGATTTAACTGGGAAAGCTTCTCAAGGTTTATTCATGGTGCCAATATAGAGGAGATTCTGGAACAGATTACGGAAGCAGATTATCATCTTACGCGGAATGCCAACGCAAAAATTGTCTGGACCGATTTGGGAATCCGCCTTTCGCGCTATATTCATAAAAACGCATAAAACGAGTTGGTTCGCCTTTATCTGAAACGGTTTACCATTTTTTCCGGCGCACATATATAAAAGTGAAAATCACAATCACTGCCATTACGCCCAGCGTCACAAAATAACCTGACTTGTGCTTCAGTTCGGGCATGAAATCGAAATTCATTCCGTAAAGTCCGGCAATAAAAGTAATCGGCAAGAAATACATCGAATAAATGGCGAGCAGCTTCATTACCTGATTCGCTTTTTGGTCGGAGAGAGCCAGAAACATTGAAATAAGGTTGTTGATCTGAACATTCAGATGGTCAAAATCGGCCACAACATCTTTATAGCTGTCCTGAAAATCGGTGAATTCGGAGTCAGAAATATTCAGTTTTTTGAAATTGTTCACCCAATCGGAGGAAATCGTTAGTATTCGGGTGTTGAGTCCGGACTTACGCTTAATCTTATACAGTCTGCGAATCTGGTTGCTCGTGTTGGTATTTTTCAGGAAAATTTCGTTTTCCATGCTGTCCAGGGTTTCCACCAGATTTCTGGATTCATCATCAAAAGATTTCAGAACTTTCAAAGCCAGCCGGAGCGCAATAGCCGATGGATTCAGCGAACTTTCATCTTCAGACAGAATCTCTTTTTTATATTCGTATACGCTGCGGTTCCGCATCCTGTGAACCGTAATAATCTGATTTTCAATCACAAATATGCCCAATTTTGTGCTGATGTCGCTGATGGTGTTGAGATTCTGTCTTTCCAACTCAGTACTTTCGCGCAGCAGAAAAAACTTTACGTGGTTGTCCTGCTCAAATTTTGGGAGATGGTTCGGGTCTGTTGTATCTTCCAGAAGGAGATTGTTGATGTTGTACTTTTCGTGGAGGTACAGCAGATCTTCGGCGGTCGGAGCTTCACAGTCGATCCATTCAACATACTGATTCTTAAAACAGATTTCTATAGGCATGGAACAAAATTAATCAAGAATTTCGGTAAAACTGAAAAATATATTCTATGCAAGAAATAAAAATTATTTTTGTGAAAATATTTAAGCTTCATGATTAAAAGCACTATTAAAGGAATTGGGCATTACGTGCCAGAAAACGTGGTTACGAATGATGACCTTTCTAAACTGATGACCACTAATGACGAGTGGATTACCGAAAGAACCGGTATCAAGGAAAGGCGCCACCGTAAAAACCGTAACGATTCTGAAGAAACAACTGCCTATTTCGGAATGAAAGCCGCTGAAAAAGCCATGGCAATGGCAGGAATTACAGCAAAAGACCTTGACTATATTGTTTTTGCGACACTTTCTCCGGATTATTTTTTTCCGGGTTGTGGCGTACAGCTTCAGGAAATGCTGGGTTGCGAAACAATTGGTGCGCTGGATGTAAGAAACCAGTGTTCAGGATTTGTGTATGCGGTAAGCGTTGCCAATGCCTTCATAAAATCCGGAATGTATAAAAATATTCTTGTGGTAGGCGCAGAGTGCCATTCTTTCGGACTTGATTTTTCTGATCAAGGACGCGGTGTTTCTGTAATTTTCGGCGATGGGGCAGGAGCCATTATTCTTTCTGCTACTGAAGAGGAAAACGCAGGCGATATCCTTACAGTAAACATGCATTCCGAAGGAAAATATGCAGATGAACTCTGCACGCAGTTTCCAGGTTCGAAATTTGGCTGGAGCGACAGAATGCGTCTTGAGCCCGAGAATGTAACCGATAAAGAGGTTTATCCAATCATGAACGGTAATTTCGTTTTCAAACATGCCGTGACAAGATTTCCTGAAACCATGACTGAAGCGCTGGAGAAGGCGGGAAAAACCGTTGATGATCTGGATATGTTTATTCCGCATCAGGCCAATTTGAGGATTTCACAGTTTGTACAGCAGAAGTTCGGTCTGCCAGATGAAAAAGTATTCAACAATATCATGAGATACGGCAACACTACGGCAGCGTCCATTCCAATTGCACTTTCGGAAGCCATCGAGCAGGGTAAAGTGAAAAAAGGAGATTTGGTGCTTCTTTCTGCTTTTGGAAGCGGCTTTACGTGGGGTTCTGTTTTGTTTGAATATTAATCAGCAAAATATATAAATCAAATACATCAGTTCGTCTGGTGTATTTTTTTTGAGTCTACTTTTCAGGTTATCCAACCGGAATTTCGAGGTTCCGAACCCCATTGGTGAGGTTCTGAACCATTCCGGACATGTCTTTTATAGCGTTGATGCGGTTCTTTACAGGGATTTTCCGGTTCCCAACCCCAAAATTCCGGTCGTTGAACCCTTAATCTGAGGTTCCTAACCCCAAATTTGCGGTACTGAACCCTATCGTTCCCCTAAACTGATGCGCGAACGGACTAAACAACCTCAACAGATCTCTGTTTTAATTCATTATCGCTCTTTTTTTATCATCTTTCTGTAAATTGAAGCATTTATGGGTCAATTCTCATGACATTTCTCAAACTTGACGTTTCTCATAACATTAAATATCTGTTTGAATTATACTCTGCGTAACTTTACTCGTCTTTAAAAGGAAATAAACAAAAATTATATACAAAATGGCGACAAAAGCAGTAAAAGGCGTAAAAAAAGATGAAAAATACGTCTATTCTTTCGGTGGCGGTAAAGCCGACGGAAACGAGTCCATGAAAAACCTTCTTGGTGGAAAAGGAGCAAACCTTGCTGAAATGGCAGGTCACAAAGATCTTAAATTGCCGGTTCCTCCGGGATTTACGGTAACAACTGAAGTTTGTACCTATTACTACGACAACAATAAAACCTATCCAAAAGACCTTGAAAAGCAGATTAAAAATGCATTGGCAGAGGTAGAAAAGCTGATGGGCAAAAAATTTGGTGATGTTAAGGATCCGTTGCTGATGTCTGTTCGTTCCGGAGCGAGAAAATCAATGCCGGGAATGATGGATACTGTTCTGAATATCGGTCTGAACGACGAAACTGTAAAAGGTTTAATTGAAAAATCCGGTGACGAAAGATTTGCATACGACGCCTACAGACGGTTGGTGATGATGTACGCCGATGTTGTGGTGGAAAAAGCGGGCGGAATGGAGCCAGCGAAAGGAAAAGGAATCCGTAAAATTATGGATGAGCGTCTTGAGGAAGTGAAAAAAGCCAAAGGCGTAGAGCTGGATACTGAACTTTCGGCAGATGATCTGAAAAAACTTGTAAAAGAATTCAAAGCGTTAACCAAAAAGCATTTGAAAGTAGATTTCCCTGAAAATCCGTGGGATCAGCTGATGGGCGGTGTTGGAGCGGTTTTCGCATCATGGAACGGTAAACGTGCCATTGAATACAGAAGAATTGAAAGAATTCCTGACGAGTGGGGAACTGCAGTAAACGTTCAGGCAATGGTTTTCGGTAATATGGGCGACGATTCCTGTACAGGTGTTGCTTTCACAAGAAATCCTGGAAACGGGGACAACCATTTCTACGGTGAATATCTTGTAAATGCACAGGGTGAAGATGTGGTGGCAGGTATCAGAACTCCGGCTCCAATCAACAATGATTCTAAAAACGATCACTCCAAAGACCTCACTACACTGTCCAAATTTATGCCGGTGCAGTATAAAGAGCTTGATGCAATTCAGAAAAAACTCGAGAAACACTACAAAGACATGCAGGATATCGAGTTCACCATTGAGAAAGGTAAACTTTATATGCTTCAGTGCCGTGTTGGTAAGAGAAACGGAGTAGCTGCTGTGAAAATGGCTGCAGATATGTATAAAGAAAAACTGATCGACGCCGATACAGCGGTAATGAGAGTAGCTCCGAATCAGTTGGTTGAACTTCTTCTTCCTATGATTGATCCTGAAGAAGAAAGGAAAAACAAACCGGTTGCAAAAGGTCTTCCTGCAGGTCCCGGCGGTGCAGTTGGCCGTGTAGTGTTCTCATCAGAAGACGCTGTTGAATGGGGACTGAAAGGTGAAAAAGTGATTCTCGTACGTGAAGAAACTTCTCCTGAAGATGTGGACGGAATGCACAAATCACAGGCAATTCTTACAACGAAAGGCGGTATGACTTCCCACGCTGCGCTTGTAGCAAGAGGTTGGGGTAAATGTTGTATCGTTGGATGTTCTGATATCGAAATTCATGAAAAAGAAAAATATTTCGTAACCAACCAAGGCAAAAAAATTCATGAAGGCGAATGGCTGACCATGAACGGTACAAAAGGTGTGGTGTACGAAGGCGTTCTTGAACTTTCGAATACCGATCTTAACCAGAATGAATCTTACAAAACCCTGATGAAACTGGTGGATAAAGCCAAAAAACTGGGCGTAAGAACCAATGCTGATACTCCGAAAGATGCACAGCAGGCCACTTATTTCGGCGCTGAAGGTATCGGGCTTTTCAGAACAGAACACATGTTCTACGGTGAAGGAAGCGAAAAACCGCTGTTCCTGCTTCGTAAAATGATCATGAGTACAACAGTGAAAGAACGTAAATCTGCGCTGAATGAACTTTTTAAATTCGTTAAGAAAGACATCAAGGCAACTTTGGAAGTAATGCACGGAAATCCTGTAACCATCAGACTTCTGGATCCACCGTTGCACGAATTCGTTCCTCACGATAAAGAAAAACTTCAGGAGCTTGCAAAAGAACTGGGTGTGAGAATGAGCGTTCTGAACAGAAGAATTCTTGCTCTTCACGAAAACAACCCAATGCTTGGCCACCGCGGTGTGCGTCTGGGCGTTTCTTACCCTGAAATTACCGAAATGCAGGTTCGCGCAATTCTGGAAGCTGCGGGTGAACTGAACAAAGAAGGTAAAAAAGCATTCCCGGAAATCATGATTCCTGTAGTAATGGGACGCCATGAGCTTAATCACCAGAAAAATATTGTAGACAGTGTTTATACTGAAGTTTGCGAAAAACTGGGCGTAAAAGAAATTCCATTTATGTACGGAACTATGATTGAAACTCCAAGAGCTGCGCTGAAAGGCGATTCCATGGCTCAGGTTGCAGATTTCTTCAGCTTCGGTACCAACGACTTGACGCAGATGTCTTTCGGTTTCTCAAGAGATGATATCGGTGGATTCCTGCCTAAATATCTGGATCTGAAACTTCTTCCTGAAGATCCGTTCGTATCTGTAGACCAAACCGGTGTTGGTGAACTGATCAGAATTGGTGTTGAAAAAGGCCGTTCGGTTAAACCAAAACTTAAAGTGGGAATCTGCGGTGAGCACGGCGGAGATCCGGAATCGGTTAAATTCTGCCATAAACTCGGACTGAATTACGTGAGCTGTTCACCGTTCAGAGTACCAATTGCCAGACTTGCCGCAGCGCAGGCAGCAATTGAGGAGAAATAAAACACAGATTTTTATATAGGAAGAAATTTCGGCGGGCGCAAAGCGCCCGCCGAAATTGTTTTTAATCTTCAGCAAAAACCTTATTAATCTTCAGATCGTTATCTTTTTTGGTAAGGTATTCCCGGTGATCGTAACTGAGCGATTTCGTCAGCTTCCAGTCGTTATTCTGGATTTGCCATGTGCTCGTAAATTTCGCAATTCCCGGAATTCGCTGGCCTTTTTCATAAAAAAGATGTTCACCTTCCTGAATAGCGCCGTATAAAGAGCCGTTATCGTATAAAGGATAGATTTTGACGCTTTTTTTTAACAGAATCCTTTTCGAATACGGTTTGGGATTTTTGCACAAACCATTTTTAAAATCGCTTAGAAATTTCTGTTTATCTGAAACGCCGCTTTTGTCATGAAAAAATTCAAAATCATCGCCTAAAATATTTTCGAATTGCGAAACCTCACATTTATTGAATCCAACATTAAAAAGAAGACTGTCTTTAGACATGATTTCTTTATAAATTTTGTCATCTGTCCGCAACTGAGCATTACAGAAATGGAAACATGTGAACAGTACAGCAAATAGAAAAATATTCTTCATCGGTACTTCAAGATTATTTTGAAATCTTGTTTTTGGCTTAGTCCGCTTCCTGTACGGTTTGCGTACTGTCGATTTCTGCGGTTGCAGAAACTGCGGAGTCGCCCTGAACATTTCTCATGTGTTCAGCGCTGTATTCGTCTTTGAATTCTTCGCGTTTCTGTTCTTTCTGGGCACAGCTTCCAAGAAACAAAAGTCCCAGAACTGCTGCTGCAAATAGTTTTTTCATAATAGTAATTTTGATGTTCAGACAAATATAAAATTAAATTCCAAAAAAAGAACCCTTTCAGATCAAATTACCAAAAGGGTTCGCTATAAAAGCGTTCTGACCTATTTTTTCGTAAGCTTATATTCATCTTTAAACGATCTGTCGCCTACTTTGCTTACCATCCACATCTGGTTTTCTCCAACAAAGAAAACGCGCCCGCCGTTCGGACTGTCTTTCTCCTGAAGTGTGATGAACGAACCGCTTGCATCAAACAAGAAACTGCCTTTCTCGTCAAATTTACCGTCTTTTTCCTCCTGATACACCTCTTTTATTTCATAGGTTTTGTCTGAATTAAGTGTAAGTGTGGTCTCAATTCCCGGGCAACTTGCGCAGGGAAGAGTTCCGGTATAGGTTCCGTTCCAGTCTACTGAGTTTTCCGTAGTGTCTCCGGCTGGTATTGCAGTTGATGAATTAGTTTGTACATCGCTCGCAATTGCGGTTGAATCCGCAGAGGAAGCAACGGTATCTGAAGTTTTTTCTGATTTTGTACATGCGGTAATTGTTAGTCCTGCAAAAAGCACAGGGAAAATAATTCTTTTCATAATTTTTATTTTACATTTTTATTAACTGCGGTTTAGAATCAAAATGTATGCAGAACAGTCCTCAGTTTCAAACTTTAACATTTAACAAATGGCCGTTAGCCAAAAGAAAAATCCGCAGAAAAACTACGGATTTTATATTATTAAAAAGTTGCTAAATAATTTTCAACTTTCAACTATCAATTTTCAATTATCCAAGGAAAGGATATTTATAGTCTTTCGGGGAAACGAAGGTTTCTTTCACAGATCTTACAGAAACCCAGCGGAGAAGATTCATTTTAGAACCTGCTTTATCGTTGGTTCCGGAAGCTCTTGCACCACCAAACGGTTGCTGTCCTACAACTGCTCCGGTTGGTTTGTCGTTGATGTAGAAGTTTCCGGCAGCGTTTTCAAGAGCGTGATACGCTTCATCAATCGCGTAACGGTCTTTCGCGAAGATCGATCCTGTAAGCGAATAAGGTGAAGTTTCATCTACCAGTTTCAGTGTTTCAGCCCAGTTTTTGTCTTCATATACATAAACAGTCAGAATTGGACCGAAAATTTCCTCACACATTGATGAATACTGAGGATTTGAAGTCTCAATTACAGTAGGTTCAACAAAATAACCTTTTTTGTCGTCGCATTTACCGCCGAAAATTACTTTTGCGTCCTTGTCTTTCTTGGCTGCGTCGATATACATTTTACATTTATCGAATGAAGCTTTATGAATTACAGCATTCACAAAGTTGGAAGGATCTTCCGGAGAACCCATTTTTACGGTTTTCAACTGATCTCCCATAATTTTCTGTACGTCTTTCCACAAAGATTTCGGAACATAAGCTCTTGAAGCTGCAGAACATTTCTGTCCCTGATATTCGAATGCGCCTCTTACCAAAGCGGTTGCAACGGCTGCTGCATCGGCACTCGGATGAACCATTACGAAGTCTTTTCCGCCGGTTTCACCTACAATTCTTGGATAGGTTTTGTAATTGTGAATGTTGTCACCAATCATTTTCCACATTCCCTGGAACACTGAAGTTGAACCTGTAAAATGAAGTCCCGCAAAATCAGGATGAGAAAGTACTTTTTCAGCTGTTGCCGCTCCTGGAGTATAAATCAGGTTGATGACACCGTCCGGAAGACCCGCTTCCTTGAAGATTTCCATAATCACCTGTGCAGAATAAACCTGAGAATGGGAAGGTTTCCAAACCACAACATTTCCCATCATTGCCATACAAGAAGGCAGGTTTCCGGCAATTGCGGTAAAGTTGAAAGGCGTTACTGCAAAACAGAAGCCTTCCAAAGGTCTGTATTCGGAACGGTTCCAGATTCCTTCGCTGGAAATCGGCTGCTCAGCGTACATTTCCGTCATGAATTCAACATTGAATCTAAGGAAATCAATAAATTCACAAGCCGAATCAATTTCTGCCTGCATTACATTTTTTCCCTGTCCGATCATGGTTGCAGCGTTCAGACGGTCTCTGTATGGGCCGGCTAACAGTTCTGCAGCTTTAAGGAAAATGGAAGCTCTCTGTTCCCATCCAAGCGCATTCCAGTCTTTCTTTGCAGCCAAAGCTGCTTCAATAGCCTGATCAACGTGCTTCATGTCTCCCTGATAATAGAAACCAAGATCATGTTTGTGATCCTGTGGAGACTCAATCCGCACTTTGTTTTTTGTTTTTACTTCTTTGTCGCCAATGTACATTGGGATTTCCACTTTCTCTTTCCACATTTTCCTGTATGTGGCGATCAGCGATTTTACTTCGGGAGATCCCGGCTCGTAACTTCTTACCGGTTCATTTACAGCGTAAGGAACCTGAGAAATAGCTTTTGACATATTATTGGAATTTATTTGAATTACTGTGTAAACCTTACAAAAATACGCTTTTATAACCAAAAAAGGAAATCAGCGGTCGGGAAAGCGGTAATCGGAAATAAACACCGAGAATGTTTTTCCGGCGCGTTCTTCATGTTCTTCTGAAGTTATAATAACCGGATTTTTAGCTTTGATTTTTTTCAGGATTCTGCTGCTGTAATAAGCGTTTCCGAAAGTGCTGTTGGCTCTGGTTTCTGTAATGATTTTTTCTTCCGGAATGCCGTTTTTCATCAGATAGGTTTTCATTACTTCAGCTTCAGTGTGGTCATTCTGCACCGCACCACCTGTTACAATAATGTGGGAAACCTGTTCTTGACGGTAGATTTGGAGCGCTCTATCCAGACGGTACTTCAGTAGTTTACTCGGTGTGCCGTCTTCATTCGCCGGAAATCCCAATATTATAAGCGTTTCACCGAGTTCTGTCCTGCCTGAAGTGTTCACTGTACATGAAACAGCTGCAAAAAGCAGAATTATTAGATAAGATTTCATCCATAAAGCATTTCAGTAAAAATATCAAATTTTATGTCAGCGGATTTATGAAGTTGAAATAATATAAATGCAGTATCCGAATTCTGTAATACATCTTTCCGGTAAATTGCAGACTTTTGATTTAACATTAAAAAATAAATTATGGCTTCAGGAAAAAATACACCGCCGAAAGGAGTAGTAGTTGCAATCGGACTTATTGTCCTGATGATTATTCTCTACTTTATTTTTACAGCAGTATTCCCGGATTTGTTTCAGGGAATGAACACCGGTGAAACAGTTCCTGTAAGACCCGAATAACTTAGTTTATTTGGTTTAAAAACTGCTTCAGACTAGCTCTTGAAGCAGTTTTTTTAATTTTGAATCTTAACTTTGAAAGAAATCACTTGAAACTCGTCCAATTCACCAGCAAAGGAATTTACTGCCCGAAAGGAAAATTCTACATCGATCCGTGGCGACCAGTAGATTTGGCAATTATTACGCATGGTCACGCCGATCATGCGCGTTGGGGAATGAAAAAATATCTGTGTCACCATTTCACCAAACCCATTCTTCAAAGCCGAATTTCTCCGGACATAAAAGTTCAGAGTGTTGAATACGGTGAAGTTTTAAATATCAACGGCGTAAAAGTTTCGCTTCATCCTGCCGGTCACATCATCGGTTCAGCGCAGATTCGTTTGGAATATAAAGGTTATGTTGCAGTAATTTCCGGCGATTATAAAATTCAGGATGACGGACTTTCCACACCTTTTGAAATCGTAAAATGCAATGAGTTCGTCACAGAAAGCACATTTGGTTTGCCGATTTACAACTGGCTTTCCATTGAAGATATCAATAAAAATCTGCAGAACTGGGTTTTACGAAACCGCGAAAACGGAAAAACTTCAGTGTTCATCGGCTATTCTTTGGGAAAAGCGCAGCGCATCATGAAAGCGGTGGAAGAAATGGGAAAAATTTACGTTCATTATTCCATCGGAAAACTCAATGAAGCTTTTGAAAACGCCGGAATAAATCTTCCGGATTATGAAGTTCCCAATTTTTTCGAAGATAAATCGCATTTGGACGGTGAAATCATCGTTCTTCCGCCTGCTTTGCTCGACAGTAATATTATCCGCAAAATTCCGAACGCAGCAACTGCAATCTGTTCCGGCTGGATGCAGGTTCGTGGCTCAAGAAGATGGAGAAGCGCAGATGCAGGTTTTGCAGTGAGCGATCACGCAGATTGGAATGGACTTTTAACCGCAGTAAAAGCAACAGAAGCTGAACTCGTTCATGTAACGCACGGACAAACCGCTGTTTTTTCAAAGTATCTGAATGAAATCGGAATTCAGTCCGACGTTGTGGAAACGCTTTACGGCGAAGACGAAGAAGAAAAGGAAAAAGAAATTATTGAAGAGGAATAAATGAAAAACTTCGCCACACTTATTTCCGCTTTGGAAAGCACGAACAAGACCAACGCAAAAATCGATGCCATCATCGATTATCTGGAACGTGCGCCGGAAAAAGACAAACTGTGGTTCATTTCGTTATTTACCGGAAAACGCCCGAAACGTCCTGTCAATACTAATCTCATGAAAGATTGGGCTCTGGAAATCACAGGAATTCCTTATTGGCTTTTTGTTGAAAGTTATTCCTCGGTAGGAGATTTAGGTGAAACTTTAGCATTGATTTTACCACCTCCTACTCAAAAAATCGAAAAAACACTTTCAGAATGGATGACTGAAATTCTGGAACTGAAAGATAAAAACGAAGCCGAAAAAAAGGAATTCGTAACCAGTTCCTGGAACGGACTCGATGTTACGGAGCGCTTGATTTTCAATAAATTAATTGGCGGCAGTTTCAGAATCGGAGTTTCTCATAAAATGTTGGTGAACGCTTTAGCGAAATTTTCCGGAAACCAACCTTCCGCGTTAATGCACAGCATTATGGGAACCTGGGATGTCGAAAGCATCACTTTTTCTGAACTGATTTCCGGGGAAATTGCAAACACCGACAATTCAAAACCTTATCCGTTTTGTCTGGCTTATCCGCTTGAAAAAAATCCTGAAGAACTCGGAAATCCCGATGAATGGTTGGTTGAATACAAATGGGACGGAATTCGCGGACAGATTATTCGCCGAAATGATGAGGTTTTTATCTGGAGCCGCGGTGAAGAACTGGTGACGGCTCAATTTCCGGAAGTGGTGGAAGTAATTCAGAATATGCAGGGAAGTTTTGTTTTGGATGGAGAAATTTTGGCTGTTAAAAATGGGGACGTTTTAAATTTCAATGAATTGCAGAAACGTCTGAACCGAAAAAACATCACCAAAAAAATGCTCGAAGAAATTCCCGTCGAAGTTTTTGTGTATGATTTAATTGAGTTGGAAGGGACTGATTTGCGCGAAAAAGAAATGAGCGGAAGACGCGCCATGCTCGAAGAACTGTTGAATAACCAGCCGACAGAAAAAATTAAGATTTCCGAAAAAATAAAATTCGAAAACTGGCAAGAGCTGGATTCAATCCGGCAAAATGCACGTGAAATCAACAGTGAAGGTTTAATGCTGAAACAGCAGAATTCCGTGTATCATTCCGGAAGAAAAAAAGGTGACTGGTGGAAATGGAAAATCGATCCTTTAACCATTGATGCGGTTTTGATTTATGCCCAAAAAGGAAGCGGCCGCCGAAGTTCCTATTACACCGATTATACTTTTGCCGTAAAAAATGAGGACAAACTCGTCACCATTGCAAAGGCTTATTCCGGTTTAACGGACAAAGAAATTATGGAAGTCAGCCGTTTTGTGACCAAAAACGCCATCGAAAAATTCGGTCCGGTCAGAACGGTAAAACCTGAACTTGTTTTTGAAATTGCGTTTGAAGGAATCGGTTTCAGCAAACGCCATAAAAGTGGAGTAGCGCTGCGTTTTCCACGTATTTTGCGTTGGAGGAAAGACAAAACGGTAGATGAAATTGACGACCTCGAAGAAGTAAAAAAACTGATAAAATAGAGCATAGTCATTGCGAGGAGAGAGGAACGAACGACGAAGCAATCTCAATTTTTCAAGCAAAAAAAATCAGATTGCCATGTCATTTCGCTTAGCTGCATTTCTCGCAATGACAATTAATTAATGAAAAACAATTTCCAAAATACCGACGGATTTAAAATCATCCAAAACTGGATGAGCGAAAAATCCATTGCTCCATTTTCATTTCAAACCCAAACCTGGGAAAAATTCGTTAAAGGTTACAGCGGAATGGTGATTGCGCCAACCGGTTTTGGAAAAACATTTTCAGTTTTTTTGGCTGTTGTTACCGATTTTCTGAATCATCCCGAAAAATATTCTTCTGGCTTAAAACTCATTTGGATTACGCCGCTGCGTTCTTTGGCAAAAGACATTGCAAAAGCAATGCAGGAAGCGATTGACGAAATCGGTCTCGACTGGACTGTCGGAGTTCGGAACGGCGACACTGATCCGAAAATCCGGCAGCAGCAGACGAAAAATATGCCCGATATTTTGCTCGTTACTCCGGAAAGCATGCATCTTCTGTTAGCTCAAAAAAACAATCAAAGATTTTTCAAAAATCTGAAATGTATTGCAGCCGATGAATGGCATGAATTGCTTAGTTCAAAACGTGGTGTGATGGTGGAATTGGCAATTGCAAAAATCAGAAGTTATGTTCCGAAAGTCAGGATTTGGGGAATTACGGCAACCATTGGAAATCTCGATCAGGCATTGGAAGTTTTGATTCCGTATACCATCAAAAAAACAAAAATTGTCGCGAAAGAAAAAAAGAAAGTTGATATCATTCCGGTGTTTCCCGATGAGGTTGAACTTTTGCCTTGGGCAGGACATTTGGGCGCAAAACTCGCCGATAAAGTCGTTCCGATTATTCTGAATTCAAAATCAACCATTGTCTTCACGAATACACGCAGTCAGAGTGAAATGTGGTATCAATTGTTGCTTCAGGCATATCCCGATTTTGCCGGACAGATCGCTATTCATCACAGTTCCATCGATGCGGAATTGCGGATTTGGATTGAAGAAAATCTCAGTTCCGGTTATCTGAAAGCCGTAGTTTCAACGTCTTCTTTGGATTTGGGTGTTGATTTTAAACCTGTCGATACGGTGATTCAGGTCGGTTCTGTGAAAGGAGTTGCGCGTTTTATGCAGCGCGCCGGAAGAAGCGGACATTCGCCGTTTGAAACTTCAAAAATATACTGTGTTCCGACGCATTCACTTGAATTAATCGAAGTTGCCGCCTTAAAAGAAGCCGTAAAACAGAAAGTCATCGAACCGCGCGAACCGATGGTTTTGTGCTACGATGTTTTGGTGCAGTTTCTCATGACTTTAGCGGTTGGCGACGGATTTTTACCCGATGACATTTTCCCACGAATCAGGGAAACACATGCGTTCAGTGAAATGACGGAGGAAGAATGGGAATGGATGATGAAATTTCTCACAGTTGGTGGAGCGCTGAAAAATTATGAAGAATTCCACAAAATTGTAATTGACGACAAAGGAATTCACCGCGTTAATTCAAGAAAAATTGCGATGCTTCACCGCATGAATTTGGGCGTTATTGTTAGCGATGCGATGCTGAAAGTGAAATTTATTTCCGGCGGTTATCTGGGAATGATCGAAGAATATTTCATTTCGCGACTGAAGAAAGAAGACAAATTTATTCTTGCCGGAAGAGTTGTGGAAATGGTGATGATGAAGGAAATGACGGTTTATGTTCGTGCGGCGAAAGGAAAAGCAATGGCTCCGAGTTATTTGGGTGGAAGATTGCCTTTAAGTTCTAATCTTGGACATTTTTTACGGAAAAAATTGTCTGATGCGCTTCATCCCGCGAATTCTGAGAAGGAACTGAAGTTTCTACATCCGCTTTTGGTGAATCAGGAAGATGTTTCACACATTCCGAAAGAGGACGAATTTTTGGTGGAAATTATTCAGAATCGGGAAGGTTATCATCTGTTCATGTATCCGTTTGAAGGCCGTTTGGTTCACGAAGTAATGGCGGCGTTAATCGCTTTCAGGATTTCAAAAATTTCTCCGATTTCATTTTCCATGGCGATGAATGATTACGGTTTTGAACTGTTCAGCGACAAGGAAATTCCGGTTACTGAAGAAAATCTTTCTGAGATTCTTACGTCAGAAAATCTTTTGCGCGATGTGGCTTCGAGCATCAATTCCACAGAAATGGCGAAACGGAAATTCCGCGATATAGCCGTGATTTCGGGAATGGTTGTCCAAAATTTTCCCGGTCAGCAACGTTCCAACAAATCGCTGCAGGCTTCAGCAGGATTGATTTTCAATGTTCTGGAAGAATATGAACCCAATAATCTGTTGATTCGACAAGCTTACACGGAAGTTTTCAATCAGCAACTGGAAGAAATGCGTTTAACAGCCGCATTTCAAAGAATTTCGAAATCAAAAATAATTCTGAAGCACGCCACTGCATTTACTCCGCTAAGTTTTCCTATAAAAGTGGACAGTCTGCGCGCAACACTTTCGAGCGAAGATTTGGATGCAAGAATCCGGAAAATGCAGGAACAGGCGATGAAAAAACGGAAGAAATAATCTCTCGCAGATTTAGCGGATTTTGCAGATTTTTGGCGCGAGCGAAGCGAGCGCAGATTAGGTAAGATTTATTAGAGATCCAATTGACTTCGAAAACTCTGGTTTCTGCGATTATTAAACATCAAGTTAAATGACTTCGGTGTTGTTTGCGTTAAGAAAATTCTCGAAAGTTCCGTTAAGAAATTCCCACTGTTTGAGGGCGGCAACAATTTTGGTTCGATAACTAATCCTGAATCCGCCCGAGTTTTGGGAATTTTAGGAAATTTTGAAAATTTTCTTAACGCAAACAAGTCCAAGTCTTGAACTTTTGGTTCTTTTGGTTCAAGCCAAAAGAACTAATAACTTTGTACAATGCTCAAAATCGAGGAACTCGTCCACACTTTTATTAACACGCATTGCGATTTCGAAAAGGAACTCGTATTGACCAACTATTTTCATGCGGATTGGGAAGCGGATCTTCTTTTGATTGATGCGGAAGGTTTCAGTCACGAAATTGAAATTAAGTTTTCGAAAAGCGATTTCAAAAATGATTTCAAGAAAAAATATATGAATCAGCATACCGGTGAAAAGTTTCTGAAACACGATAAAATCGGTTGTGGCGATTATGCGTGTAATAAATTCAGTTTTTTGCTTCCGATGGGAATGATTAAGCACGAACAGATTCCGAAACATTGCGGTATTATTGAGTTTTATCATGATGAAGACAACTGGGAAACGACTTTTATGCAAATCCGCGAACCGAAACCGATTCACAAAACTCCGTACTGGAAACTGGTTGACAAAGATCTGTTTCTAAGAAAAATGGCGCATCAGCTGTTGATGAGAAAGTTCGAAATGAAGGCGCGTCACGAAGAATTTATTTTCAAAAATCCGTTTGAATTGCAGAAGAAAAAATGATGAATGTAGCGACCGAAGAAATAGATATTCTGGGTGAAAAACTGGTTTTAACCAATCAGCGCGTGATTTTTTGGGAAAGTGAATCAGCCTTGATTTTATCGGATCTGCATGTCGGAAAAACTGCACATTTCCGAAAAAATGGAATTGCGATTCCGAAAGATATTCTGGAAAAAGATTTAGCGCGGCTTGAGTTTCTGATCAATGGATTTCCAGCGAAAAAAGTCATCGTGAACGGTGATTTGCTTCACGCCGGAGACAATTCTGATGTGGATGATTTCTGCGAATGGAAAAACAGTGTGAATGCTGAATTTCATTTGGTGCAGGGAAATCACGACCGGATTTCAAAAAAGCTTTCAGAAAAATTATGTCTGAATTCCGTTGTAGAAAATGTAGAAACCGAAATTTTCTGTTTCGTTCATCAATTTGATGAAAGCATTGAGAAATTTCAGATTACAGGTCACATTCATCCCGGAATTATGCTCAGAACGCCAATCCAAAATATCAAACTTCCGTGTTTTGCAGTTTCAGAAAGGCAGTTGTTAATGCCTGCATTCAGTGAATTTACCGGATTGGACACGAAAAATCTTCCAAAGAATGCAAGATATTATGCGTTCACAGAAAAGGAAATTCACAGTCTTTAGTTTGAATTCAAAAGGTTTCTGGTTGCGATGGAAGTTTCATAAATTTCTTTCCGGATCTGCTGAATTTTTCCGACCGGTAAAAGGGTTTCAGGATTTTCAAACGGATTGAAACTGAGCTTCTCAAGTTCCGAATCTTCCGGATTCAAAAATGATTTCTGAGAAAAATGGAGTGTAGCAATTTTAATGTGTTGAGATTTCTTCCATTCTTTTGTCAGATCATTCACCGGCTGATTTTTGAGATTCAGGCAAAACTGCATCATCACATCAAAATCCGCATCGGTCGAGTTGATATAGTTCTTCAGTCGGGTTTTCTGATCGAATGTACTTTCAAATTTTTTGCAACGGTAATGAGGAACAATTTTCAGTTTCATCATGAAATCACCGAGACGAAAAACACCAATCGAATGGTAATCAAACGAAAGAAGAAAATCATTTTTTGCGGCGATGGTTTTGGTTAAATTCTTAATGAAATCAACTGAAAACATCGGCCAAACAAAGCCGCCCGAATTTTTTATAAGCGCCGGAAGATCCATTGCAGACACGACAAAATTGTCCGCTTTGGTAACCAGAAATGTGTTTAATGACGTGAAAAATTTAAGAAAATCTGCAGCCGACTGAACCGGAAAAATCGGAAAATTAGCAAGCGGAAAATTGGCATCTGCGCCGTCGACATTTTTAATTTTTATTGCAAAACCAAACGCAGGCATTTCATTTTTACCTGTATTAATAACGGGATTTGCGTGCGAAAGTCTTGCAACAACCGGATAGCTTTTTTCTGAAAAAATTTGTTCAACCATCGGCGGAAGTTCGTCTTCCATCTGAAGCGTTCCTTCAAGAAATCCGTACGCTTTTGCATGCGCTCCTCTCGTTGCATTTTCTGTATCGCTGATTTGTCTTGAATTTTCTACAAATTTCTCAACGGAGTGAATGCATTTCTGTAGCAAGAACTGTTCTTCGGGCGAAAGTTCATTAAATTCCGGACTGTATTTTTCAAAGG
This sequence comes from Bacteroidota bacterium, assembly GCA_023457935.1. Classification (GTDB taxonomy): domain Bacteria; phylum Bacteroidota; class Bacteroidia; order Flavobacteriales; family Weeksellaceae; genus JAEXBA01. The sequence goes on along the minus strand of JAEXBA010000089.1, from coordinate 9,875 downwards.
ATTTCATATCAAAGTTTTTCGTTTTCCAGCATTTTCATCACAATTTTTTCTTCTTTTGTGAGTCCGGATTTTCCGTCGTCCACTTCAATTTCGTCCAGTTCGTCCAGATATTTTTTGATGGAATTATTCTCGTAAAGGTTGATGACCAAAGGATGAACGTAATATTTTTTGCAGACAGTTGCAGTATTTCCAAGCTGTGAAGCCACATTTTCAAGCGCCTCCTTCACTTTGGATTTGTAATCTTTGTCGCTTTCGGCCATTCCGATTTCCTTGAAAGCAATCAGCGCATTCACGGTTCCGCTCCACGTTCTGAAATCCTTTGCAGTAAAATCTTCACCGGAAATTTCCTTGATGTAATCGTTCACCATTCCGCTTTCAATACTGTGGCGTTTTCCGTCTTCATCGTAATACTGAAAAAGTTCTTTTCCGGGAATATCTTTGCAGTTCTGAACGGCTTTTGCGAGTTTTCTGTTCTTCAGATCGATGTCATGAAAAACGCCTTTCTTTCCTTTGAAACTGAATTTTATTTTCTGTCCGGAAATATCAACGTGTTTGTCTTTCAAAGTCGTTAATCCGAATGAACCGTAAAGCTTTTCGTAGATATTGTTTCCGATTCGGATGTTGGTACGTTCCATCAAACTTACGACAACGGCCAAAACCTTTCTTTTTTCCAGCGTTTTCAGCGATAAATCCTGCTCCAAAGCCAAACGGATTTTTGGTAAAGCCATTCCAAACTGAAGCATTCTGTAAAATTTGGTATGATTGCGGAGCGCGTTCCACAAAGGATGATAGCGGTACTGTTTCCGCTGTTTCGCATCAATTCCTGTTGCCTGAAGGTGACCGTTTTCCAAAGCGCAAATCCAGACATTTTCCCAAGCCGGCGGAATGACAAGTTTGTTGATTCTTGAAATTTCTTCTGAATCCTTAATGCGTTCGCCGTCTTTGTAATAATGGAATTTCTTGCCGTATTTTCTGCGCTCAATACCTTCAAATTCTGAATCGGAGGTATAGATCAGCTGAACCGCTTTTGCAGTTTTTACCGGATCCTTCATGATTTTCAGAATTTTTGAAGGCCGAAGTTTTTGGATAATATCTTGAGGCTGAACTTGCATTGCAGTAGAAATTAACTCTTAGATTCAGTTTCAGTTTTGCTGAAATACAACTGGAGCGCCGCATCTACTTCATCTTTGTTTCTGGCGTAAAAAGCAGCCGGCTCTTCAAAATCATCTCCGGTTCCGTTCGGTCCCAAAACAATTTCAAGGTCGAAAGTTTTTTCTTCTGTTTCGAAAGTCACCAATCTTTTATAAACACCGTCTTTTTCTGTGCTTTTACCTAATTGAACGATGTCGATTTCTCTGTTTTCAATGTTAATCATGATGTTGATTTTATCCGTTAATAATTTCGCCGCCGTTCGGATGCAGAACTTGTCCTGTGATGTAAGAAGAATCTTCCGAAGCTAAAAATAGAAAACACGTTGCGACTTCATTGGGTTCTCCTGCGCGTTTCAAAGGTTTGTCGCTGCCAAATTCGGCCACCTGTTTTTTCGAGAAAGTTGAGGCAATTAATGGCGTCCAGATTGGACCGGGCGCAACTGCATTCACGCAGATTCCTTTTCCTGCTAAATTGGCGGAAAGACTTCTGGTAAAGGAAACAACGGCACCTTTTGTGGAAGCATAATCAATCAAATGATCACTTCCTCGATAAGCAGTTACTGAAGCAGTATTGACGATGCAGCTTCCTTTTTTAAGATGTTTCAGCGCATATTTGGTGAGCCAGAAAACAGAAAAAACATTGGAATGAAAAGTGTCCATCATCTGTTTTGTTGTAATGTCTTCCAGACTTTTGGCTTCCCAGTGATTTCCGGCATTGTTGACCAGAATATCAATTTTCTTGAATTCTGAAATGGTTTTTTCCACCACTTTTTTGCAGTGATTTTCTTTTCCGAGATCACCTTTTATCAGAATACATTTCTGTCCAAAACTTTCAATTTCTTTTTTAGTTTCCTTCGCATCAGAAGTTTCGCTGAGATATGGAATCACAACATCGGCGCCTTCCTGTGCAAACAGAATTGCCGTTGCTTTTCCAATTCCGCTGTCGCCACCGGTAACGATGGCAACTTTACCTTTCAGTTTCCCGGAAGGATTTGCAACGGGATCAGTCTCAGGAACTGGAGTCAGTTTTTTTTCAAGTCCCGGTTTTTTCTGTTTCTGCGGTGGACGGATTGCTTTTTTCTGTGCTGCCATAATTATTTTTTACCGCCAAATCCTCTGAAAATAAAAATCAGGATTATTACAATAACCGCAATGGCTACAAAAATCCCGACATTAAAACCGGCTTCAAAAATGCCTGCAATAGCGTCGCAGCTGGTTAAAAGTAATGACGAAGCTAATAATAATGAGAATAAAGTAAAACGTTTCATAATGTTGATTTTAGTGTGCAGAAAATGCAGCAAACTTCTGTCCACACAGTACTGCTGTGTAAATGATAGAATATTAAAATGAAATTCTGAAATAGTGCCATTACAGGGTTTAAACTTCAGTCGCAGAGTTCAGTGCAAAAGTTTTTCTATTTTTTTTTGTTTTAAAATATAGTTGTATCTTGCACCCGTTATTTAAAGAGAAATTCAATTCAATGTTCATCTGTCCGTTAGTTGATTTCCGCTTTTTTTTAATCAACAAAACAATTTTATTATGAACATTTTCATTTCAAACCTCAACTACAACACACAGGAGGAAGAACTTCAGGAACTTTTCGAAAAGTTTGGAGCTGTTAGCTCAGCAAAAATCATTACTGACAAAATGTCGGGAAGAAGCCGCGGATTCGCATTCGTGGAAATGCCAAACGATGATGAAGCAAAACAGGCAATTGATGCGCTTCACCAGACCGATTTCAAACAAAGAACACTTAACATCGCAGAAGCTCAGGCAAAAGAATCTAAGCCAAGAAGCTTTGGTGGCGGTGGAAGAGGCGGTTTCCGTAAAGACGGAGGTACAAGCGGCGGTTGGTAATCAGCCCGGTCAATCCAAAATAGGAGTTCAGGTTTTTACCTGAACTTTTTTGTTTATAAAATTTCCACTATCACGGGGAAAGGAATTATTCTTGCTGCAAGGTGTTCAGTTAAAAAATCAAAAATTATGAACACCAAAAGACTTTCCGCAAAAATGGAGAAAATGCTCAGCGACCAGATGAATCTTGAAACACTGCAGTCGCAGAATTATCTTTCCTACGGAATTTGGGCATCAGATCAAGGTTATGCAGGAATTTCCAATTTTCTTTTCCGTCATGCACATGAAGAAAGAAATCACGCCATTAAATTCATGCAGTATGTTTTGAACCGCGGCGGAAAACCAAAAGTTACCGCAATCAAAGCACCATCCGCAGATCCGAAAAGCATGACCGATTGTTTCAATCAGGTTTTTAAACATGAAGTTGAAAATACAACAGCAATTTATAAAATTGTGGATCTGGCTTTGGAAGAAAAAGACTGGGCAACATGGAATTTCCTTCAGTGGTTTGTAGAAGAACAGATTGAAGAAGAAACTTTGGCGATGGACATGATTGACAAACTGAAAATTGCAGGCGGCGACAAAGCTTCCGATGAATCATTGAATGATCTAGACCGCGAATTCGGGAAAATGGCCGATGACGCCGGTATGGCAAGAGACGCAACCGCAGAAAATCCTGGATAAAAACATTTTTTAAAATATTAAAGACGGACTTCTTTGATTCCGTCTTTTTTTGTTTTTGATGGAATAATTCCCGCATTCCGCACAGATCAAAACAGATTTTCATTTCACGATTTATATCACTATTTTTGCACACCTTTAAATTAAACCAACCGCTATGAAATGTGGAATTGTCGGACTTCCGAATGTAGGAAAGTCAACCCTTTTTAACTGTCTCAGCAACGCTAAAGCGCAGTCTGCGAATTATCCGTTCTGTACGATTGAACCGAATTTAGGAACGGTTTCTGTTCCGGATTTGCGTCTGAACAAACTTGAAGAATTGGTGAATCCTGAAAGAGTGGTTCCTGCCGTTGTGGAAATTGTGGACATTGCCGGTTTGGTGAAAGGTGCTTCCAAAGGCGAAGGTTTAGGAAATCAGTTCCTTGCAAATATCCGCGAATGTGAGGCGATTATCCATGTTTTAAGATGTTTCGATAACGGAAATATTGTTCACGTTGAAGGTTCGGTAGATCCTTTGAGAGACAAGGAAATTATCGATATTGAGCTTCAGCTGAAAGATCTGGAAACTGTTGGGAAAGCCGTTGACAAAGCGAAAAAGTTCATCAAATCCGGAAAGAAAGAAGATGTTCTTGCTTACGAAACTTTGGTGGCGCTGCAGAAATTTTTGGAAGACGGAAGAAATGCAAGAGAATTTGAAACCAACGATCTAACGAAACCGATTGTTGATGAAGTTCACCTTCTGACTAAAAAACCGATTCTTTACGTTTGTAACGTGGATGAAAACTCCATTAAAAACGGAAACGAATGGATTCCGAAAGTAGAAGAAATGGCAAAAAATGAAGGAGCAGAAGTGGTGGTTTTGGCCGCTCAGATTGAAGCCGACATCAACGAGCTGGAAACTTTCGAAGAAAGACAGATGTTCTTGGAAGAACTTGGTCTTGAAGAACCCGGTGTAAACCGTTTGATCAGAAAAGCGTACGATTTGCTTCATCTTCAGACGTATTTTACAGCCGGAGTGAAGGAAGTTCGCGCCTGGACAATCGAAAAAGGATGGACTGCACCTCAAGCAGCTGGAGTAATTCACACTGATTTCGAGAAAGGTTTCATCCGTGCCGAAGTAATTTCCTATGAAAATTTCGTGAACTACGGTTCTGAAGCCAAAGTAAAAGAAGCCGGAAAAATGGGCGTTGAAGGTAAAGAATACATCGTTCAGGATGGTGACGTGATGCATTTCCGTTTCAACGTTTAGAAAAGCAATTCAGAATATTAAAAAATTCTTAAAGTCAATACTGCCGCGGGTTTTCCTGCGGCTTTTTCGTATTTTTAGGGAAACAAAAATTTCATGTGGTTTTCAAAATCGGTTTCAGAAACTCTCCAGGAACTTAATGTTGATGCGTCTTCCGGACTTTCCGATGCGGAAGTGAAACAGCGTCAGGAAAAATTCGGACTCAACGAACTTGAAGCCAAAAAGAAGAAAACAGTCTTCCAAATGTTCCTAGCTCAGCTGAACGACTGGCTGATTTACATTCTTTTTGCAGCGGTGGTCATCACTGCTTTAATGGGCGAATACATCGATTCTGTGATTATCATTCTCGTAATTCTCATCAACGCATCCATCGGAGTTTTTCAGGAACTGAAAGCCGGAAAAGCAATCGAAGCTTTGATGAAAATGTCGTCGCCAAAAGCTTTGGTCAGAAGAAACGGCCACACTTCAGAAATCGATTCTTCACAGCTTGTTCCCGGCGATATCGTAATTCTGGATGCCGGAAGAATTATTCCCGCCGATTTAAGATTGATTGAAACCGCAAATTTACAGACCGAAGAATCCGCTTTAACCGGAGAAAGTTTACCCGAACATAAAGACGCTTCACTTATTTACGAAGATCCGAAAACACCTTTAGGTGACAGAGAAAATCAGGCATTTATGTCATCGCTCGTTACGTACGGAAGAGGAGTTGGCGTAGTAGTGGAAACCGGAATGAAAACCGAAATGGGAAAAATTGCGGACATTCTCGATAACAATGAATCCGGAAAAACGCCGCTCGAAATCCGTCTTGAAGAACTTGGAAAAATGCTTGGAAAAGTCGCTTTGGGAATCTGTGCGTTCATTTTTATCGTTTCGTGGTTTCAGGGAAGAGATCTGAATGAAATGTTTCTAACAGCGGTGTCTCTTGCAGTAGCGTCCATACCGGAAGGTTTGGCGGCGATTGTTGCGGTGGTTCTTTCAGTTGGAGTTACGGCAATGTCGAAGAAAAATGCCATCATCAGAAAACTATCTGCGGTGGAAACTTTGGGTTCTGTCAACATTATCTGTTCAGACAAAACCGGAACGCTTACCAAAAATGAAATGACCGTTACTGAAATTTTCACGATGGACGGCATTTACGAAATGGATGATTCCGATCAGAGCAAGCTTTCAGATTCACATTTTCTTTTGGCAAAAGGAATGACACTCTGTTCCGATGCGACTTTGGAAAACGGCGAGAAAACCGGTGATCCGACAGAAATTGCACTTCTCGCTTTGTCCGATGAATTAGGAATCGACAGAAATGAACTGGCAAAAGATTATAACAGAATCAGTGAAAATGCTTTCGACAGCGACCGGAAAATGATGTCGGTTTTAGTGGAAAATAAAAATGAATTCACGGTTTTCACAAAAGGCGCTTTGGGAAGTCTTTATCCGGTTCTTTCCGGAGTTTTTACGAAAAATGGCGTTGAAAAATTCACGGATGAACACCGCAAAATTTTCAGTGATGCCGCAAAATCAATGTCTGATGAAGCGCTCAGAACTTTAGCTTTGGCGTACAAACCTGCAAACCGCGATACGAAGCCGGAAGAAATGGAAAATAATCTGATTTTAGTCGGAATTACCGGAATGATTGATCCTGCCCGTGACGAAGTAAAACCTTCCATCGAAATGGCGAAAAAAGCGGGAATCAAAACTGTGATGATTACCGGAGATCATAAAAATACCGCATTCGCCATCGCAAAGGAACTCGGAATTGCAGAGAATCCGAAACAGGTGATTATCGGTCAGGAACTTGACGATTTTACTGAACAGGAATTTGCAGAAAAAGTGGAAAATTTCCGTGTTTATGCAAGAGTTTCACCCGAACATAAAGTACGGATTGTAAAAGCTTTAAAAGCAAACGGAAACACAGTTTCCATGACCGGAGACGGGGTGAATGACGCACCTTCTTTAAACACCGCCGATATTGGCGTCGCGATGGGAATTACCGGAACCGACGTGGCGAAAGGCGCTGCAGATATGATTCTGACCGACGATAATTTCACAACCATCGTGAAAGCCATTGAACAGGGAAGAAATATCTACAACAACATCCGGAAATCTGTGATTTTCCTTTTGACATGTAATCTTGGGGAAGTTGTGACGATGTTTTTGGCGCTGATTATTGGTTGGGCTTCTCCGCTGATTGCGACGCAGCTTTTGTGGATCAATTTAATTACCGATTCGCTTCCTGCCATTGCACTCGGTCTGGATAAAGGCGACAGCAGCGTGATGGACGAAAAACCGCGCCCTTCCAACGACAGTTTCTTTGCGAACGGAGCGTGGCTTTCTGCCGTTTTGGGCGGAATCGTAATCGGACTGGTTACATTTATCGGTTTTTGGTACGGACATTATGAACTTGGATATTCGCCGTTTGACAAAAATGTTCCTGAAGAAGTTTTGGCGAATGCACGAACTTTGGCGTTCATGATTTTGGTTTGTTCGCAGCTGTTTTACGCTTTCGGAATGCAGGATTTCAAGAAAACTGTTTTCCAGACCGGAATTTTCAGAAACAAATATCTCATCGGTGCCGTTGTTTTAGGTTTAGCTTTGCAGCTGCTTGTCATGATGATTCCATTCCTTCGAGATGCCTTCAAACTTCATATGCTCGACAGCCGCGGTTGGATTATGGCGATGGTTCTCGGTTTAATTCCTTTGGCTTTGCACGAAATCAGAAAAATAATTTTCCCGGTGAAATAATCTAATAAAAGCAGACTTTTTAGAGTCTGTTTTTTTGGTTTCGGGATTTCTTAACATAAATCAATGTCCAGCTTTTTTAATGTGAGTAATTTTACAAAAGAATTTTAACAGCAATCTAAAAGATTATAACAGATCTTTAACACAGATTCAGAATTCAAATCATTAATTTTAAACATATCAAAATAAATTTTATGAAAAGTTAGAAAATAAGGTAGCCATCATTACGGGTGCAGCTTCAGGAATCGGAAAATCAACAGCTTTGCTTTTTGCTCAGGAAGGTGCAAAAGTAGTTGTGAGTGACATTAACGAAGAAAACGGAAACAAATTGGTTGAAGAAATAAAAGCAGCCGGTGGAGAAGCAATCTTTGTAAAAGCCAATTCAGCAAGCCCAGAAGACAACGAAAATCTTGTGAAAGAAACCGTGAAAGCTTTCGGAAAACTGGATATTGCGGTAAACAACGCAGGAATTGGAGGAGAAGCGAACAAAACCGGTGATATGTCTTTGGAAGGATGGCAAAAGGTGATAGACATTAACCTTTCCGGAGTTTTCTACGGAGTAAAATATCAGGCGCCGGAAATGGTGAAAAACGGAAGCGGAAGCATCATCAATATTTCATCAATTCTTGGACAGGCCGGTTTTGCAACGTCTTCAGGTTATGTAGCCGCAAAACACGGTGTAGTTGGTTTAACGAAATCTGCAGCTTGGGAATACGCAAAAGAAAATGTGAGAATTAACGCAGTTGGTCCCGGTTTCATCTATACAGGTTTGGTAAATGAAGAAGCAATGGGCAAAGAAGCTCTAAATCATCTTGAAACGAAACACGCTTTTGGCCGTCTTGGTAAAGCAGAAGAAATTGCAGCGATGTTACTGTTCCTGGCTTCCGACGATGCCTCTTTCGTAACCGGTTCTTATTATCCTGTTGACGGCGGTTATCTTGCAGTCTAAAATTTAAAAATCAAACACACTAAAAATAATTATGGCAAAAAAAATTGCAGTATTAGTAGGAAGTTTAAGAAAGGAATCCGTTAACAGAAAAATCGCGAACGAACTGATTCGCCTTTCTTCAGACGGATTGGATATGGAAATCGTGGAAATCGGAAACCTTCAGCATTACAACGAAGATACCGATGAAAATCCACCAAAAGAATGGACAGACTTCCGTGAAAAAATAAAAAGTGTTGATGGTGTTCTTTTCGTTTCGCCGGAATACAACAGAACGATTCCAGGAGTTTTGAAAAATGCGCTTGACGTTGGTTCAAGACCTTACGGAAGCAGCGTTTGGGACGGAAAACCAGGCGCAGTGGTAACGTCTTCTCCAAGCGGAATTGGTGGTGCAATGGCAAATCATAATATTCGTCAGGCGGTCGTTTTTCTGAATGTTCCAATGATGCAGCAACCGGAAGCTTATGTCGGCAACGCATTCAATATTTGGAAAGAAGATGGAGAAACCTGTGTTGAAAAAACAGAGGAAATTTTCCAAAAATTTATCGATGCTTATGAAGCTTGGGTGAATAAATTTTAGAAATCTCTAAATAAACCGAAACTGAACCGCAGAAAATTCTGTGGTTCAGTTTTTTTTTGAATACATTTGAGGAGGAAAAAAAACTATGCAAAAACTCTTCAGAAATACCACCGTTCAGCGCGGCATTGTCTTTATCTGTGTGCTGCTTGTACTGATCATTACCGTAGAGCTCAAATATTTCCTTTCCGGAGTTTTGGGTGCTGTTGCACTGTACGTTGTAACGCGCCGGTTTTATCTGAATTTGGTTGAAAAACGGAAGTGGAAAAAAACCTGGGCAGCCGTGCTCATTCTGTTTCTGATCATTATTTCTTTCGGAATTCCGATCTGGATTATTCTTGAAATTCTGATTCCTCAGATTAATGAACAGGTGAAAAATCCGCAGGAACTGATACAGAAATTCCAACCTGTTTTAAAATGGATTCAGAATCAGGAACTGTTGCAAAGATTCGATTTTGAATTTGATAATCAGCAGATTATGAACATTGTAAATAAAGTTTTGGGTTATGTTCCATCTACTTTAAATTGGGTCGGACAACTGTTTGCGAATATTTTTACTGCACTGTTCATTCTTTGGTTTATGCTTACCGGAAGCCGCAAAATGGAAGCTGCAGTTTGGGAAATGCTTCCTTTTTCTGAAAATTCAAAAGAATTTTTCGTGAAACAGAATTTCGATCTGAT
>JAEXBA010000088.1 GCA_023457935.1 Bacteroidota bacterium | reverse complement strand
CCAACCGGCTTGTAGAAATACACGGAAAAGAAAATGTAATTGCATCGGGACTTGACCGGTTCGACAAAAACCTTACTCAGGCAGGATATTACGAAAGGATGGACGTTACCAATACGCAGTTGGTAAGACAGATTATCAAGGAATATGAAGTGACAACAGTGTATCATTTGGCGTCGCTGCTTTCCGGAACTTCAGAAAAACAGCCGCTTTTCGCCTGGAAACTGAACGTAGAGCCGTTAATCAACTTCTGTGAAATGGCGCGTGAAGGACTGATTCAGAAACTGTTCTGGCCAAGTTCTATCGCGGTTTTCGGGAAAGGAATTCCGAAAAATGATGTTGCGCAGGATGTTGTTCTTAATCCCACCACGGTTTATGGAATTTCAAAACTTGCCGGTGAAAAATGGTGCGAATATTATTTTGACAAGCATGGAGTAGATGTTCGGAGCATCCGTTATCCGGGTTTAATTTCCTGGAAAACTCCAGCCGGCGGCGGAACTACCGATTATGCCGTTGAAATTTACTACGAAGCTTTGGAAGAAGGGAAGTACACGAGTTTTATTTCGGAAGATACTGCAATGCCTATGTTGTATATGGATGATGCCATCAACGCAACATTGAAACTCATGGAGGCGCCGAAGGAAAATATTACGGTACGTTCTTCTTACAATTTAGGCGGAATGTCGTTTACGCCGAAAGAACTGGCCGAAGAAATCAAAAAGGAAATTCCGGATTTTGAGATTGATTATCAACCGGATTTCAGGCAGCAGATTGCAGATTCGTGGCCGGCTTCCATTGATGATTCTGTAGCGAAAAAAGATTGGGGACTTAGCTATGATTTCGACATTACAGAAATGACAAAAGATATGCTGAAGAATTTGAAGGTGAAACTTCAGAATCCTTAAAATTAACTTCAAATAAAAATTTTAAAAATCTGTAATATAATTTATTGCAGATTTTATTTATAATTTACTTTAATATGATATTACTAACGTTCAATGTTCTGAATTCCACCGCTCCTTTAAAAAACGGACGTGTTTTTTCGGATGCTGAACGTTCAGAAATTACGGTTCGGAATACCAGATCTCTGCTCAGAATTTTAGAGAAACACGACGTACGCTGCACATTTTTCGTTGAGATTACTTTTGCTGATGATAATCCGGAACTGTTAAAAGCCATAGTTTCCAAAGGACATGAAGTTGCTTTTTATCTTGAAAATTCACAATGGTCTGAAATAGAAAAAGTAAAGCATAAAACGGAAAGTTTTATTGAAAAACAGATCCGCGGAATCCGTCAGAAGGACAATCCGGTAAATACTTCAGCACTGAAGGAAATGTCGTTCAATTACGTTTCCAATATCGAAAACGCGAATATTCTTTTTCCGTTCAAGCGTCTCATCCGCGATACAACAATTAATGAAGTTAACGGTTTAAGCATTGTTCCGGAGAGTATTTCGCCTTATTCGCAGCTTCCTTACAACGATTTTGTTTTTCAGATGCTTCCGATGCGGTATTATCAGGGAATGGTGGCGGAAACACTCAAAAATGAAGAATTTGTACTGATTTACCTCAATACTTTGCAGTTTACCGATCTTGATTTGTATCCTTTTAAAATTCCGTTTTACCGAAGATACAATTCCGGAAAAAAAATGGAGGACAAGCTCGAGGCCTTTCTTACCTGGGTGAATAAAAACGAACATGCCACTTCCAGAATGAAAGATTATATTTTCTAGGAAAGTTCAATCACCGTTATTTCAGGAAAAATTCCGACTCTTCCGGGATATCCGATCACACCGAATCCACGGTTGATGTAGAGATATTTTCCCATCGATTCATAAAGATCAGCCCATTTTTTATAGCGGTACTGTACAGGGCTCCATTTTATATTCTTGAGGTCAAGCCCGAACTGCATACCGTGTGTATGTCCGGAAAGCGTCAGCTGTACATTTGCCGGGTGTTTCTTCACCACTTCGTCAAAATGGGTGGGGTCGTGGCTTAAAAGGATTTTTACAGCATCATTGGGAACTCCTTTTAGTGCTTTGTCGAGGTCGCCATATTGCGGAAAAGGCGGCAGTCCCCAGTTTTCGACTCCCATTAAATAGATTTTCTCGCCGTTTCTTTCCACCGCGCGGTTCTGGTTCCGCATCATGATAAAGCCGGCCTGCTTCTGATAAGCGATAAGGTTGGGGATATTCTTTTGTTTGTCTTCCTGTGATTTCCATCCGGCGTATTCACCGTAATCATGGTTTCCTAAAATTGAAAGCTTGCCGTCTTTTGCTTTAATCTGTGAAAAAAGTGGAACAAAAGGGAGGAATTCTTCTGCGTAATTGTTCACCATATCTCCCGTGAACAAAACCAAATCTGCGTTCTGTTGATTAATCAGGTCAATTGCAGGCTGCAGTTTTTCAGGGTTCTGAAAACTTCCGGCGTGCACATCAGAAATCTGCACAATTCTGTAACCTTTAAAGGCGGCCGGCAGTCCGGGAATTTTCAGACGGACTTTTCTTGCAGTATGACGGTATTTTCCAAAGATGATTCCGTCAATAAATGCGAGAGAAAGAACAGACGTAAGTCCGATTCCCAGAAAGGAAAGGAATTTCCGGCGTTCGGGATAATAGTTTTCGGGCTTTACAAAAAAAGTATAGGCATATTCAACCAGGCGCATAATATCATCTGTCAGAAGAAAAATGACGATAAAGATCTTTGGAAGCATGAAAAACAGAAATATAGAAGCAATGATCTGAATTCTGTGGTGATCGCGGTCGGTTCGCTGGAAATTCAGGATTTCGTAAGCCACAAATCCATAAACGGCAACCGTAATAATCCAGTAAGCGGCTCTTGCGATACTGTTTCCGGTAATGGTTTTAAATGCCTGATAAACGTAAAATTCTAGCAGAAAAAAAATGCCGGTAAGAATGAGGAAGTTTCTTTGCATAATTATATAGACGAAAAAAAGCACAAATTACCTTAGTTTGTGCTTTTTCCTGTTTTATTTTAATTCTTTTTTAAGGAAATCTGTACACTATTGCGTTGATGTTCATTCCTGCACCAACAGATGTGAAAACGATGTTGCCGTGTTCTTTGAAGCGCTGGCCTTTCATTTCATGCTTGCTGATGATATCGAACAGTGTCGGAATTGTTGCTACGGAAGAATTTCCAAACTGCTGGATCGTCATTGGTGAAATGGAGTGATCGTATTCTTTTACATCGTAAAGGCGGTGAAGACGGTCAATCATCGCATAGTCCATTTTGGCATTGGCCTGATGGATCAGTATTTTATCAATATCCTTGATGGTAAGGCCGGCCTGATCAATGGTTTCCTTAATGGCATCAGGAACGTTTTTAAGAGCGTATTCGTATATTTTTCTGCCCATCATTCTGATGTAAACAGGGTTCTGATCGGCTTCCTTGTTGATGGAAGGGGAATTCCGTAGATAATCCAGTTCAGGGCCGTTATCACAGATGGTGTTGTGTGCAATGATGCCTACATTTTCCTGATCGGTTGCTTTTACAACCACTGCTCCGGCTCCGTCTGCAAAAATCATTTTGTTGCGGTCATAAGGATCGGTAACGCGGCTTAAAGTTTCGGAACCGACAACCAAAATCAGTTTGGCGTTTCCGGCCTTGATCAGAGTGTCTGCAAGAATCATTGCTTCCACCCAACCCGGACAGCCAAAAATCATATCATAAGGGATGCACTTTCTGTTTTTGATTCCAAGTTTATGCTTCAACCTTGCCGCCATGCTGGGCATGAAGTTCGTGCGTCCGTCTTTACCTACATCTCCAAAATTGCTGGCATAAATAACGTAATCCAGTTCCTCCTGGTCGATATGCGCATCGTAAATCGCTTCCTTGGCGGCTTCGTAACCGATGTCGGAGTTAATCTGATCATCAGCAATATAACGGCGCTCTTCAATTTCGGTAATTTCAACAAACTTGTCAATTATTTCACCGATGGGTTTTTCGATGCGGTCACCTTCGTCGGTATAAAAATGTGAGTCCAGGAAATCTTCCCTTCTTACAATTCTCTCAGGAATAAAGCTTCCGGACCCTATGATGATGGTGTTTGGCATTTCTTCAAATTAAAGTTAAGATGCAAAGTTACTAATTATATATATTAAGGAAAATTAAAAATATTATTAAATTTGCAAAAATCTTGTCCAAAAAAATATGAAAATTTCACCGGCTCAGAAAGGGTTTCTGATATCACTTATCGCTGTAATTGCTGCTTTCGGAGTTTATTTTCTGTTTCTGGCCAAGAAAAACGCTTACATTGTGGATAATCCAACGCCGCAAACTTATTTTTTCAGAATCAATAACGGCGAGGAAAAGATTATTACCGGCGGACAGTACTTTGCGGTAGACCTTCAGAAAGGAAAAAACTCGATAAAGGTTTTTGATCAGCAGAAAAAACTGCTGTTTGATTCTGCCTTTGAGGTGAACAGACCAAGAGGTCTGGTGAACATCACGCACAGCGACTATTACGTGAATACACAGTATTACGGCTACGATTTAAAGAAAGATTCCTTACTTTTGGCACTTGGCAAAACTACGATCGACGGGAAACAGTATTTTGGAGCTCCAAAACATTTCAATAAGCTGTATTCCGAGGATTTTTATTACAATATTGACGAAAAATACGATCAGGTTGTAAAAAACATCCAGAAAACCGAATCGCGCACCAAGATTTTCAGAAAGCAGGATTATCTGAATTATTACAAAGAATATTATCAATTTTAAGAATACAACATAGTGGAACAGGTAAAACCATATAATTCCGAAGCCAGCAAGAAGAGCGAGGTGGAAGATATGTTCGACAATATCGCACCCAAATACGACCTTCTGAACCATGTACTTTCCATGCAGATCGATAAGATCTGGAGAAAAAAACTGGTGAAGTGGATGAATGCAGATTCGCCTGAGGAAGTACTGGATGTTGCCACGGGAACGGGAGATCTCGCTATCGCGATTGAAAACGGAACAGGCGCCAAAGTAGTAGGTCTGGATTTGTCGCAACAAATGTTAAATGTTGGTATTATTAAAATAAAAAAACTTAATTTAGACGGCAGAATTTCTATGCAGAAAGGTGATGCAGAGAATCTTCCGTTTGAAGAGGGGCGTTTTGATGCTGTTTCTGTAGCATTTGGTGTGAGAAATTTCGAGAATCTGCGCAAAGGTTTGGCAGAACTCAGAAGGGTAGTGAAGAAAGGAAAGAGTATCTATATTCTTGAGTTTTCGAAAGTAGAAGGATTCCTGGGGCCTTTTTACATGTTCTATTTCAGGAATATTCTTCCGCTTATAGGAAGACTGGTTTCCAAGGACAACAGAGCTTACACTTATCTGCCGGATTCTGTAAATGCGTTTCCTTTCGGAGAAAAAATGAAATCGATTCTGCTGGAAACCGGTTTCGAGCATGTGGAATATAAAAAACTAAGTTTGGGAATTGCTACCATTTATAAAGCAACGAAATAATTATGAATAAATTTTTATTAAAATCGCTGGTTTTGGCATCTTTGGGAGTTGCAACCTTTGCTGACGCACAGTTCAGAACAAGGGACAGAATGGACCGTCTCGAAAGCTTTGATCAGCAGAAATTCAGCTGGGGATTTTTTCTTAATGGTGCAATGTACGATTACCGCCTGGTTCTTCATCCAAGATACGGTATGAACGGCAATCACAATGCAGTTACAAGTGAACCGAGTTACGGTTTTGGTGCCGGTTTGATGGGAAGACTGAGACTTAACGACCATTTTGATTTAAGACTGGAACCTGGTCTTCAGTTTTTACAGCGCGAATTAAGATTTGAAACACAGTCCAACGATCAGTATTCTGCCGGTACACTTACCAACGATCCATTTATTCCGAGAGTTCTGAGTGAAGCAGATAAAACAAGATCAATCAAGGCAACATTGCTCGATATTCCTGCACTCATTGAGGTTCATGGTGACAGATGGTACAACTCAAGACCGTATGCAGCAGCGGGCGTTAACTACATTGTAAACCTACAGTCCAGAGCACAGAATGCAGATGACAATCTGGACGGAACTTTCCGTTCAACAACGCATAATTTCGCGTGGTCTGCAGAAATGGGTGTTCAGCTTTATTTCAGAAGATTTAAGCTTACGCCAGGTGTGAGAGGAACTTTCTTCCTGAATAACGAACACGTAGCCGACAATCCGGGAACGCCGCCTTACTGGGCAGCTTCGCTTTCCGGCTTCAGATCAAAAGCATTCATGTTCATTCTTAAATTTGAATAAGCATTCAGAAATAATAAATATAAGGGAGGCAAAAGCTTCCCTTTTTTGGCTTTATATGTAAAAAAGACTCTGTAAATGCATGTTTAAATATTAATTTTTATATTTTTGCTAATAGTTAGAATTGAAAACTGAAAATGCTCAGGGATTTAGAGAATAATTTTTCGGAACTGGAAAAAAAGATTACGGCGCTGCACAGCAATTACCGCAGTCTCTCTGAAAAATTTGCTGAACTCTCAATAGAGCATACCGATCTGAAGAAGAAATATGATGAAGAACGAAAGAAAAATCAGGTACTTTCAGAAGAACAGAAAAATATAAAACTTTATTCCGCAATATCAGGAAATCCGGAACATAACAGGATGATGAAAAACCACATCAACCGTTTGGTAAAGGAAATAGACTCCTGCATTGCTCAACTTCAAAACAGCGGACTGTAATGGATGTAAGAAGAATTACCATCAACATTGCCGGTAGAGTATATCCGCTGAATGTTCCTGCCGCAGAGGAAGAAACCCTCCGCAAAGTAGGAAAGCAGATTGAAAACATGATTAAGGATTTTGAACAGAATTTTGACGTGCGCGACAAGCAGGATGCATTGGCGATGTGTTGCCTTAAACTGGGAACAAACGCCGAAGTGGCCTCTTTAACTAACGAAAAAAATATAAAAGCAGCCAACGACAGGTTAACGAAAGTAAACCAGATGCTTGGTGAGCTGGAAAAGTAGATTTTTCTTTTCCGAACATTCTGCCTACAATGATTCTAACACATTAAAGGTAAACTCAACGCTAAACAATTACCGGGCAAAAGTTCACTTGATGGCGTGCCGCCCTGCGCGGATTACAGAAAGTGAAAATCAGCTCAAATCGTGTTGATTAGGAGTTTACTCTATATCACCGGATTGTTGTAGGCTTTTTTTATGAAAAAATTGAAGAACATTAAATATCAATATATATGACCACCACAATTATCGTAGGCGTTCTGGCACTGGTGATAGGAGCGGTTTTGGGAATGGTTTTCTCGAAATCCTCCCTCAATTCCAAAGCTAAATTCATCGTTGAAGATGCCAAGAAGAATGCTGAAAATCTTATAGAGAAAGCAACTGTTCAGGCCGAAGCAGTAAAGAAAGAGAAAAACGTACAGGCCAAAGAGAAGTTTTTGGAACTGAAATCGCAGCACGACGCTGATATTCAGGCCAGAGAAAAGAAAATGCAGGATGCGGAAAAGAGAATCAAGGACAAGGAAAACAAGCTGAATGATGAACTGAACAAAACCTCAAAACTTGAAAAAGATCTGGACAGACAGATTACCGATTACGGCAAGAAACACGAAATTCTTGAGAAAAAACAGCACGAACTTGACGTAGCGACTGCACAGAAAGTAGAAATGCTTGAAAAAATCTCCAATTATTCTGCAGAAGAAGCGAAGACAGAACTCGTTGAATCTTTGAAATCCGAAGCGAAAACAAGAGCACAGGCGCACGTACAGTCCATTATGGAAGAAGCGCAGCTAAATGCGAAAAATGAAGCGAAAAAGATTGTTATTCAGACCATTCAGAGAATCGGCACCGAACAGGCAATCGAAAATTCAGTTTCGGTATTCAATATTGAATCCGACGAAGTTAAAGGTAGAATTATCGGTAGAGAAGGTAGAAATATCCGTGCTTTGGAGGCCGCTACAGGTGTAGAAATCATCGTTGATGACACTCCGGAAGCTATTCTTCTTTCATGCTTTGATCCGGTGAGAAGAGAAATCGCCAGACTTTCCCTTCACAGACTGGTGACGGACGGAAGAATTCACCCTGCGAGAATTGAAGAAGTAGTTGAAAAAACCAGAAAACAGATTGAAGAGGAAATCATTGAAGTTGGTAAGAGAACCATTATCGATCTTGGAATCCACGGTCTTCATCCGGAGCTAGTAAAAATTGTCGGTAGAATGAAATACCGTTCTTCTTACGGACAGAACCTTCTTCAGCACTCAAGAGAAGTAGCGAACATTGCTGCAACGATGGCTGCAGAGCTTGGTTTGAATGTAAAACTGGCAAAAAGAGCAGGTTTGCTTCACGATATCGGAAAGGTTCCTGAGCAGGAATCAGAGCTTCCTCACGCACTTTTAGGAATGCAGTGGGCAGAAAAATTCGGTGAAAATGCAGAAGTGGTTAACGCCATTGGAGCGCACCACGATGAAGTTGAAATGACTTCACTGCTTTCGCCAATCATTCAGGTTGCAGACGGTATTTCCGGAGCAAGACCTGGAGCAAGGCGTCAGGTACTGGAATCCTATATTCAGCGTCTGAAAGATCTTGAAGCTGCGGCTTTAAGTTTCGACGGTGTTTCCAGCGCTTACGCAATTCAGGCCGGCCGTGAACTTCGTGTGATGGTGGAAAGCGGAAAGGTAAATGATGAGCAAAGCCATCAGCTTTCCTATGATATTTCTGAGAAAATTCAGAACGAACTTACTTATCCTGGACAGGTTAAAGTAACCGTAATCCGTGAAACAAGAGCGGTGAATATTGCGAGATAATCAACTGTATCAAATTATAAAAAATGCCTCCCAATTCTGGAGGCATTTTTATTTGGTTACATAAACGGTTTCATTTCCGTCTCAATCTGTTTTCTTAGATCCATCAGTTTAACCGCGTACTGCTGCATTTTTTTCTCCGCTTCGGTTTTGGGAATAAATTCAGGAACTTCAATTGAGTTTCCTTCATCATCAACCGCTACAAAAACGATGATGCAGTGCGTTTTCTTTTCAAATTCTTTCCGCTTGATGTTCCTTGAAGAAACATTGATGGCAATATGCATGCTTGTTGTTCCGGTATAAATAACTTCTGCTTCAACCTTAACAATATGTCCGATTTTTATGGGCGAATAAAACCGGATTCCACCCACATACACCGTAACACAATAGCTCGAAGCCCAGGAACTGGCGCAGGCATAGCCGGCCTGGTCAATCCACTTCATCACGCTTCCGCCATGAACATTTCCGCCATAATTAACATCTGAAGGTTCCGAAATAAACTGAAAAACGGTCTTATTCTGCATTACTGTTAAGTTTTGAAGATTAAAGATAACGAAATTATGCCTTACGTTCAGAATTTTACCGACCTGCGACAGAATTTTATTAACTTTAGAAAAAACATTCATGGGTACAAAAATTCTGATCAAAAATGGTTTGTTTTTCAGTGGAGATCTCAATGAGAAAGCTGCTGTAAAAAATATTCTGATTGAAAAGGGAAAAATCACGAAGATTTCTGCTGATGAAATAATTACTGATGAACAGACGCAGATTATTGACGCGTCAGGAAAATGGATTACGCCCGGTTTTATTGATACGCACACGCATTACAATGCTGAAGTAATTGCGTCGCCCGGTTTAAAGGAAAGCGCACGGCACGGCGTTACCAACATCGTTCTCGGCAGCTGTTCGGTTTCTGCGGTGCTTAATAATCCTGAAGATACCTGCGACAGTTTTACCCGCGTGGAAGCTATTCCGCGTGAAGTAATGCTTCCGATTATGGAACAGCAGAAAACATGGAATTCACCAAAAGAATGGGTGAATTATATTGAAAAACTGCCTTTAGGTGTAAATGTTGCCAGTTTTCTTGGCCATTCCGATTTAAGAAGCAGAATAATGGGCATGAAAAGATCAGTTTCTGAAAATGAAAAGCCAACCCAAAAGGAAGTTCAGGAAATGAACAGTCTTCTCACTGACGCTTTGGATGCAGGATTCCTCGGACTTTCAACAATGGACAGTCCGTGGGACAAAATGGACGGCGAAAAATACTGGAGCCACAAAACGCCATCATTCTACGCTTCATGGAAAGAGCGTAAACCGCTAATAGAAATTCTAAGAGAACGTGGCAGAATACTGCAGGGCGCACCAAATTTAGTAACAAGAGTAAGCGCTGTTAATTACATGATGACAAGTTGCGGAATCCGTCGCAAACCACTGAAAACAACGATGATTACGATGATGGATCTAATTGCAGACCGTTATTTGCTGAATATTCTGAAAACAGGTGTTAAGTTTTTCAATACAAAACTGAATGCCAATTTCCGGATGCAGACGCCGCCATGTCCGTTTACTGTGTATTATGATGGAGTTGATTCTGTAATGTTTGAAGAGTTCCCAAGCGGTGAAGCAATGCGCGATCTTGCGAAAAATCTTGACCGAAGAAATGACATGATCCGCGATGAAAAATTCCGTGAACAGTTTAAGAAGGAATTCCGGGCCAAGTTCGCACCGAAGGTGTGGCACCGCGATTTGTCGGTTGCTGTAATTCTCGACTGTCCGGACGAATCATTGGTTGGGAAAAATTTCTATCAGATTTCAAAAGAAAAAAATGAACATCCTGTGGATACCTTCCTTGACCTGATAGTAAAATACGACAAGAAGATCCGCTGGACAACCACGATCGCAAACGACAGGGCAGAAGTACGCAAAACTCTTCTTGACTATCCGTTCAATCTCATCAGTTTTTCTGATGCCGGAGCACATTTAAGGAATATGGCTTTCTACGATTTTCCTCTGAAAATGATTAAGCAGGTATATGATGCAGAAAAAGCCGGCAAGAAATTTATGTCGATGGAAAAATGCATATGGCGGCTCAGTAAGGAACAGGCCGACTGGTTCGGACTGGACAGCTGTTATCTTGCAGAAGGTAAAGCTGCAACGCTTAATATCATTAATCCGGAATTTCTGAGCAATGTCTCCGAACAGGTTTTCGAAGAGAATATTGAGGAATTCAACCATTATCCGCGTCTTGTGAACCGCGCAGAAGGAGTCGTGGAAAACGTTTTTGTTAACGGAAGCCAGATTTTTGGTGAAGGCAGTTTTACTGATGGATATGGTAAAGAAAGAAAATTCGGTAAGTTTTTGGCTGCAAGCTAGTTGCGCTTTCAAAAGTAATTTTAACGCTTTCTTAACGCAGGTATCGCATGCATTTTGCTAACTTTAGAATGCTTAAGAAAGTCTTGGCAAAAAATACATTAACATTAAAAAATTATTTAAAATGGGATTAGGTTCATTTTTCAAAAACGTAGGTGAAAAAATTTTTGGCGGAGGAGAAACTCCGGAAGAACAGGCAGTAAAAGTGAGAGATCACGTTGCTAAATATGGTTTTGATATTTCCGGAATTACCTTCACGGTTGCTGATGATAAGGTAACAATCTCGGGCGAAGCCAGAAATGCTGAAGAAAAAGGTAAAATTTATGTAGCGGCAGGAAATGTAGAAGGAATCGACGGTGTAACCGATATGATGACACTTAGAGCGGCTCCGGCACAGGCGGCAACTCCGGCAGTAACTGTTGCAGAACCAAAATATCACACCGTAGAAAGCGGGGATACACTTTCTAAAATCGCTAAAGAAGTTTACGGAGACGTAAATGCTTATAACAGAATTTTTGAGGCCAATAAACCAATGCTTTCCGATCCTGATAAAATTTATCCGGGACAGGTTTTGGTGATTCCTCAGTAATCTTTGCAGAAGATATTATAAGATCCGGCTCGGTTTTGAGCCGGATTTTTATTTGCGTAAATTTGTGGAATGAAGAAAGTATTTTACCTGAAAACCTGCGGAACCAATAAGAAAATTATGGCTGATAAAGACCTGACAGACTGGAGTTTTCGGGAAATAAAATCGGAGCCGGTTACAGAGAAAGAACTCGCTGAAATGTACAGGCTGACGAATTCCTACGAAGCGCTGTTCAGCAGGAAATCAACACAGATTAAAGCGAGAAACATCGATGTAAAATCATTGAAAGAAAACGATTTCAAAAAACTCCTTCTGGATCATTACAGCTTTCTGAAAAGGCCGGTTTTTATTACCGATGATCAGATTTTTGTCGGAAATGAAAAAGCCAATCTCGAAAAGCTAACTGAGTATTTCAGCAAAAAATGATAAAGTACTTCAGTATACTGTTTCTGTTTATTTTTGCCTGCATTTCTGCACAGACTGTTTATACAACGCCTTCCGGAACGAAATACCATCTCGCCAGCTGCAGAATGGTAAAGAATGTTTCTAAAGCCAATACTGTGGAGAAAGCGCAGCGTTCCGGTTTTTCACCATGCAGTATCTGCAGACCGCCTTTCCATTCCGCTCTTGGAATTTCCGGTGGAACGAAGAAAACTCACGGAACAAACGCGAAAAACCGCTGCAAGGGAACCACCAAAAAAGGAACGCGATGCAGACATTATACGAGTATCGGCAATGATTACTGCTATCAGCATTTAAAATAAGACACTTTTTGGGGCGGCGCAAAGCGCCGCCCCAAAAAGTGTCTACTGACCACTGACCACTGATTACTGACCACTTTTTAAACAAAAGGCATTTTCACCACTTTCGCAGGAATGTTTTTGTTTCTGATCTGTATAAAAATTTCAGAACCCAGTTTGAAAAGCGGTTTGTCGACATAAGCCATTCCGATTCCGACTTTTTTCATTGGGCTCATGGTTCCCGAAGTAACTCTTCCGATTATATTTCCTTCAGCATCCACAACCGGATAATCGTGGCGCGGAATTGCTTTTTCCTGCATTTCGAAACCAACCAGTTTTTTGGTGATTCCTTCTGCTTTCTGCTGCTCAAATTTTTCTCTGGAAACAAAATCCTTTTCATATTTCGTTATCCAACCCAATCCGGCTTCAATAGGAGAGGTTGTACCATCGATGTCATTTCCGTACAGGCAGAATCCTTTTTCCAGTCTTAAGGTATCTCTCGCGCCAAGTCCGCACGGAAGAAGTCCGAATTCCTCTCCGGCTTTGGTAATTTCGTCCCAAAGGTTCACCGCAGATTCATTTTTGAAATAAATCTCAAAACCGCCGCTTCCTGTGTAACCGGTGTTCGAAATAATCACATCCTGAACGCCTGCCACTTTACCAACCGTAAAACTGTAATAAGGAATTTCAGATAGGTTTGTGGAAGTGAGTTTCTGTAAAGTTTCAACGGCTTTCGGTCCCTGAATTGCGATCAGCGACATTTCATCCGAAGCATTTGTCATTTTCGCATCAAAAGAATTGTATTTCGAGATGTGATCCCAGTCTTTTTCGATGTTGGAAGCGTTCACCACTACGAAATATTTTCCGTCGTTCATTTTGTAAACAATAAGGTCGTCAACAATGCCGCCGTTTTCATTCGGCAGACAGCTGTACTGCGCTTTTCCGTCTTCAAGTGCATCAACATTATTGGTGGTAACTTTTTGCAGCAAATCTTTTGCTTCGGGACCTTCAATAAAAAACTGTCCCATGTGCGAAACATCAAAAATCCCGACTTTTTCTCTTACTGCAAAGTGTTCTTCTGTAAGTCCGGAATATTGCACAGGCATTTCGAAACCTGCAAAAGGTACCATTTTCGCTCCAAGCGAAACGTGTTTGTCAAATAAAGCTGTTCTGTTCATATTGTAGTTGATTTTTATAATTGATGTAAGGAAATGAATGCTATAAATGCTGCTTGTATTCCTTCAGGATAATTTTAAACCATTCAGTAAAATTTTCAGGATTCCGGCTCATTTCTTCTTCAAGAGCTTCCATGGAAATATAGCGTACAGCAGCAACTTCATCTTTATTCAGTTTAAAACCACCTTCATAACTGCCGGTGAAAACATAATCCAGCTCATGTTCCCAAAGATTCTGGCCAACATCTGCCTTGTAAACAAAGTGGAACTTTTCTTCTAGTGAAGTTTCGATACCCAATTCTTCCTTAAGGCGTCTTTTTGCTGCTTCAAGATAGGATTCGTTGTTCCTCGGATGCGAACATACTGCATTGGTCCATTGGTTCGGGGAATGGTATTTTGATGCGGCTCGCTGCTGCAGAAGCATTTCACCTTGATCATTAAAAAGAAACACTGAAAAAGCACGGTGAAGAAGCCCGTTGATGTGCGCCTGCTGTTTTTCCATCAAACCCAGAACTTCATCATTTTCTGTAACCAAAACTACCTGTTCTTCCATAAAAAATATTGGTATCAAAGATAGTTAATTTCTTACGGAAGCGGAAACAGATTTGCATTATTCGTGCTTTGTTTTGTGCATACCGAAAATTAAGAATTCCTTTAAATAAAAGGAATCTGATTATCAAAAAATTAAGTATTTTTGTGGCTTGAAATTTTTACTATGGAACTGGAATTTAAAGACCATCTTAGCCCGATTCTGAAAGACGGTGTCAAGAACTACCTTATCGATATCGACGGTACAATTACCGACGATGTTCCGAACGAGGAACCGGATAGAATGATCACCTGCGAGCCGTATCCGGATGCGCTGGAAACCATTAACAGATGGTACGATCAGGGACACATTATCTGCTTCTTTACATCGCGAACGGAAGATCTGAAACAGATTACAATTGACTGGCTTGATAAGCACGGCTTTAAATACCACAGCGTACTTTGCGGCAAACCAAGAGGCGGAAATTACCACTGGATTGATAATCACCTGGTGAAAGCAACACGCTACAAAGGAAAATTTACCGACATGGTTGAAAAGCAGGTTACCATAGAAGTATTTAAAGATTAAGCACTGATACAGATGAAAGTACTCGCAAATGACGGTCTGGACAAATCCGGAGTGGAAGCACTTGCCGAAAAAGGTTTTGAGGTGATTACCACAAAAGTGCCGCAGGATTTTCTGGCCGGTTTTATAAATGATCATCAGATCCGTACGGTTTTGGTCCGCAGCGCAACAAAAATCTGTAAAGATCTCATTGACGCTTGCCCTTCGCTTGAAATTATTGGCAGAGGTGGCGTTGGAATGGATAACATTGATGTTGAATATGCGCGTTCCAAAGGAATTCACGTCATTAATACACCGTCTGCTTCATCGGAATCTGTTGCGGAACTGGTTTTTGCCCACCTTTTTACAGGAGCGCGTTTTCTTGAAGATTCCAACAGAAAGATGCCGCTTGTAGGTGATTCTGAGTTTGCCGCACTGAAGAAATCCTACGAAAAAGGAATCGAACTTCGTGGCAAGACCATTGGAATTATCGGAATGGGCCGAATTGGCCAGGAAGTAGCGAGAATTGCACTGGGATTGGGAATGCGGGTGATTGCTGCAGATAACAATGTAGGCAAGGCAAGCATCAAGGTGAAATTCTATAACAGCCAGTTCATCAATGTTGATATTGAGACAGAACCCGTGGAAGATGTTCTGAAACACGCCGATTTTATAACACTGCATGTTCCCGCACAAAGTGAAGGATACATGATCGGTAAACCTCAGTTTGAAATGATGAAAAACGGTGTTGCCGTCATCAACTGTTCCAGAGGCGGCGTTATCGATGAAAAAGCACTTATTGAAGCGCTGGATTCCGGAAAAGTTTCGTTTGCCGGACTGGATGTTTTTGAAAACGAACCGACGCCTTCAAGAGCCATTCTTAATCATCCGAAGATTTCATTAACTCCGCATACAGGCGCATCAACGCTTGAAGCACAGGACAGAATCGGGCTTTCGCTTGCAGAACAGATCTGTTCCATTCTGCAGATTCACTAAAAATTCGACGAATCAAAAATAAAAATCGCTCCGGACTCCGGAGCGATTCTGTTTTTTTATGATGCGGACTGATTATTTCTTTTTCAGTTCGTCACGGATTTCCATAAGAAGAGCATCAGTGAAAGAAGGTCCTTCCGGTGCAGCTTCAGCTGGCTTGTTTACTTTATTCGCCGCTTTAATCAACCAGAACAGTACCATTGCAATTGCAAGGAAGCTGATGACTGCTGCGATAAATTTTCCCCAAAGAACTCCGTTTACAGACCATTCTGCAATGTTGTCAACTCCTGCAGCTTTTAAAGCTGGTGTAAGAAGAAGAGGTGTAATGACATCTTCAACCAATGAAGTTACGATTTTACCAAAAGCAGCACCAATCATCACACCGACTGCCAAATCCATTACATTTCCTTTGAATGCAAATTCTTTAAATTCTTTTACAAATCCCATAATTTTATTTTTAATGTTTACTGCTGCAAAAGTAGTAAATAATTTAAATAGCAGAGTAATTTATACACGTAAAGATAACAAAAACAGCATGGAAGCATATTTGTTTTCCGCCAAATTTCTAAATTTGATTCAAATAATATAATGAAAATTTTTAGTACAAACCAGATTCGGAAAGCCGATGCTTTCACCATAGAAAACGAACCCGTTTCTTCCGTAAATCTTATGGAAAGGGCCGCTTCTGCCTGTGTCATACATTTAAAGAAGAACAGCAAACAAAACCAGACATTCGCAGTGTTTTGCGGACCCGGAAACAACGGTGGTGACGGTTTCGCAATCGCGCGCCTGCTGTATCTGGACGGATTTGATGTAACGGTTTTTACAGATCTGAAGAATACGGATCATATGAGTCATGATGCCAAAGTCAATTTTGAGCGTCTGAAACCGGTTTCGGGAATTGATCTTTTGGATTTTGAAGATGCGAAACAGTTTGATTTTTCAAAGGTCGTGATCATTGATGCTTTGTTCGGAACCGGACTTTCTAGAAATCTAGAAGGCAAATATGAATCTATCGTAAAAATTCTGAACGGTATTTCGGCCTGGAAGGTTGCTGTTGATATTCCTTCCGGACTTTCTGCAGATCATAAATTGGATGAAAATTCCACTATTTTTTCTGCAGATGAAACCCTGAGTTTTCAGTTCTGGAAGAAATCATTTCTTCATCCTGAAACCGGAAAATTCTGTGGGAAAGTTCATATTCTGGATATCGACCTAAGCAGTACTTATATCAATGAAACACAAACCGGTCAGCTGATTGTCTGCGATAACATTATAAAAAACATTTATAAACCCAGACCGGATTTTTCCCATAAAGGAAATTTCGGTAAAACCTGCATAATTGCCGGAAGTTTTGGGAAAATGGGCGCTGCGGTTTTAGCAACACGCGCAGCTTTAAGATCGGGTAGTGGACTTACCTATGCTTTAGCTCCGAAATGCGGTTACGAGATAATGCAGACTGCCTGTCCAGAAGCCATGTATCTGTACGGCGGTGAAGATTTCGTTTCTGTTTTTGAAGTTGAAAAAGACTTCGTTTGCGGAATTGGTCCCGGACTTGGAACTGATCCTGAAACTGAAGAAAATTTTCTCTCTTTTATCAAGAATCATGATCAACCGGTGGTTCTTGATGCTGATGCCTTGAACCTGATTGCAAAGAACCCTGAATTTCTCACTTTCATACCCTTGAATTCTATTATAACACCGCATCCGAAAGAATTTGAAAGACTTTTCGGTTCTTCAGCAGATTCGTTTGAGCGGCTGGCTAGAGCAAAGCAAATCTCAGAAAGACATCAGATTTATATCGTTCTGAAAGACCATCATACGCAGATTATTACGCCGGAAGGAAAGGTGTATTATAATATTACAGGAAATTCCGGAATGGCGAAAGGCGGAAGCGGCGATGTGCTTACCGGAATTATAACTTCATTACTGGCGCAGCATTACACTGCTGAAGAAGCTGCTGTTTTCGGAGTTTGGCTGCATGGTAAAGCCGGTGATTTTGCATTGGAGAAGTTTTCCAGAGAAAGTCTGCTCGCAACCGACCTGATTGAACATATTCCTGAAGTTTTCAGATCTCTGGAAAGATAATGGCGCTATTCTTGAATCATCCTTAGAAAAAAAACATCATGTATATTCTAAAAGGTCTTTTTACGGTTTTCGCTGCTACGCTGATTCTCTCGTGCAATACTGTTCAGAAAGCGGATACTGAAACAGGGGCAAAAACAGAACTGAGTAACAAATCTGGAACGATTCCTGATAAAGGATCACTTTCCGGTATTATTGTGCGCGACTGTACCGGAACCTATATCCAGTCGGAAGGAAAAGATTACAGAATCTGTAATTTTAAGAAAATTCAGGACCGGAAACCCGGCAGCAAAATTTCGGTTACTTATGAAAAGCCGGAGTCATGTCCGGAGTTCAACGGAATTGCCGTCTGCATGATGTATCACGAACATTCAGGATTAATACGTATACTTACTATAAAATAAGAAATGCCTCAAATGAGGCATTTTTTTATTCGGTTTTCTGATTTTCTTCTTCAGTAATCGTCCTGTTCCTGGCGGTAAACAGAATAACAAATCCTGCAAGCATAAACGGTATTGAAAGTACCTGTCCGGTATTGAGTCCGGCAAATGTGATGAATTCATCGCCTTGCGGTTCTTTCAGGAATTCCACAAAGAAACGAATGGCCCAAAGAATAATGAAGAACAGTCCGAACAGCCAGCCCTGCTCGTACTTTTTTCTGGTATAACGGTAGAAGTACCAAAGCAGTATAAACAGCAGAAAGTAACCGGCCGCTTCAAAAAGCTGTGTTGGATATCTTGGTACAATGGCACCGTATTCAGTACTTTGCTGTGGGAAAAGCACCGCAAAAGGAGAACCTTCAGGAGTCGGCTTCCCAATAATTTCCGAATTGAAGAAGTTACCGATTCTCACAAATGCACCGCCGAGTGCTACCACAATTCCGATTCTGTCGTACACCCAAAAAGGATTCTTTTTGATGATTTTATAGGCGTAATACAGTGTTGTGAAAATTAAGGCAATAGTTGCACCGTGACTTGCAAGGCCCGAAAAACCGGTGAATTTGAATTCAGGTTTGGTCTGTATCGGCAGAAAAACCGACCAGAAATCCTGTTTGAAAAGTTCCGGCTGATAAAAAATAACGTGGCCAAGTCTTGCGCCAAGAATAGTTCCAAGCAAAGTCCATGTGAAAAGCGGCTCAAGGTATTTCTGGTGAACATTATCAATTTTGAAAATTTTCGTCATGATGATGTAGCCAAGCCCGAAAGCCAGAATGAACATCAAACTGTAGTAATGAAGGGTTATCGGCCCCAATTCGATGCCTGTTGACGGATCCCAGGTAGTGTACAGCAGTGTAAGCATTTTTTATAATAAATTTATTATTTAAAAGGATGTAAAATTATTCGTTTTTTGGCGGAACAGGATCGTAACCGCTTCCTCCCCACGGATGGCAGCGCAGAATTCTTCGGATGCCAAGATAAAGACCTTTGAAAATACCGTGAACCTGCAGCGCTTCAATCATATAATGCGAACAGGTAGGATGATACCTGCAATTGGATGGCAGAAGCGGCGAAATCACCCACTGATATATTCTGATAGGAACAATCAGAGGAAACGTGATGATTTTATTGAAGGTTAGTTTCAAGGCAGTGCAAAAATAGAATAATAATCGGTAAATTTGAAAAATTAGAACTATATATATGGAGATTGGATATTCAAAATGGACGCTGAACAGTAATCTTATTATGGGCATTTTATGGTCTGTAGTTGGTGCTTTCAGATTTTATGAATGGCTCATGACCGGCGAAACAGTATGGTACCATGTGCTTTTTATTTTCATCGGTCCATTATATTTGGGTTTGTATTTTTATTTGAAAGGACGTAAGTTTCTGAATATCAGTGATACAAATGTTACGATCACCAATTACTTTCCTAAAACCATTTACTTCACCGATTTGGCCGATGTAAGATATGTTGTTGGTGAATATCGTTTTACAGACCGGAACGGGAAAAAAATTGCCGTGAGCAAGGAAATTCTCGACAAAAATAAAGTAGAAGAGTTCGACGGAATATTCCGTTCCTGGGTAGAACGTTTTGAAGCTGAACAGGAAGTAAAACAAAACTCTTTTGCTGTATCTTAATCTACTGTTTTGAATCACAATATTCCATTAGCCGAACAGCTCAGGCCCAAAACTCTTGATGAAGTTCTGGGGCAGGAACATCTTACAGGAAAAAACGGAACCATCCGTAAAATGCTGGAAAACGATACCCTGAACTCACTTATTTTCTGGGGGCCGCCCGGAACCGGAAAAACTACTCTCGCTGAAATTATTTCAGAAAAATCCGGAAGAAAATTCTTTAAACTTTCGGCCGTTTCAAGCGGTGTGAAAGATGTGCGCGATGTCATCGAAGAAGCAAAAAAACAAAACCTTTTCTCCGGAAAATCACCGATTCTTTTTATTGATGAAATTCACCGTTTTAACAAATCGCAGCAGGATTCACTGCTTCATGCGGTGGAAAAAGGATGGATTGTGCTGATTGGCGCTACAACCGAAAACCCAAGCTTTGAAGTGGTTTCAGCTTTGCTTTCGCGTTCACAGGTGTATGTTCTGAAATCTTTAAGTTTCGAAAAACTGGAAGAACTCGCCGATATCGCGCTGGGTAAATTCAATGAGAATGAAAACACTTCATTTTCTCTGAAAGACAAACAGGCGCTCATTCAGTATTCCGGCGGCGATGCAAGAAAACTCATCAATTCAGTGGAAATTGTTCTGAACAACTTCAGGAATTCCAGAAAAAAACAGATTACGAATGATGATGTGCTTTCGGTTCTTCAGGAAACCATGGCGCTTTACGACAAGAACGGTGAGCAGCATTATGATATCATTTCGGCTTTCATCAAATCGATGCGCGGTTCCGACCCGAATGCAGCGGTGTACTGGCTGGCCAGAATGCTGGTTGGCGGCGAAGACATTAAGTTTATTGCACGCAGAATGGTAATTCTGGCTTCTGAAGATATCGGCTTGGCGAATCCGAATGCCTTGGTGGTAGCCAATAACTGTTTTCAGGCGGTGAATATTATCGGAAATCCTGAAGCGCGGATTATTCTGAGTGAAACAGCGGTGTATCTTGCGGTTTCACCAAAATCAAATTCCACTTATCTTGCGATTAATCAGGCAATGGATCTGGTGAAAAAAACGGGAAATCTTCCTGTTCCGCTGCATCTGCGAAATGCGCCGACCAAACTGATGAAAGATCTGGATTACGGCAGGAATTACGACTATGCGCATTCGCATCAGGGAAATTTTGTAAACCTGGAGTTTCTGCCGGAAGAAATCAGAGGAACTGTTTTTTACGAACCGGGCGAAAATTCTACGGAGAAAAAAATCAGGGAAGAGCAGAAGCGGAAGTGGGGCGACAAGTACCAATAAAAAAAGCGCTCTTGTGAACGCTTCTATAAATAAAATAAGGTAAATTATTTCGAAGATCTTATTTCAAGAACCTGTTTTCCGTCAATCATCTTAACTTCCATCGCTGCCAGAACATCACCGATTACTTTCAGGTTGGTATCGGTAATCTGAATTCCGTCAAAATAAACGGGATTGCTTTCAGGAAGATTAAACTGTTCATTCAAAGCTGAAAACTCAATTCTGTCAAACCGTTCTTCCTTCATTTTAAGTTCTGTAATTCCGTTTGAAGCGTAGTTCTCAAATTTCTTAAGTCCTGCAGGAATTGCAGATGAAGCTGTGTATACTTGTTTGCTTTTAATGTATTTCTGATTTTCCTGAGCGAATTTTTCAGACGCAACATTTCCGTCAACAACCACGAAAGAGTTGGTTTGTTGGGCAAAAACAGCCGCAGAAGCGAACATCAGGAAAGAAAATAGTATTTTTTTCATATTGAAGGTTTACGTTTAGGACAAATATACAGTTTTTTTCATTTCGATGTAATTAAAAATAATGATTTAAACAGTCCAGTTTTTTTCAATCAGTTCCATCAGAAATTCTGGGCATTTTTCAATTTTCCGTGTAGCGGAATTCAGAAAAAACAGCGTTGTAGACGCTTCAGTAATCTTTTCTTTTTTCTCGTTGAAAATTTCATACTCAAATTCAATTCTTACACCGGGAATTTTTTTAATATACGTATGAATTTCCAGAATTTCATCATAAAAACCTGGTTTTAAATACTTAACTTTATACTCGGAAACGGGAAGCCAGATTCCGCGCTTTTCAATCTCGTCGTACGACATCCCGATGCTGCGGAAAAGTTCCACTCGGGCCACTTCAAAATACTCCGCATAATTGCCGTAATAGACGTATTTCATGGGATCGGTTTCTCCGTAACGTACTCGTAATGTGTGTGTTGTATGGATCATTTTAAGTCTTTAATACATCATACAAATATATTTCTAAATAATCAAGAGGACAATGATTTTTTTTTCCACATTAAATTTTTCATCTTTGTCTTCCCGATAAAATTAAGCACAGAGAAGGGCAAATTGCAGCAGATATTATGAACGAAAATTTAGCACAGATATGGGAAAAATGCCTTCATTTTATGAAGGACAACCTTAATGCAGCTGAGGACAACTCCAACCTGAAAAAACTCGAAAATTCCTTTGATTTACTGTTTGATAAAGTGCATCCTGTATCTTTAGTAGACAATAATTTGACACTGATGGTTCCGAGTGATTTCTACAAGGAATATATTGAGGACAACTACCTGTCCCTGCTTTCTGCTGCCTTAAAAAAATATATCGGGAAAGGCGTGAAACTTTGGTATCAGGTGATGGAAAACAAACCTGCCGGAAAAGAGAAGCCAATTACGCTGAATGTTAAAGGAAAATCTGTTGCTGCGCCTAAAATTCAGGAAACCCTTCCGCAGAATATTTCTGCACAGAATATTGTGAATCCTTTTGTGGTTCCGGGAATCAAGAAAGTTAATATAGACTCCAACCTTAAAGCCGATTTTTCGTTTGATAATTATGTAGAAGGTGAGAGCAACAAATTTGCTTCAACGGTAGCTAAATCTATCGCGAAAAGACCTGGCGCAACGGCATTCAATCCGCTGTTTCTTCATGGCGGTTACGGTGTCGGAAAAACACACCTTGGACACGCCGTTGGACTTGAAGTGAAAAGCCAGTTTCCGGATAAAGTGGTTCTTTATTTGTCATCAGAAAAATTCATCCAGCAGTTTGTTTCAGCAGCGAAAGCCCATAAGCAGACGGAATTTGCCAATTTCTACCAGATGGTGGACGTTCTGATTATTGATGATATTCAGTTTCTTTCGGGAAAATCCGCAACTCAGGACAGCTTCTTCCATATTTTCGATTACCTTCACCAGAACGGCAAGCAGATTATCCTGACTTCCGACCGTGCTCCGGTTGATATCATGGATATTCAGGAACGTATTGTTTCCCGTTTCAAATGGGGACTTACCGCTGAGATAAAAGCGCCTGACTTTGATACGAGAAGAAAAATTATTGTAGACAAACTGAGCCGCGACGGAATTGTTCTTACGGATGACATGCTGGATTTCCTGGCTACAGAAGTAAAAACAAGCGTCAGAGATTTAATTGGTGTCATCAATTCTGTAATTGCGTATTCCACCATTTATAAATCGGATCTTACGCTGGAACTTTTAAAGGAAACCATCAGCAAGATTGCTTCCAACAAGAAAAAAGTTATCAATATTCCTTATATTCAGGAAGTGGTTTGCGAGTATTTCGGTATCAAAAGAGAAGATCTGCTTTCCAAGACCAGAAAAAGAGAAATTGCGCTACCAAGACAGTTGGCGATGTATTTTTCCAAGGAATATACCAACGCGACGTTCACCAAAATAGGTGAGGAAATGGGCGGAAAAGACCATTCAACCGTAATGTATGCGTGCGAAACGATTAAAGACGTTTCCAAAATTGATAAAGAAATTAAGAAATACGTTAAAGAGCTCACAGAAAAACTGAAAAGCTAAACAGCGTAAACTGAAGAACACGAAGAGGAGTAGCGATATTCCTCTTTTTTGTTTATTTTTATAAAAAATGAAATTATGAAGATATTGATGGTTTGCCTTGGGAATATCTGCCGAAGTCCAATTGCTGAAGGCGTTTTGGCATCAAAGCTGAATGGCGGTTTCGAAGTGGATTCGGTGGGAACCATTTCCATGCATGAAGGCGAACATCCTGACAAAAGAGCCGTAAAAGTGGCGCAAAATCATGGTGTTGATATTTCAAAACAGCGCTCAAGACCTGTTACGACTGATGATTTGGATAAGTTCGACAAAATTTACTGTATGGATTTATCTGTCTTTAAGGATGTTGTTTCAAAAGCTGAAAATGAAGAACAGCGCAGCAAAATTTCACTGTTTCTGGAAGCTGGCGGTGAACATGGTGACAGTATTGAAGTTCCTGACCCTTATTGGGGAACCATGGATGATTTTGAAAATGTATATCAGATGATTGATGCAGCCGCAACCAAAATTGCAGAAAACCTTCAAAACACATAACTCAAAACACATAACTCATAACTCATAACTCAAACCGTGCTTTTCCTTATTCCCGCCTATCTTTCCGAAGAATCACCGCTTGATTATTTTGCACCCGTAATCAAAGAATATATTCTGAAAACCGATTATTTCTTTGTTGAAAACGAGAAAACAGCAAGAAAAGTTGTGAAATTTTTCTGTCCGGAAAAGAAGCAGAGCGAACTGAAACTCTTTGTTCTGGACAAGTATTCTGAAAGTGCCGATCTTAAAGAAGCGCAGAAGCTGATGAAGGACGGACAGGATTTTGGGCTGCTTTCTGAGGCCGGA
This sequence comes from Bacteroidota bacterium, assembly GCA_023457935.1. Taxonomy (GTDB): domain Bacteria; phylum Bacteroidota; class Bacteroidia; order Flavobacteriales; family Weeksellaceae; genus JAEXBA01. The sequence goes on along the minus strand of JAEXBA010000088.1, from coordinate 4,662 downwards.
CTTCCGTGTATTGCCGATCCGGGAAATATTATGGTAAAATGGTGCCACGAAAATTCCATAAAAGTTGTTCCGGTAAACGGGCCGTCATCCATTATTATGGCTTTAATTGCGAGTGGTTTCAACGGCCAGGAATTCGCTTTTAACGGTTATCTTCCGATTGATAAAGCGCAGAAAAAGAAGAAAATTCAGTTTCTGGAAAATCTGGTTCAGAAAAACGGTTCCTCGCAGATCTTTATGGAAACACCGTACCGCAACAATCAGCTTTTAGAAGATTTGATCAAGTTTCTGAATCCGAATCAGAAGCTTTGCATCGCTGCAAACATCAACCATCCAAGCGATGAATTCATCAGAACGCTGAAAATTTCTGAGTGGAAAAACAAAAAACCGGAACTTCATAAAATTCCGGCTGTGTTTGTTTTGGGTCGCTGATTAAGGCAGCTTGTTATATTCGTCAACAGTTTCGTTCGGCTGATCATCGCGCATAAACAGTTTGGAATCGCTTACCGAATGAACCAGACGGTCCGGATAATCGGAGAAATCTACATAAGTATGCGTTTTATGATCGAGGTTGGATACAAAATCAGTCGTTGTATACGTTCCAGAACTGATTACGGCATCATTTTCCTTTACTTCATAGGAATTGTCGGACCGTAATGAAAGCACAAGCGCTTTTCCGGTTGTCGCAGGCGTAGTTACCGTGTTTCCGGTTGTAGTAGAAACCCAGTTCCAGTTACCCTCAAGGTTTTCCAGAGTGGCTTTTTCATCACCGTTTCGGCAGGAAATCATTGAAACTGAAACCAAAGCCGTTACCAGTATTATCTTTTTCATGTTGAAATGTTTGCCGCTAATTTAGTGTTTTTTTGAAGAATTGATTTTTAGTAGCGGATACCCAATTTTTTCAGAATAAAATGCAGCAGCCAGATGGGCCCAATCAGTAAAAACTGCAGATCTTTAAGGAAAGAAGGTTTCTTGCCTTCAATTTTATGGCCGTAAAACTGTCCGATCCATGAAAGCACAAAAATTCCGATATAAATCCAGTGCGCAATTTCTTCAAAATGAATGTTGATGGCATACGCAAAATGTTCAAGCAAAAACATGAAAAAGACCATGATTAAACCGATTCTCCATGAAAGCATGAAGTAATACACCGAAACTAGCCCAACTGCAACAACGCTCGCAATACTGATGCAGCCGTAATACTGTGCACAGAAATGCGGCGCGGGAATCAGCGAAATCAATCCCAGAATGCTGAAAAAAATAAGCGGAACACAAATCCAGTGGATGGTTTTGTTCGTACTGTTGCGGTGACTTTCGGCATATTCGGCAAAAAGCTGATCAATTTTACGCATGGTTCAGAATTATTAAGCTAAAAATAACAATTTTCCATTTGTGAAATTGACTATTTTTGAAAAATTTTTTACTGATGAAAGATTTAATGGGCAAGGCAATCTGGGATTATTATCACCGGAATTCACCTGAAGATTTACAGACAGAAACTTCAATTTCTGAACTTGATGAGCTTCCCGTATCGTATCTGTTCCGCGGTCACGAAGAAATGAATCCTGTTGAACGCAACGCAATGGTACTTGCTTCGGGAAAGGTTCTTGATGTTGGTTGTGGAGCCGGTTCGCATGCATTGTTTCTTCAGAATGAAAAAAATATGGATGTTACCGGACTGGATATTTCGCCGCGCTCAATTGAAATCTGTAAAGAAAGAGGCCTGAAAAAAGCCGTCTGCGCTAATCTCTTGGATTATCAGGGAAAATTTGATACCGTTTTGCTGCTGATGAACGGCACCGGAATTTTTGAAAGTCTGGAGAAAATTGATCTTTACCTGCAGAAACTCAAATCGCTGCTGAATGATGGCGGCCAGGTTCTGATAGACGGAACTGATATTTTATATATGTATGATCAGGATGACGACGGTGGCTATTTTATTCCCGCGCAGGGTTACTATGGTGAACTGGATTATACGGTTTATTATAAAGGTGAAACCGAAGATCCTATCAAATGGCTGTACCTCGATTATGAAACATTGCGCAGAGCTGCGGAACATAACGGATTCAGGATAGAAAAAGTGATGCAGGATGACGATTCGTATCTCGCTTCTTTGAGTATTTCGGATGATGAATGAAACTGACGTAAACCACTGAAAGAGTTCGGTAAAATCCCTTATTTCCGAAAAAAATTGTATTATTAAATCCTGAAAAAATTATCAAAACCAAAATTCCAATTTCTTAATGGATCAAATCATTACTACTCTTAACGATCTCATCTGGTCGAATGCGCTGATTATACTTTGTTTAGGGGCCGGACTTTATTTCAGTTTCCGTACGCGTTTTCTTCAGGTTCGTCTTATCAAAGATATGATCGGTCAGCTTTTTTCCGAGAATTCCAATGAAAAAGGAGTTTCGCCGTTTCAGGCATTTTCCATTGCGATTGCAGGAAGAGTGGGAACCGGGAATATTGCCGGCGTTGCCACTGCGATTGCGATGGGCGGACCGGGCGCGGTTTTCTGGATGTGGCTGATTGCGTTTCTCGGAAGTGCAACTGCTTTTATTGAAGCTGCTTTGGGCCAGATTTATAAAGTTGAAAAAAACGGACATTACCGTGGCGGACCGGCTTACTATATTGAAAAAGGAATCGGGAAAAAATGGTACGCCGTTATTTTCGCAATAACAACAATTGTAGCTTGTGCGGTTTTTCTTCCGGGAGTTCAGAGTAACAGTATCGCAGGAAGTATGGAAAGTGCTTTCGGACTCGATAAACTTTGGGTGGGAATTGCAATGGTAATTCTGCTTTTATTCATTATCGTGGGTGATGTTAAAAGAATCGGAAAATTCTCAGAGTGGGTAATTCCGTTCATGGCCGGCGCCTACATTTTAATGGCATTGGTGATTATAGGAATGAATTTCAGAGAGATTCCTTCCGTCCTGAAACTTATTTTCTCGTCAGCATTTGGTGCGGATGCTACTTTTGGCGGAATTTTAGGTTCTGCGATTGCTTGGGGCGTTAAGCGCGGAATTTATTCTAATGAAGCGGGACAGGGAACTGCTCCTCATGCAGCAGCAGCAGCTGCAACAACCCATCCTGCAAAACAGGGGATTTTACAGGCATTTTCAGTATATATTGACACACTTTTTGTGTGTACAGCGACGGCTTTCATTATTCTTTTTACCGGACAGTACAATGTGAAAGACGGAAACGGCGGTTACCTAACGCATAATCTTCCGGGAGTTGAAGAGGGTCCGCTGTTTACTCAGGCCGCAATTTCAGAGCATTTTCCGGCAATTGGTCATGGCTTTGTGGCGATTGCGCTTTGGTTTTTTGTATTCACGACGGTTTTGGCGTATTACTTTATGGCGGAATCGAATCTGTATTATCTGCGTCAGAAAAAAATGAGCAAATCATTAATCTGGCTTTTGAGAATCGGTTTTTTTGTTTCGATTATTTACGGTGCAACCACAACCGGTGGAAACGCTTGGACTTTGGGTGATATCGGCGTAGGTTTGATGGCGTGGCTGAATATTATTGCGATTCTGATTCTTCAGAAAAAAGCTTTGGTAACGCTGAAAGATTACGAGCAGCAGAAAAAAGAAGGCAAAGATCCTGTATTTGATCCGGAAAAACTCGGCATCACCAATACAACAGAATGGAATAAATACGAAATATAGAAAACAAAAAAAGATTTCAGAATTTCTGAAATCTTTTTTCTTGTTTGAATCTTTGTTCTCGGCTATCGAATCCAGGTTCTAATCTATCCAATCTCAATTCCGTTTTCCACTTTGTCATCCGGAGTTACAAATGACAGTTTTCCGTCCGGTTTTGTGGTCAGCAGAAGCATTCCCTGAGATTCAATTCCGCGAATTTTTCTTGGGGCAAGATTCAGCAGAATCATTACCTGTTTTCCGATGCATTCCTCCGGTGTGAAACTTTCAGCAACGCCCGAAACAACGGTTCTCACATCAACTCCGGTATCTACCTTAAACTTCAGAAGTTTGTCGGCTTTTTCAACTTTTTCAGCTTCCAGAATGGTTGCAGTTCTAAGATCTATTTTTGTAAAATCGTCAAATTGGATTTCGTCTTTCATTGGGTTTGCGTTTGGATTGGTTTTTTTGTTGGATTGCTTCGTGTTTTCAAGTTTCTGGATTTGAGCTTCAATGACGTCGTCTTCAATTTTTGAGAAAAGGAGAGCAGCTTCATTAATCTGATGTCCGCTTTCGATGAGTACTCCGGAAATTTCGTTCCAGTTTCTTTGTTCAACATTAAACATTTTCAACAGCTTTTCTGAAGAAAACGGCATAAACGGTTCGGAAAGCTGAGCCAAAGCAACGGCAATCTGCACTCCGACAAATAATGACTGAGCGGTTTTTTCAGGATTGTCTTTGATGGTTTTCCACGGTTCTTCGGTCTGCAGATACTGGTTTCCGAATCTGGCGAGATTCATCAAAGCAGAAAGTGCATTTCTGAACTCGAAATTTTCAAGGAACATTTCAATTTCTTTTGCTGATTTTTCGATTTCCCTGAGTTCTTCAGCGTTTGCGTTTCCTTCCGGAACAGTTCCGTTATAATATTTGTGAATCAGAACGGCAACTCTGTTGATGAAATTTCCGAAAATTCCAACCAATTCTGAATTGTTTTTGGTCTGAAAATCTTTCCATG
>JAEXBA010000087.1 GCA_023457935.1 Bacteroidota bacterium | reverse complement strand
GCGAACTTGGGATCGTTGAGGATCTTACTGCGCTCAACGCCGCCTTTCATACGTACCATACTTCCGTCTTTTGTTTTGTAAAAGGAGAAGTTTCCGATGTTGCCCTGCAACATCAAAATTGAGTTTTCTTTTGCCATGATTTGATTGATTTTAGGCTGTTAATATTAAATTTTGTAAATCCGGCCGGATGTTTACAGAGCAAATATAGAAAGGCACAGAACCCTTTGCAACAGGGAGATAACAGATAGTGTTGTTTTGTTTTTCTTAAGTCGTTTTTACCGTATAAATTTCTTTGAACGCGTTTTCTGTCATTTGTCGTCTTATTAATTTAGAATAGTAGAAAAAGTATTTTTTCACCGTTTTGCATTTTAACTGTATTGTTCAAAAATTGAGCGTTAGCGCCGTAGTTTGGCTTAAGGAAGCTACTAATCAGAAATATTTTGTATGTCTTTGCGTTTGATTATTCGAATAAATGGCGAAACAGACTATAGGTGGTAATCCAATTAAAAACCCATTTTTTTTAGAAAATAAAGTACTGAAATATCAGATGACTGTGTTTTCTTTGCTGAATGCTCAATAGAAATTTTCTTATATCAAACTGCTATTGCCGTCTAATATATTGATCTTCCAAACAGTTCACCACAGTGTCTCTCTTAACAATCAGTGTTTTGTCTCCATTGCCGGACTTCAGTTCCCAGTATCCATCACCCATCATTTATCATTTATCATTCATCATTCATGTACCGCAGATTCTCACTCGTGGATACTCCGTGGATTCTCCGTGGATGGTTGCATGTAGAAGGCATCTTAAAGAGGATGAAATTCTTTTTCTATTTTAGTCATAAAACAGTTGTTTAGTATTTCAATATTTGTAAATTATTGAAAATCATATATTGTTGATACGGATCAAATATTTTGTTTGAACAAAGTGGTTGCTGAAGGCATGTGTGTGTGATTGTGGATAACTTTTGATGTTAGTAACTATGGCAGAATGAGCAGATTCAATATTTTTGTTATGAAATATATTTAAGATTTCAGGATGTTCTTTAAGGTTCCGGCGAAAAGTGATAAAGCAATGACACTATGACACACAGCAGGGTTATTTCAGATAGATCTGAAATCCATTAAAGAACATGCCGCTCTGGGCGGCCTCTGACGATACGTCACACAAAACAGATGATTGAATTAAGTTCTCGGCATTGTATGCGGATGCCAACCAAAAAGTATACTCCTTCAGTCAGTAAATAATAAAAATAAAATCTACTATATGAAAAACAGCCAATCCTTAAATTTAGCTGTTTTATCCTTCTTTTCCCGTTTACCTTAACAGCATTCTGATTTTTTAAAGATTTCGTGTATGTATAATATTCATAATCTTTAAAAACTTTGGAAAATGAAGAGAAAACTATTTTTAGATTCCCATGATCTTCAGGTTATCACAAACTACAGCATCGGCCATTGTCGCAAAATCTTGCGGGATATTCGGTCCAAAAAAATGAAATTAAAACATCAGAAAGTAACCGTGGATGAAGTGGCAGATTATCTTGGGCTAAATCCTGATGAAATCAGAAACGCAATTGGATAGAGAATTTTCCAAAGAGTTTTTTTGATGGTTTGGTTTTCATAAATTAGCGCCTGGTAAAGTATAATCATAAACTTTGCTCATACTGTCAATTTATGAAAATCAAAGAAACCCCTTTAAAAGACTGCTACATCATCGAACCCAGCGTTTTCGAAGACGACCGCGGTTACTTCTACGAGAAATTCAACGAGAAAAAGTTTCAAGAATTAACCGGAATGAACGGGCATTTCGTTCAGGATAATATTTCCAAATCCTCTTATGGCGTTTTGCGTGGACTGCATTTGCAGAAAGGAGAACATGCGCAGGCTAAATTAGTTTCCTGTCTCGAAGGAAAAGTTTTTGATGTTGCCGTGGATTTACGTCCGGAATCATCTACCTTTGGGCAATGGTATGGGATTGAGCTTTCTGCTGAAAATAGGCTTCAATTTTATGTTCCGAGAGGATTTGGCCATGGATTTTCTGTGTTGAGTGCAACGGCTGTTTTTGCCTACAAATGCGACAATTTCTACAATAAAGAATCAGAAGGCGGCGTTTTGTGGAATGATCCGGATTTAAATATCGACTGGAAGCTTCCTCTTGAAGAAGTAATTCTCTCTGAAAAAGATACAGTTCAGCCCACGTTTGCAGAAAAGAATTTTTAGAAAATAGCTTCCCTTTGTTGGAGGGATGTCCAAACGATATATTTGAAAATCAGGAACCGACATTTTCGGTTCTTTTTTTATTCCTAAATTTGCACACTCAAAATTTGCTGAAAAGCAATTATTTAACAACAATCATTTATTATTCATGAGAACCAAGTCTACCGGTAAAAAGAAAATCAATATCATCACACTCGGATGTTCCAAAAATGTTGTGGATTCTGAAGTTCTGATGGGACAGCTGAAAGCCAATGGGAAAGAAGTGGTTCACGAGAAAAAAGGTGATATCGTTGTAATTAATACTTGCGGATTTATCGATAATGCTAAAGAAGAATCGGTCAATACGATTTTGGATGCGGTTGAAGCGAAGGAAAGAGGAGAGGTGGAAAAGGTTTTTGTGATGGGCTGTCTTTCTGAGCGTTACAAGCCGGATTTGGAGAAAGAAATTCCAAATGTGGATCAGTATTTCGGAACTAGAGATTTGCCAATTTTACTGAAACAGCTAGGTGCTGACTATAAGCACGAACTGGTTGGTGAACGCCTCACTACTACTCCAAAACATTTTGCCTATCTCAAGATTTCAGAAGGTTGCGACCGTCCTTGCTCTTTCTGTGCAATTCCGTTGATGCGCGGCGGAAATATTTCTACACCGATTGAAAATTTGGTTATTGAAGCTAAAAAACTGGCTAAGAACGGGACTAAGGAACTGATCCTGATTGCGCAGGATTTAACGTATTACGGCCTTGATCTTTATAAAAAGCGTGCTCTGGGAGATTTACTGAAAGAACTTGTAAAAGTTGATGGAATAGAGTGGATTAGACTTCATTACGCCTTTCCTACAGGTTTTCCGGAAGATGTTCTGGAACTGATTAAGACCGAAGAAAAAATCTGTAATTATATAGATATTCCGCTTCAGCACATTAATTCTGATATTCTCAAATCTATGAAACGGGGAACTACCCATGAGAAAACGGATGCTCTTTTGGCAAAGTTCCGTGAAAAAGTTCCGGATATGGCCATCAGAACTACACTGATTTGCGGTTATCCGGGTGAAACTGAAGAAAGATTCCAGGAAATGAAAGATTGGGTGCGCGAACAGAGATTCGACCGTTTGGGCTGTTTTACTTATTCACATGAGGAAAATACCGGCGCTTACGTTTTGGAAGATGACGTTCCACAGGAAGTAAAAGAAAGAAGGGTAGAAGAAATCATGGAGTTGCAGTCGCAGATTTCATGGGAAAAGAATCAGGAAAAAATTGGAAAAACCTATAAATGTATTTTCGACCGGAAAGAAGGAAACTATTTTGTCGGAAGAACAGAATTTGACTCTCCTGACGTCGACAATACAGTTTTAGTGAACGCAACAGAAACCTACATTTCAATCGGCGATTTTGCTAATGTTCGGATTACTTCGGCAGAAGAATTCGATCTTTACGGAGAACTTGCAGATTAAAATTTGAGCTTTCGTTAAGAAAGCTTTTTTTATGTGCTAATTTTTGTGTTGAATGCTGATTATCAGCTAGTAGAAGTAGTCTTTTGGAGTAGTATTATGTTTAGCTTAGTTAATAAACTTAACTTTTTACATGTGTTTTTAACACTTTTTAACAAACGCTGTCAAAACCGCAATAATAGGCAGTTCCGAAGGTCTTTAACATAAAATTAACAGTTTCCTAAGAGAGTTTAACAAAGTGATTGTTGTGTGTTTCAAAATCAGTCTAATTTTGCCTCGTCAAACCAATAAAAATATTCAAAATGATGAAAAGATTTATTCTCGTAATCATAATGATGATTTCGACTCTTGGTGTATATTCCTTCAAGAATGATACCAATGACAATGATGAGGTGAAAACAAGTTATGCGTCGTATTATCACGACAAATTCAACGGGCGAAGAACCGCCAGCGGTGAAGTTTTTAATAATGATAAGTTTACTGCGGCACACAGAACCTTACCTTTTGGTACTAAAGTAAGAGTTACCAATCTGAGAACGGGGGAAAGTGTAATTGTTCGTATTAACGACAGAGGTCCCTTCCATTCGTCCAGAGCATTAGATTTGTCTAAAGCTGCATTTGATGAAATTGGAAACGTGAATCGCGGTACAATGCCTGTTGAATATCAAGTAGTTGACTAAAATTATCATTTATTAAAACGACAAAACCTGCATATCGCAGGTTTTTTTATGGTTGTAAGGGTGTTAAAGTTGTGTTATGATTGGTTTATGTGTTACTTTTTGCGCTATGCTGGCATTCTTATTGAATAAACACAGTATCTGATATAAAGATTCTGAAAACACGATGAAATAGTAGCCACCCATACGGTGGTTATCTTATTTTTTCCCGGCAAGTTCCCAAACATTTGGGTTGTGGTTGTCCCAGATTTTCCATTCTCCGTCTATCGGCTTCAGGAAATAGTTCTGCGAGTTGAGGGTATGATACAGAAAAGGTTTTCCGCCCTCTACGTCGAAAGTCAGGTTCCAGAACTCCTGTGTCATCACCATAATCAGGTTTTCGTTCAGCGTTTTCGTTTCGATCCCGTACACTTCATAATTTGAATGGGGCGCACCGCGCATTGCCTTTTTCTGCTCACGTAAATCCTGCAGATAATTTTTGATGCGCAGATAATACGGTGAGTCTTTTATCACATAATTTTCGATCTCGCTCATGTCAATCGCGGGAAGTTCACTCAGAAACTTAAATTCAAGCCGTGCACAGTTCATAATAAGCTCCTGCAACGAATTATCGTCTTCAATCACAGTTTGGGTTGGTTCACCCTTTTTACGCTTCGTGATGAAGTGATTAAAGCTGTCGTACCCAATAAAAATACAGAGTTTGTCAAGAGTTTTAATAAAACGGAGATCTGTCGTGGTGGACTCGGAAATCTTATCTTCGAAAAATCTTTTTAACGTAATTGGAGAGATGGTGTTGCCAAGTTCAAACTTTTTTTCGCCCTGCAGTGCATCACAGTTGATAAGATGTTCGTTGATGACCTGAGCAAGCGTATTGTAGTGCGAGGTTTTCCAGTCGCTGGTAATGCCGAGGATGGTGTTTTTAACCTTTTCGCTGTTCTTGATTTCCTCTTTTAGTATTTCAATAGTCTTTAGCATTGTTCCGATTCCAAAAGTTTACGAAGATAAAAAAAATTGCAGAACTATTGAAGTTCAACTAAAACCGGACAGTGATCCGAATGAAAAACCTCCTTTAAAATCACTGCCCGGGAAAGTCTGTTTTTCATTTCGTGCGATACAAAATTATAGTCCAGACGCCACCCTTTGTTTCTCTCGCGTGAATTTTGTCGGTAACTCCACCAAGTATAATTATCGGGCTGATCATTGAAAAAACGGAAACTGTCAATCAGTTCACATTCATCAATAAATTTTGAAAGCCATTCTCTTTCCATCGGTAAAAATCCGGAAACATTTTTCAGACCAACGGGATTATGAATGTCGATTTCTTTATGACAGATATTAAAATCGCCGCAAATAACCAGATTTGGAATTGTTTTTTTGAGATCTTTGATATAATCCAGAAAATCATAACAGAATTCCATTTTGAATCCTAAGCGGTCCATATTTGACGCGGAAGGAACATATACTGAAATCACCGAAAAATCATCAAAATCTGCGCGGATAATTCGACCTTCATTATCGTAATGCTCAATTCCACAGCCATAAACCACATTTTTAGGTTTTAATTTGGAAGAAATTCCTACCCCACTGTAACCTTTTCGCTGTGCAGAATGCCAGTAACTGTGATAGCCTGCTTTTTCAAAACTTTCAATATCAATCTGATCATTTCCGGCTTTACTTTCCTGAACACAGATAATATCAGGATCAGCGGTTGTCAGCCAACCGACAAAATTTTTTGTAAATGCTGCGCGGATGCCGTTGACGTTGTAGGTGATGATTTTCATTTCGCTAAAATAAATATTATGCCGCGAATGCACGAATTTCAGCGCACGAATAAAGTCCGAAATTAGTGCATTAGTGGCATTTTATCGTAGAAACAAAAAAGGGCGGAAAAAATCAAAGATCTTTTCCGCCCGGAACCCAAATCAAATAAACTATGAAAAAAACTATTTGGGCTCCAGAATACTGATTGGTATGATACATTCTTCTAAAGAAATTCCACCATGTTGATAGGTTTCTTTATAATAATTAACAAAATGATTGTAGTTTTTCGGATACGCCAAAAAAGTATTGTTTTTCGCGAAAATATATTTGGAACTCAAATTTCCTTTAGGTAAAAAAAGCTTCTCAGGATTAGTTACCGCCCAAACTTCCTTATCGTCGTAGGTCAGGCTCCTTCCCGTTTTGTAACGGATATTGGTCGAGGTTTCGCGGTCTCCAACAACCTGACTTGGTTTTTTCACGTAAACCGTTCCGTGGTCGGTCGTAATTACCAGTTTAAAGCCGTTTTCCGCTGCCAGTTTGATGATTTTCAAAAGAGACGAATTTTCAAACCAGTTATAGGTTAATGATCTGAAAGTTTTGTCATCTCTGATAAGCTGATCGACAATGTGATTGTCAGTTTTTGCGTGAGATAAAATATCGATGAAATTATACACAATCACCAGTAAATCATTGTTTTTATGTTGATTGAAATCATCGAAAATCTTTCTTTCAAAATCAGCGTTCAGAATTTTAAGATATTTCATGGATTTGGATGAAAGTCCCAGTCTTTTCATTTGGTCTTCCAGAAAATCACGCTCAAATTCATTCTTGTTTCCTTCTTCATTGTCGTTAAACCACTTATCCGGAAATCTTTTTTCAATTTCTGACGGTAAAAGTCCCGCAAAAAACGAATTTCTCGCATACTGTGTTGCAGTTGGAAGAATACTGTAATAATAATCCTCCGAAACTTTATTGTAAAACTTCGTAAACAACGGTTCGATCACTTTCCATTGGTCGTAACGCAAATTATCAACCATCAGAAGCAATACTTTCTCTTTCTCAACCTCTGCCTTCACCTTTTCCTTAAAGAGTGTGTGGCTCATCACCGGTTTTTCATTGCTGTTGAGCCAGTCCTCGTAATTATTCTCAATAAATTTTGCAAACTGAATATTGGCTTCTTCTTTTTGGCT
>JAEXBA010000086.1 GCA_023457935.1 Bacteroidota bacterium | reverse complement strand
CGGTTTCTGCTTCCATAATGGTTTACCAACTGATAATTATTCCCAGGAAATTTAAGCAGATAATAACGGTAATATTCGTCGCCTGAAGATTTTGGAAATGTGAAATTGCCTTCAGAATCGGTTTTTGAAGAAGTTTTGACCAAAGGTTTCTGATAGGCATATTCGTAAAAATCAATGGTTGAATTCGGAACAGATTTTCCATTTTCTCGGTTCACCAGTTTTTCAACATCATATTTTTTGTTATAATCGTTTTTCTGAAAATCAATAACTCTGTTTTCAGAAGCGATGAAGTAAAAATCCTTTTGAATACTGCCTTCCACAACATATTCCACCAGATAAATTCCCGAAGGAAGCAGCTGAATTTCGTAGGAAGTTCTGTAGGTTTGATAATCTTTTCTGTTCTGAATTTCAAAATTTTCCTTCCGCACCAAAGACTTTTTAACAGAACTGAACGGATTTCTGTAAGAATCGCGGATATGCTTCATAAAACCTTCCAAATCAGAAGTTTCGTAAATATTCAGTGAGAATTTGTCGACATTTTTATGTTCCGCAACGATGTGGATTGGTTTGTTGCTCTGCGTTTCCGCTTCGTAATGAATGCTTAACGACGGATTGACAATCGAATTTTCGCGTGTAATTATATTGTTCAGAAATTTGGATTTCGGATACGTTTTCTTCACCTGACTGATCAGCGAAAGCGCTTCCGTCTGTTTTTTGTCGGCTATAAGTTCATCTACAATTTCTGCAGCAATCAACACTTTGTAATCGCCTTCTGTAGCGGATTTGTAAAGATTCTGCAGCTGTGAAAGTTTGTCTTTGCAGTTGGTAAAACCGCAGTTGTAGTTTAGTTTCTGATGCTGAAAATAGAGTTTTGAATTTCCGAAATTCTGGGCAATCAGTTCATCAAAAATTTCGTTGATTTTCGGATGATTTACTTTCAGTTCATTGGGTGTAAAAAGCTGACTGTCGCTCAAAAATTCAACATACTGCAAGGAATTCCAGTCGAATAAAGTCGGGAAATATTCCAGGTTTTCTACATTATAGAAAATTTCTTTGTATTTCTCCATTTTAACCTGTTTCAATGCAGATTTTTCAGTTTCAAGCTCGCTGTAATTTTTGGAAAGAAAGTTCTTGAAATCAAGTTTACTCCACGTTTCAATCTGCGTAAAATCCTGGTTGTTGATATTCGTACGTTGGTTAATTTCCCACTGATTATTATCATAATATTCCTTGAAAAATTCTCCCAAAAGCACTTTATACATCATTTTCTCTTCACCTTTCAGCTGAGATTCCATCGTCTGAAGTTTGGCAAAAAACTGTGAAGCAGCGTCGTTCTGAGTATCATCCTGCGTTTGGTTCACAATACTGAATTCCGCTTTCAGAGAACGGATGAGCTGAACCGCATTGCTTTCCTTAATTGCCCGGTTTTGAATCTCAAGAATAATCGGGAGATTGCTTTTATACAGTCCCTGCTTATAATTGGTTTCGATTTTTTTCCACTGGTTGTCGTAGTAATTCTGTGCGCTCATCATTAAAAAAGTCCCAAAAAAGAGGAACAGTAACAATATTTTTTTCATACTTCTGTCTTTAAGCTGCCAAATTCCGAATCGTTAAATTTGCCTGTTGCAGTTAGATTGCGAACTTTGGATGCCGTTAAAATGCAGTTCTTAAATTTACTAAAAAAATACGTTGTTGACAGTGAAGTTTTCGTGTCTTTGTGCGGAACTTTATTTGCCGTATTTTTTATGCTCGAACAGGAAATCCTGCGCTGGCCAAGTATTTTTCTGATTTTCATTACGTATTGGAGCGGTTATCTTTACACGAAATACCAACATTCAAAACAGTTCCGTAAAATTTTGATTTTCAATGTTTTAACTGGAATAATTTCTGCAGTTTTAATTTTTCTGAACCACAATGAAATCCGTCTTTTAAAATGGTTGGTAATCGTGATTTTGGGATTGCTCTACAATTCTTTCTTTCTGGAAAAATTTGTACGGAGAATTCCTTTATTAAAAGTGTTTTACGTTGGTTTAACCTGGGCTTTAATCAATTCCTGGCTGATTTTACCTGAATTTCACTGGCCAATTTTCATCATTTCCTGGCTGTTTATCACCGCTTTGGTTTTGCCTTTCGATATCCGCGATATGAATGAAGACGATGTCGTTACTTTTCCAAGATTAATCGGCGTTCAGAACACCAAATATTTTGCCTATGTTTTGGTTTTTATAGCCAATATTCTCGCAATTTTCTATTTGAAGGAAGCTTTCGCTGTTGCATTCACGCTAACTACTTTACTCACTTTCATCATGATTTATTTCTCCGAAAACAGTAACCGCGATTCGTATTTCTCATTCTGGGTAGAATTGTGTTCGGCGCTGCCGTTTTTAATTTTAATTCTGATTCAAAATTTTTAATTTTATCTTTACTGAAATTTTGGGTTATGGAAAATTTGAATGGTCTTAAACTGGATCTGATACTGGAAATCATCCGTTGCAATGATTTGGAAAAACTCCAGAAAATTCAAAACTTACTTAGTAAACAAACCAATTTCGTGTCTGAAAGTGACTTAAATTATGAGGTTTCGGAACCGAATACTCCGATCTATTTCTCCGAAGAAACAGCAGTGCTTTCTGATGTTCATCTTGAAATGATCCGAATCGCGGAAGAAGACATTAAAGCAGGAAGAACAATTTCGCATGAGGAACTCAAAAAGATGGATGAAAAGTGGATGAAATAAAAGTAATCTGGTCTGAACTTGCTGTATTTCAACGAAATGGAATCTTCGAATTTTGGAACAACCATAATAAAAGCACAAATTATTCAGAAAAATTAAACCTGATAATTGACGAAAAAATTGAACAAATCTGCCATTTCCCACAATCAGGCATCCGATTTAAAAATACACAAATCCGAATGATTCATTTCGAAAATTTCAGCTTGATTTACCAACAAATTGAGAATTCAATTTACATTTATTCTTTTTGGGATAATCGTCAAGATCCAGAGAAACTGATGGAAAATCTCAAAAATTACAGAAAATGATTGTCCGCAAACTTTCCGTCATCAATTTCAAAAACCACAGCGAAAAATCTTTTGAGTTTTCACCGCAGATCAACTGTTTTGTGGGCAATAACGGTGTTGGAAAAACCAATATTCTCGACGCTTTGAATTACCTTTCCGTCGGGAAAAGTTTTCTCGGAAATTCAGATTTTCAGAACATCAAGGAAAATGAAGATTTCTTCACTATTGAATCTGAAATTCAAAATGAAGAAAAAGAGGACATTATCAAAATTCTCCTGCCGAAAGAGGCCAAGAAAATCATTAAGAAAAATGACAAAACCTACGACAGAATCGCCGATCACATCGGTTATTTGCCGAGTGTCATGATTTCTCCTTATGATTCGAACCTGATCTCAGATTCCGGAGAAAGCCGCCGCAGATTTTTGGATGCGATGATTTCTCAAACGGATTATGAATATCTGTACAGCTTGATTCAGTACCAAAAAACGCTTCAGCAAAGAAATGCGCTGTTAAAATATTTTGCCAAAAACCGCACTTTCGACAAAGATTCTCTGGAGATTTATAATGAACCAATTTCCGGTTTCGGAACAAAAATTTTTGAAAAGAGAAAAGAATTTGTAGAAAAACTGAATCCGGTTGTTCAGCATTTTTATGAAATAATTTCGGGCGGAAATGAGAACGTTTCAGTTGTTTATTCTTCTCATTTGGCTGAAAATAATTTTGAAAAACTGCTCTCAGAAAACCTGGAGAAAGACCGTGTTCTCACGTACACTTCCAAAGGAATTCACAAAGATGATCTGGTTTTTGAGATGAACGGAAATCTGCTTAAAAAATTCGGTTCGCAGGGACAACAAAAATCGTTTCTGATTTCACTGAAACTGGCACAAATCAAAAGAATCAAGGAACTTACCGGAAAAAATCCAATTTTATTGTTGGATGATATCTTCGATAAACTTGATGATAACCGTGTTTCCCAACTGATTTCACTGATTAACCAAGAGAATTTCGGACAGATGTTTATTACCGATACGCACCGTGAACGTACAGAAAGCGTCGTAAAAAGAATCAACGAAGAAAGCAAGATTTTTGAGTTAAAAATGGAAATCTGAAAATTGAAAACACTTCACAATGCCTAAGAAAAAACGTGAATTTCAAAGTTCTGAACTCGTAAAATCCTTTGCGAAAATCTACGGTTTTGAGGATAAATTGCTGGCTTTTGAAGTAAAAGATTTTCTTGAGGATTACCTGGATGAAGCACTTTTCCAGGAAATCGGAAATGTAAACCTGCAGAAAGGCATTCTTTCCATACAAGTAAAATCTCCGCTGCTGAAAAATGATTTCAGAATGAGAAAATCCTTCTTTCTTAACAAATTTCAGGAAAAATTCGGCATCGAAAAAATCAGTGATCTTCTGATTTTGTAGTCACAGTTTTCTGCATCATTTCCTTGGCTCTTGTATCGAGGAAAGAACGGATCGGGAAAAAGAAACGCAGCGGATTCTTCACGAAATATCTGAAAATCTCACGGATAATCTCCCGTACTTCACCCAGATTCACTTTTCTGGAACGGAAGGCCAGAACCATCGAAAGCCCAAAACTCACCAAAAAGTTAAAGAAACCGATAAGGAAAACAGTGATGAATGAAATCCAGAACGTATAGGAATCCACCGAAAATTCCTTCCCGTAAAGTCCGAGTGCAAAATTTCCTGCCGCAAAGGTAATGTGGCGTATATCAAGATCGAGCCCAAGAAATTTTCCAATCGGCCCTGTGACACCCAGAAAAACCCCAAACCAGAAGTTGGAAACAATGCCAGCCCAGTTTCTGGAGTAGAAAAGCGAAAGAGATTTGGCAAACTTTTCTCCCACCAAAAGCTTAATCATTGGGTTTTTCTCAATTCTTTTCGGAATGTGATAATAAACCGAGTTGTTCCCGATATTTCCCGCAATAATCCCTGAAAGGAACAGATAAAAACCGGCAATGCTCGCATGAAACAGCGCTTTCGATTCAAAAGGGTCCAGATCGTGAAGCATTTTGGTCGACTTTTCAATGGCCATATTCTGGTTAAAAAGTACATCTAGTCCGTAAATCAGCGCCAAGGAAACCGGAAAAGCCCACACTACATTACCGATAAAGGCGATGAACTGAGTCCGGAACAGTTTGGAAATCAGATGCGCAAAATCAAGATAATTCTTATGCGTATTTTTCTCATCCGAAAGTACTTTCGCCATCGTTGCGGCCGTCATTGCCGGCTGTTTTGTTGCAAGCGTGAATCCCATCAAATAAATCATAATGAAACCCATGGCGTAATTCAGCGCGTACATAAAAGCATGAGAAAATTCGCTTCCAGGCGCATAACCGTACAGCATTTTGAGAACACAGAGAACACCAACAATTACTCCGCCGCCGCTTGCCTTCCAGAACATTTTGAGATATTCCTTAAAAGTCGAAGTAATGTAATGGACACCGGTTTCCGCAGTGTGATTGGTGATCAGATGCGACATCAGACGCGTACTGTCATTCACCAGTTCAGAAATATTATTTTTGTGTGATTTATATTCTAAGATATTGAAAACCAACTGTTTTGATTTCCGGATAACATCTTCTTGCTCATCTATCACCAAAAGCGCAATGATATCTTCAATACGTTTCAGCTGCTGCCTGATTTTTAGCAACGACTGATTGATTTTTCCTGAAATCCCGTATTTCGAAGAATTCTTGAAAGCATTATCAATAAAAACCTGGCACTGCTCAAGATAAATTTTTATCTGTTTGAAATGTCCGTCCTTTGAAGTGAGCTGAAACTCCGGATTTTTTCTGAATTCGGCATTCAGTTCATCCATTTCATCCTGAAGGGCAAGAAAAGGGTTCTCAAAGTTCCTGTACTCCGGCGCCATGTTCATTACTTCGATGTCCAGGGCATTTCCGATGCTTCGCCACGCCAGTATATTCGCTGAAAACAGCAGCTGATTCTTCACTTTCCTTCTGAGAATCAGGCCGTCAATTTTAAGAATCCTGAACAGTTCATCCAGTTCATCTTCCGGTATTGCACGGAAATAACTGAGATCCTTTGCAGGCCTCACCGAAATGTAGTCAACAAGAAACCAAACAGAATTTTCGTTTTCTACAGCCGGCAAAATCTTATCCAGCATGCGCTTTCGGAGTTCCGGAATGAACGCATTTTCAGAGAGAATATTGGCTTCTGTAAGGGAAAGGTTAAAAGGTTTTCCTGCAAAAAGATTCTGAAGGTAATATCCCAAATTTTCAGCAATTTCCGGACTGTTTCGGAGAAAATCGAGCACAACATCAAAATCTTCCTTCTTAACAGTCACGAAAGTGTCGTACAGAGGATCCAGAGACTTCGTTTCGTTGCGGAAACTGAAGTACTTTTTCAGAACACTGCTGAAGCTGTCCGGATTTCTGTTAAAGATTTTCATGGGTTTGTGCCGTTTACTTCAAAGTTACATTATTCATCTGACGTAAAATCCAGTTATGGCGGTTCCTCAGATATTTTGAAGGGTTGTTCGGGTCGTATTTCTGTGGATTTGGCAATATTGCTGCAATCCATGCGGCCTCGCTTTTAGTGAGACTGCCGGCGCTTTTCTTGAAATAATATTCTGCTGCAGCTTCAACACCAAAAACACCGCGTCCCATTTCAATAGAGTTGAGATAACGCTCAAGAATCACGTCTTTGCCCCAAATGAGTTCAATAATAAAAGTGTATACCGCTTCCAGACCTTTGCGGAACCAGCTTCTGCTCTGCCAAAGAAAAACATTTTTTGCCGTTTGCTGCGAAATCGTGCTTCCACCACGCAGTTTTTTGCCTTTTTGGTTTTTGTCGTAAGCTTTCTGAATCGCCTGAATGTCAAAGCCGTTATGATCGTAAAATTTCTGGTCTTCAGCGGCTATAACTGCTTTTTTTACGTTGTTTCCCATCTCATCGAACGAAACGTAGTCGCGCTTCAGTTTTCCGAATTCGAAAAGACCGCCGATCTGCGTTAAAGTAATGGGCGGATTGAAGAACTTCCCCCACACAATAAACAGAATATTGGCCAAAATCAGAATAAAAATAAGCTTCTTAATCTTCTTCCACATAAAAAATTTGAGTTACAAACCGCTGCAAAGATACCAATTTCGGATTTACACCAACTTCCGCGGCGTTATTTCAGTTCCTCCAGATAGCTGAGTTCATAATCCGGCATCAGTTCCGGGTGAAAAATCTTTACGTAATCTTTCAGTACAAGATCGGCGCGCACAACGCCGCTTTCAAAAAAATCGTTGCTTTTTCCGGATTCTTTTGCAGTCAGCGCATAAATTTTTCCGTTCTGAAACACATTCAGTTTCTGATAATTGGGATTTACGGTGAGCAGACTTTTCCGTGAACTGTGATTTCCGGCGTTTACCCAAAAGTCCGCTTCCTTCGATTTGGCCAGAACTTCTTCGAAACTTAACGGAACGGCCTTTTCGTCCGGGTTTTCTTTTAAAATATAATCAGCATTGGCATCTTTAATGAAATGGGCAAGCTGCGTTTTTCCTCCGGGCATAAACCATTGATTTCCATACATTTCATTTGAAATAACCTTCGGAATCTGCTTGGAGTTCAACGCAGTTTCCCTGATCTGTTTATAGTTTTGTGAAATTTTTATGAACTCTTCTTCTGCCAGTGTTTCCTTACCCAGCAACTTTCCGAAAAGAATCAGGTAAGCGGATTTTTCAAGCGGATTCTGCTCCATAAATTCGTTCAGAAAAATGACGCGGATTCCGTTCCTGTTCAGGACATCATAAGTATTTTCGAACGCTGAAATATAATTGGTAAACACCGCGTCCGGCTTCAGGGCAAGGATTTTTTCAACATTGTATTTCTGTTCGTTTCCTACATTCTGAATGATCTGCTGCCCTATAAGATTTTTTACTTTTTCTGAATAAATGTATTCCGGACTCGAAACTCCAGCAATGCGGTCTTCTGCATTCAGGGCGGTAAAATAACCGATTAAACTGGCATTCAGAACAACTGTTTTCTTAAAAGGCAGATCTGTTTTACTGAAAGTATAACTAAACTGGTTGGATGTTAATTTAAGTTCTGCAGAGTTTTCTTCAATCTGCACATTTTTCGAAATCCGGACCGCTTCAGCCGGTGTCTGTACAGATTCCTTTTTACACGAAACCAACAGAAAAAGCAGCAGCAGCGAAAAAAAATTAACATTCATATTTCAAAGAAAATAAAATTATGCTATATTTGCAAACCGAAAAACGGCCTCGTGGCGCAACTGAATAGCGCATCTGATTACGGCTCAGAAGGTTACAGGTTTGAATCCTGTCGAGGTCACTAAGAGGCTGTCTCAAAAGGACAGTCTTTTTTTTTCGCTTTGTTTAAAAATCCGATTTTTGAAGTTTTCTATTTTTGATTTTTCGAAAAACAAAGCTAAAAAAGTCAAAAAACAGTCTATTTCAGGC
>JAEXBA010000085.1 GCA_023457935.1 Bacteroidota bacterium | reverse complement strand
TTCGTTCGTTGTACCGGTCCACAATGCTTTGCAGGCGTTTGCTGAAATCAACCCCTTTTATTTTGTTCACCTTCCTGAAATCGTCAATCGCCATTTTCAGAAGCCGCTGCAGTATTTTTATTTTGGTATTCGGAAGCTTAATGCGGTTGATGCGTTCCAGGTATTCTTCCCCGAAAATATCAATCTTTTCTCCAGCGTTTTCATCCAGTTTAAACACCTCTTCCACGCCTTCACTCTGCACCGCCTCTTCTACCATTTTAGCAACTTTGGCGTTCATCTGTGCAATATCGGGAGCATCCCTTTTCGTCAGCTTATAAATAATAGACCGTACCGCCGTAAAGAAATAAATCTCATCCACCTCTGCAGCAGAAAAAGCTTCGGAAGAACAGCAGATATTGTAGGCCTCTTTCATCTTTTTAACAATGCGCATAAAGCGTTTCTCAAAATCTTCGGTTTGCTGTACATATTCTGCAGCGAGATTAAGGTTTTCAAGTTTCTGTACGGGACTGCCCTCAAAATACGGCTTCGCATTGAAGTGATGAAACAGCTTCCGCAGCAGATCCAGCTGGTCTTTTACAATAGTAATGGCTTTATCAATATCCTCAAATTCATTCTGATCGGTACTGTTGAATTTCGCCAAAGCGTAATTCATATTGTTTTTAATGCCGATATAATCCACCACCAAACCTTTGTCTTTGCCTCTAAACTTACGGTTCACACGGGAAATGGTCTGGATAAGTGAATGTTCCTGAATTGGTTTGTCAATGTAGATGCTGTCCAGAAACGGCACATCAAAACCGGTGAGCCACATATCCACCACAATGGCAATTTTGAAGTTCGACTTTTCCTGTTTAAACTGCCGGTCGAGTTCCTTACGGTCGTCCTTCGTGCCCAGCAGTTCGTAGAGGTCTTTCTCATCGTCCTTGTCGCGCGTCATCACCATATTCACTTTGGCAATGGGTTTCAGTTCTTTCTTTTCCTTTTCGGAAAGTTCTGCCCCGTCTTCATGGGGTTTTATATCTCCCCACTCCGGTCTCAGCTCCATCAGTTCCCTGTAGAAACGGTAAGCAATCTCCCGGCTGGAGGATACAAACATTGCTTTTCCGCATACAGTAGCGCCTTCTTTTACGCGGTTTTCATAATGGCTTACAAAATCCTGAGCCACCGCTTTCAGGCGGTCTTTATCGCCCAATATGGCATTCATTCCTGTAGTGGCTTTTTTACTTTCCTCTACCTGATACTCGCTGGAACCTTCTGCCACACACTGCGAATAATAATCTTCAATTTCTTTCAGTTTTTCCGACTGCAGCAACACTTTTGCCGCCCTGCCTTCATACACAATGCGCACCGTAATTTCATCCTGAACCGATTCGTTCATGGTATAAGCATCCACCACCTCGCCAAACACTTCCAGCGTTTTGTCCACCGGTGTTCCCGTAAAACCGACGTAAGTAGCATTCGGAAGCGACTGATGCAGGTAATACGCAAAACCGTATCCTGTCTTCACTTCTTTATCCGTAATCTTCAGATTTTTGTCCAGGTTGATCTGCGAACGGTGTGCCTCATCGGAAATGCAGACAATATTGGTGCGTTCCGAAAGCAGTTCTGTATCTTCTGTGAACTTGTGAATGGTTGTCAAAAACACACCGCCGCTCTCCCGGTTTCTGAGCTGGTTGCGCAAATCCTGGCGAGATTCCACACTTACGATATGGCTGTCGCCGATAAAAGTTTTCGCATTGGTAAAAGTGCCGGACAGCTGTTCATCCAGATCTGTACGGTCGGTAATGAGAATAATGGTAGGACTCGCCATTTCGGTACTGCGCATCAGCAGCCGCGAAAGGTAGAGCATTGTATAACTTTTGCCGCTTCCCGTTGCCCCGAAGTAGGTGCCGCCCTTTCCGTCGCCTTCGGGTTTGCGGTGTTCCAGAATGCTGTGATACAGTTTCCGGCTTGCGTAATACTGCGGATAGCGGCAGACGATCTTTTCCTGTTTCTTGCTGGTATCCGGAAAATAAATAAAATGATGAATCACATCACGCAAACGGTTTCTGTTGAACAGCCCTTTCATCATGGTATAAAGCGAAGCGATACCGTCTTTCGATATTTTTTCGTCGCTTTCGGCTTTGCGCCATCCGTAGAAAAACTCATAAGGTGCAAACATAGAGCCGGCTTTGTTGTTCACGCCGTCACTGAGCACCAGAAACGCATTGTATTTCAGCAGTTCAGGAGTATCGCGTTTGTAGCGCACCGTCAGTTGTTTGTACGCATCGTGAACGGTGGTATTTTCCTGAATGGCTGTTTTAAACTCAAAGATGACGAGCGGAATCCCGTTGATGTACAGAATTCCGTCCGGAATGCGCTTCTCCGTGCCTTTTATTTCAAGCTGGTTGACAAAACGGTAGATATTGTTATCCTGCTCCGAATAATCAATCAGCTGAATAAACAGGTCTTTTTTGGAAGCATCCTCACGTTTCAGCGTAAAGCCGTCAGCAATAAGGCGGATAATATCGCGGTTGCTTTCGTAGAGTGCGGAAGAAGAAAAGCGCTCCAGTTTAAGAATGATCTGCTGAATCTCGTTAGGCGTAATGTCTGCATACTGCTGATAAAGAAACGATTTCAGGTTGTCCTTCAGCAGCACTTCTTCCAGTGTTTTATGAATGTGCAGCCCGGAAGTATGCGGAATGTCCTGCTCTTCCAACAGGGAAATTACGCTTTGCTCTAACTGCGATTCGGTGAATTTCATTTTGTTTCCTTTAACGACTATTACATATAAAAACTATATCTAATTTGCGGTGATTGATCATTATCTAAGTATTTCAAAATTTCGCCCACATTTCTGCTACAGTCTATTGTAATAGGAAATTTCCTATCGAATTGTGTATTATTCCAATTCATTTTAGTTAAATACAAAATTTCTTCGCAAATTTTTTCTGGTGATTCATCGTATGAAAAGAGCCTAACTTCAATTGGACTTGGTATGTATTTTCCCGGATAAGTTCCATAATATTCAACAAAACCTCTCGTATAAAGAAAATGACGATTCTTATCTAAACTTAAAAGTGTTCCGCGTAAAGGTGGATATCCTTGTTCGCGATATAATCTAAAATTAGTCGGCATAATTGTTACCAAATCCATTGAGTTAATATTCATTTTCTTTGCAACCTTTTTAAACCCTGCAATTTCTTCATCAGAATAATTTGAACTTTTATGTATCACTAACCTTTGGGGGTATAGTTTCACAGCATCATAATACTCATTTAGTGAATTATATAGGAGTTCGTATGCCTGATTTTCGTTTAAATGGGGTTGTTTATCTTTTTTACTGATTTCTACAGGTGTACCTCTTAATATTACTCCGTTACCATGTTCATTAAAAATTTGTGTAACACTGGTCTGCGTAGTTTTTTTATCTCTACTCTTATAAAAACTAATGCCAGCAAAACAAGTAATACCAGAATTATCCTTTTTTAATTTCCAGGGAGTACCTGATGCCTTATAATATAGAGCTGTAAAAAAGTTCCACGCTATTGTAGCTTCATCTTGCATTTCAGCTGTCGGTTTTACAATTCGATCCCTTACAATCTGAATGGGTATATTATATTGCATTGCTTTCGCTTTCAATATCCTTCTAAAATTAATTTCTAATTCAGATACTTCCTCTTCCTCTTCATCTTCAGCGATATTTTTTGCGGTTGTTTTAGAACCGTAAACCATTTTTGTAAACCCCTCATCAAGAACGCACAAAATAACATCAGGCTTTTTATTTTTTGAAAGAAATCTTATCTCCGCAAGATATAAATCAATGCTTTTTATTATTAAATCATCAATATCTTGTGATTCTCTTTTAACTTCTTCAAATTGAGAGTTATTAATTTTCCTTAAATAAGTTTCATCAAAGACAATTTCACTTTTAAAGGCTATATTTCTATTAAATCCAGGAAAATTGGTAAACAAGTTATTTAGGGTGCTGCTCTTCGCGTCTATTTGAGTTCTGCATCTTTTCATCCAATCTATTATTTTAGATATACTATCACTCAAACCAATAACGCCTACTGCAATTTTGTCAGGTCTAACATTCCCTATATCTGAAACATCAAAGGAATAAATTCCATATCTTGGACAAATGTGTTCACCTTTATTAAATTGTAACACTGGTTCGCTTAATAATTTAATATCCATAAGTAGTTTGCTTAAAAATTAGTTCCAACTTAAATGGTGAAGAAAACTTTAATACGTCATATTTTTTTTCATCTTGATTTAACTTGTTTACAAGACAAAAAGCGATAAACATAAAATGTTGATAAACAGCATTATTATTTTCTAATTTCTTTTTATCAGTAATCATTTTGCTTTCGTTTTTGTGTGGGATTCTACCGTCGTACGTAAAACGCCAACTTGGTGAAATAGCTAGTAGCCACTTTTCCGATGAGCGAATAACCTGGGTTTTAAACGATAATTGCTGAAATGCTATAATTTGTGTTCGATCAGTATTCCATATTTCTTTGACAACAGTCCTTGTTGCGCTTTTTTTGTTTTTCCAAGTAACTTTTCTTTCCCCTAATGCTTTGGGCGGTTTAAACTTATAAGATTTATCTTTATTACTCCATTGAATGTCTTTATAAAATAATAATTGTTGGAGAGTTTTATCAATTAAAAATAAGATTGCTTTTTCATATTTGTATGATACCGTGTAAAAATCATCTAGATTAAAAACTTCCACAGTTCCTGGTTCAATCAATTTACTGAGCGGCTCCTTACGATCACTTAAATTTTTAAATGAAATAATGTTTTTCTCAAAAACTATCCAATCAGTAGTAAAAGGAATTTTTAAAAGTTCAAAAGATCGTTTAACAATATCATTGTCTGAACAGTTCTTTTTAAGCTTCCATTCTGTTTCCCATGATTTTGTAATAATTTCATCTCGGTCAATTCCGATTTTTCCAATATAAATAACTTTTGGAGGAAATATTTCAATTAAGTTAGGATATAAATATTCTTGAATATAACTTTCTTTATTTTCTACTAAATCCTTTCTTCTTTCAATTTTTTCTTCACTAAATTCTAATTCAAGAATTGACTGAAATTCTTCAATTCTAGGAAGAGATGGCCAAGAATTCACCTCTTGTAGAATATTTGAATAATCAATTATATTATTTTTAGAATTGAAACTAAACTTGCCGTCTATTATTTTTTCAAATGTTTTATCTGCGTATTTACTTTGTTTTTCTTTCAATAAATATAAATACAATGTGTCGTATTCATCATTCCTCTTATATTTAATAAACTGTTCTAAAGTATGTTTTACTTTTTCTGAATCACCACTTGATGTAACTTGGAACGCTACCCTGTTTTCATTGTCAATTAAATCAATGGCATTAGCATTCTTTTCTTCATAATTAGCGTTTACCAAATTCAATCCATATACTTTATTCAATACAGGAATAATAACATTTTCAGCATGTATATTTATATCGTAAAGATTTATAGCATTCAAATTTTCGACTTCAGCCTTAAAACGTGCAAAAAGCTCTGCAATACGATCAACTATTTTTTTCCTATTCATGTTTAGTTATTTATCCCTCCACCGCCATCTTACCCAGCAGCAGACTTTTTAATTCTTCTAGTTTTTTTCACTTAAATCTCGTACACCCTTCATCAGCACTGTACACAGTGGTTTAAGGGATTCTTTCAATTTCTCATTTAGTTTTTTTCTTGTTTCCAGAGTTTTGTAAACTGTTACAATAGCCTTTTGAACTTCAATATCAGGAATAGGCAACATCACATCGCACATGTCATCCCAGTTAAATGTTTCTCTTGCACTACCCCAAGAATGATATCGAGCATAACGATCAAACTCTGGACGAGAAAACCACAAATACAAATATTCTGGAAGAAGCTCACAAATATCATTAACTCGAAAAACAATATATGTACTGGAAACTAGTCCAGGTTTATCATTTAGCAGAGCTATGGAAATTTTTTCCCCATTACGAGAAGTCACTGATACAAAACTAAATTCACGCTTATCTACAATTTTATAGCCTGTAAGATTTAATGTATCTTTCTTTGATCTGGTGGGAATGAATTTCTTTTGAACACTAATTCCAAGCAAATTGGTACTTAATAATCCTTCGTTTCTTTTATTGGATTCTTCAATATGATCGCCTAACCTTTTTAAAGGTTCAGTCTTAATCAAATTTTCAATATAGCCCTCGCAAATTAATTGTAAATCATTAAGTGAATCCTCATATATTTTTTGATTCTTTTTTATAGAATTGTAAATATTAACATATTTCGTTTGTTCCTTTAATTCAACATATGGAATCTTTATCTCACTAAATCTTTCCCATTCGAGACCTCCTCTAACACTTGAATCACAATAATAGCATGATAATCTATCAAACTCTGCTGTTATAAAAAATATCATTAAATACTCAGGTAAAATACTAACTTCATCTTTAACTTTAAAAACTTTATAGGCAGGTGAAACTAAAGCAGGATTTTCATCAGTATATAATGCAATTGGAAGTTTTTCATCACGATCGACATGCATAATATTCGTTGCAAATTGATTTTTCGAGATTACCTTGTATTTAGAAAGATTTACTCCATTTAAATTTGCAACTGAAGGCATAAAAGATTTAGAGATATTAACACCCATTACCTCTTTCAAATTGCCATTCAAATTCTTAACATCAATAAGTTCAATAATTTCCCCTAACGGTTTAAATTTCATACCCCAACTTGCTAAATGCATTTCTAATTTCAATATGTGATGCTTCTTCTTCTTCAATAAGTTTTGAAAACTTTTTCTGAATTCGTTTCATCTCAGTGTCAAAATCTATTTCTAAATCACGGTCAACGAATTCAATATATTTACTTGGCATTAGGGCATAATTATTTTCCCTTACCTCTTCGATTGAAGCCGAATAACAAAACTCTGCTATGTCCTTATACTCACTTTCAAATAGAGAACTTTGCCACGTATGGTATATGCTCCTTATTTTCTCCACTTCTTTGTTAGTAAATTCGATATAAGATTTATCAAACAAATAACCTGATTTACGCAAGTCCATAAACAGTATTTCATTTTTCCTCTCTCTAAATCGCTTTACAGTATCATTCACTTCAACAGTTCTCGATTTTTTATTCTTATTAAGAATCCAAAGGGTTACAGAAATATCTGTAGAATAGAACATATTTCTTGGAAGAACAAGAATCGCTTCAACAATTCCATTCTCAATCATTTGCTTTCTGATCTTATATTCTTCACCACCGCCGTTCAGCGCGCCATTGGCCAGAATAAAACCCGCCACACCGTTCTCTGAAAGTTTGGAAACCATGTGCAGGATCCAGCCGTAATTGGCATTGCTAGCAGGTGGAACTTCATAGCCGTTCCAACGTAAATCATCGGTGAGTTCTGTAGTCGCGCGCCAGTCCTTCTGGTTGAAAGGAGGATTGGCCATAATAAAATCGGCTTTCAGGTCTTTATGCTGATCGTTCGAAAAAGTATCCGCCGCCATTTCTCCCAGATTGGCCGAAATACCGCGGATGGCAAGATTCATCTTTGCCAGTTTGTATGTGGCATTGGTATATTCCTGTCCATAAACCGAAACATTTTTTTTATTTCCCTGGTGCTCATTCACAAACTTTACCGATTGTACAAACATCCCACCCGAGCCGCAGCACGGATCATAGATCTTGCCCTCAAACGGCTCTATCATTTCGGCAATCAGGTTTACAATGCTTTTCGGCGTATAGAACTCTCCTTTTCCCTTTCCTTCAGCAATCGCAAATTTTTTCAGAAAATATTCGTACACATGTCCCACAAGGTCATGTTCTTTATCGGCAATGGTATTGATTTGGTTGATGGTATCCAGCAGCGCAGAAAGTTTGCTGACATCCAGCCCGAGGCGTGAAAAATAATTGTCGGGCAAAGCGCCCTTCAGCGCAGGGTTGTTCTGTTCTATGGTATGCAGCGCCGTATCGATCTTCAGCGCAATATCCTGTTGTTTTGCCTGCTGCATAATGTAGCTCCAGCGAGCCTCTTCCGGCAGATAGAACACATTTTTCATGGTGTAGAATTCCACCATATCAGCAAACTGCTCTTTTCCCTCCGCGATCAGTTCTTCGCGCCTTTCTTCAAAGGTATCGCCAGCAAACTTCAGGAAAATAAGACTCAGGACAATATGTTTGTATTCTGCAGATTCTACGGAACCTCTCAGTTTATTTGCGGAGTCCCACAGTGTTTCTTCGATGGATTTGGTTTTAGTCGTTTTCTTGGCCATTTAGGTGTTTCAATTCATTCAAAAATAGGGAAAAGTTGGGGTGTAGGCAATAGGGGGCTTCGAGGGCCTGTGCGGGTGGCTTC
>JAEXBA010000084.1 GCA_023457935.1 Bacteroidota bacterium | reverse complement strand
AGAAACAGCTTGAAAAGAAGGATTCCAGCTATTACTACAACGATGTAATGCCGATACTGGAAGAAATTCCGGCGAGAGAATCTGATGACCGAATCATCAACAGTTTCAAAAGTTTTATTGAAGAACGTAATATTGTATATATCTCGAAAAGCAAGCTGCAGGAAGCGCTTTCCGGACTTTCTTACATCCAACTGCTCACAAAACCGGATTCGGGCAATCAGTTTCTCAAGGATTTCATCACTTTCTGCAACGAACTGAAATTTTATGAACTAGATGACATTCAGTACGAAAATGTTTCGCATTTTGAAAATTCCTTCAAACTGATTCTGAATCAGATAGAGCCGTATTCTTTTGATATTAAGATGGATACGCTGGAAACGCTTGTCAATCAGCTCGTGAATTCGGAAAGTATTGATTTTCAGGGCGAACCGTTGCAAGGTTTGCAGATTATGGGTTTGCTGGAAACGCGTTTGCTGAATTTCAGAAATATCATCATGCTTTCCGTAAACGAAGGAAAACTTCCGCTTGGAAACTCTCAGAATACGTATTTGCCTTTTGACGTGAGAAATCATTTCGGGCTTCACACCTATCTTGAAAACGACAGTATTTATGCCTATCATTTTTACCGTCTGCTGCAGGAAGCGGAAAACATTTCTTTGCTGTACAATGCTTTGGGAAGCGGCGTAAATACAGGTGAAAAAAGCCGTTTCATCACTCAGATTGAAATGGAAAGTTCGCATGAACTGGAGCATATTGTAATTGAAAATACCTCTGAACCGGTCTCTGAAGAAAATATTATCATTGAAAAAACGGATGCAGTGATCAGCGAGCTGGAAAAATGGAAAGAAAGGGTTTCGGCGACACATCTCACCAGCTATCTTTACAATCCGGTTGATTTTTATCTGAATAAAATTCTTCACACACGCGAAACTTCAGAGATTGAGGAAGAACTTTCAGTGCGGAATTACGGAAATCTCGTCCATTATTCTTTACAGGTTATTTATGAGGAATTAATCGGTAAAGTCTTAAGTGAAAGTGATTTGGAACATTCACTTAAAGAAATAGATCATGCACTCAAGAAAGCGATTGAAAACCTGAAACACCAGCCGGAATTTTATGAAAGAGGAATGAACTTCATTCACAAATCAATTGCGCGCAAAGTAGTGGAAGACATTCTGAAATATGATCTGGAACTCATCAGAAAAGGCAATAAACTTAGAATTATTGCTCTTGAACGTAACTTTGAGAATGTTGATTTTTATCTGAATGACGAACAGACCGATAAGGTTTCGTTTTACGGATTTATTGACAGAATTGATGAACTGAACGGTGAAATCCGCATCATTGATTATAAAACTGCCAAAACCGCCGATCTGAAACTTTCCATTGAAGAGAAAAATATTGAAAAATATCTTCAGGGCGATGCCAGGAAACAGGCCATTCAGCTCTGTATTTATAATTATGTAGCTGAAAAAATGCCTGAGTTTTCAGGGAAAAGAATTACGAACGGCATCTGGAGTTTTGCGGAAGTGAGTCGGGGAGTCGTTCCTTTGGAATTCAAAAAAGGCGATCTTCAGGACGCAATGGTTTCCATCCGGAATCTGATTCTTGACATTCTGAATCCTGAAATTCCTTTTGAGGAGAAAAAGAAAATGGAGTTCAGTTAATTTGAACTCCAGTGTATTATTATTTACTTTTTTTATATCTTCTTTCCGAATACCACCATAACCACAGTGAATAAAGAAATCCGCCGGGAATCCAAAAGGCAGACTGGAACAGGATATATCTGATTTTGTCGGGATTTTCCTGATCCATAATATAATACATAATACCTGTTACTACAGCCATTATTACTCCAAAAGCAATTCCCTGAGAAAGAACAAATTTAGTTTTGCCCTGCGCTCTGTTTTCTTCCCAATCCTGCTTTTCTTTTTCGGTCATTATATAAACGCATTTATTCCCGTCACATCAAGTCCGGTAATCAAAAGGTGAATATCGTGTGTTCCTTCATAAGTGATAACCGATTCAAGGTTTGCGGCGTGGCGCATCATCGGAAATTCTCCCATAATTCCCATTCCGCCCAACATTTGGCGGCTTTCTCTTGCAATATCAATCGCCATTTTCACATTGTTTCTCTTCGCCATCGAAATCTGAGCCGGAGAAGCTTTGTGGTCATTTTTCAGGTTTCCTAACTGAAGACAAAGCAACTGTGCCTTGGTGATTTCAGTTAAAAATTCTGCCAGTTTTTTCTGCTGAAGCTGGAACGAAGCAATCGGTTTTCCAAACTGTTTACGCTCTTTGGAATACTGAAGCGCAGTACAGTAGCAGTCAACTGCGGCACCAATAACGCCCCACGAAATTCCGTAACGTGCAGAGTTCAGACAGGAAAGCGGACCTTTCAGACCCTGGACATTCGGAAGCATATTTTCTTTCGGAACTTTCACGTTTGCAAAAACAAGCTCACCTGTTTTTGACGCACGCAGCGACCATTTATTATGAGTTTCCGGTGTTGTGAAACCTTCCATTCCGCGCTCAACAATCAGTCCGCGAACTTTTCCGTCTTCACCTTTTGCCCAAACTACCGCAATATCGCAAAGCGGTGCGTTGGTGATCCACATTTTTGCGCCGTTCAGCAAATAATGGTCGCCTTTGTCTTCGTAATGGGTTTCCATGGAGCCAGGATCGGAACCGTGATTGGGTTCAGTAAGTCCAAAAGCTCCAATCATATCGCCGGAAGCCAACTGAGGCAGATATTTCTTTTTTTGCTCCTCAGAACCGAATTCATTAATTGGAAACATCACCAGAGAACTTTGTACCGAAGCCGCAGAACGAACGGCAGAATCGCCTCTTTCCAGTTCCTGCATAATGATTCCGTAGGAAATCTGATCCAGTCCGGCACCGCCATATTCTTCAGGAATGTACGGGCCCAAAGCCCCGATATTTCCCAATTCTTTCATCAAACCCGGAATATCCGTATGATTTTGCGCGGCATCGTCAATTTTCGGCATTACAAAACCTTCCACCCAATCGCGGACCGACTGGCGTATAAGTTTGTGTTCTTCAGATAGTAACGCATCCATTCCAAAGTAATCTGGAATGCTGTTCAGAGGATAATAAGACATAGAATTTTAGTTTGCCCCAATTTACATCATTTCAGGATTTTGAGGAAATCTAAGATCAAAAAAATGACCTTCACTTGGAAAGTCATTTTTATCTTTAATCAGTTAATCAGCTTTATTTCGACCGATTTTGAATTCTCCACGAAAACTTTGGTCTGATCGAAAGTCGGAGCGGAAAGTTTCGGACGGAAATTCTGTGAGAATCCGAATCCTTCAGTAGGCATTCCGATCATATTGGTATCGCATTTACTGTTGCCGTTCGCATCATGATAAACCGCGACAGAGTAGTGTCCTTTCGGTAAATTCTGGAATGTATATTTCACCTTGTTTCCGGCAACTTTTATTTTTTTGCTCACATATTGGTGTCCGTTTTTCAGGAATCCTTTTTCCTTGTTGAACAGTCCGATTTCTACATTTCTTTTTGCAGCTTCGATGTTTGAAACATGTACAGTCAGACTGTTTTGGGCGCTGATTGCGCTAAATCCGATTACTGCAAACACAGCGGTATATTTTATTTTTTTCATTGATTTTATTTTAGTTAAAAAAACGTTCTGTCATTATTTTATTGCGCTTGCGGAACGCATGATAAGGTTCACTTTTATTCAGCAGACTTCTTTTTACGATTGGATTCACCATCTTTGTCAAAGATTTCACTACCGGATTTACGCCGTTTTCAACCTGTCTGAAATAAGATTCCAGATTGTCTCTCCTAAAGTGCAGAATTCTTTCCAGATCATCTCCGTCTGCATAATTTCCGCAGTGGAAGTTTTTCTCGGCAAAAGCTTTTGCGGGAAAGTCCAGTTTTCCCATTCCGAAAATTTTAAAGGATTATGAAAGCAGTTCTTCATAAGTCAACCGGCAATGTTCACCACCGCCCAGATTGAATATTCTGCCTTCAAGTTCACTCTGATGTTCCAAGGCATTAACGAAAGCTCTTGCGGTATCTGCCGGTGTACAGATTTCAACCGAAGTTTTCAGCGGCATATGGAACATCAGCTTTGATATTTTATGATTTCCCATAATGGCAGCCAAACGGAAAACTGACCATTTCAGTTTTGACTGCTGAATGATTTTTTCAGTTTTGATTTTGGTTACCGCATATTCATCGCCTTCACTCGGAACCAGTTCATCTCCGACATTGATTTCCGGTGTCAGCAAACGGTCGCCGTACACAGAAATAGAGGAGGAATAAATGAAAAATGCGTTGGGTGAATGTTTTTCCAGCTGAAAAATCAGGTTTTCAGTTCCTTTTACATTTACTTTTTCGGCAAGATCGGGCATTTCATCGGCCAATGGCGGAATTATCGCAGCCAAATGAATTACAAAATCCTTTTTCTTACTAACGTGCTCAACATCATTTTTATTTGATATATCGCCATAAACGATTTCAAAAGTTTGGGGAAGCACATCAAATTTTCTTTGGGAATTTTTACTTTTTATATCAAAAACCGTTACTTCATACTGATTTTTTTCAATCAGCTGTTTAAGAACTTCGTATCCAACGGTTCCGGAAGCGCCGGTAAGCAGCACAGATTTTTTCATTGAAAATATTTTGATTCTGTAGAGACAAGAACCATGCAAACACCGATGAATACTGACGAACGCTCATTTGTTTTTAAGGGAATTTAACGTAATTCAGTACTAATTTCTGATATTTTTTGAATGTTATGAATAAAAAAATCCGCTCAGAAACTGAACGGATTTTATGTATAATTTGTGAAATTCTATTCGTCCTCGTATTTCTTCATTACTTTATCGGAAACTCCGGTGTTGCTGAAACCGCCGTCATGGAAAAGATTCTGCATTGTCACCATTCTGGTAAGGTCGCTGAACATTGTAACACAGTAGTTCGCGCAGTCTTCAGCGGAAGCATTTCCAAGCGGCGACATATCTTCAGCATAACCGAAGAATCCACCGAAACCTTTCACGCCGCTTCCCGCAGTTGTCATTGTCGGTGACTGAGAAATCGTGTTGACACGCACTTTTGCTTTCTCGCCCCAATAATAACCGAAGGTTCTTGCAATACTTTCCAGATAAGATTTATTGTCGGCCATATCATTATAATCCGGGAACGTTCTCTGGGCAGCGATATATGTAAGTCCAAGGATTGATCCCCATTCGTTCATACAGTCCTTTTCCCACGCCACACGCATTACTTTATGAAAGGAAACCGCGGAAACATCCCAACCTTTTTCCAACCAGTCGTAGTTCATCTCTGTGTAATGTTTGCCTTTTCTTACGTTGATGGACATTCCGATAGAGTGGAGGATGAAGTCGATTTTTCCGAATTTGGCAATCGCAGCGTCAAAAAGTTTTTCAAGATCTTCCACTGAAGTGGCATCAGCGCCGATAACTTCCGAACCTGTTTTCTCGGCAAGTTCATTCAGTTCGCCCATTCTCATTGCGATTGGCGCGTTGGAAAGAATGAATTCTGCACCTTCTTCATGACATTTCTCTGCCACTTTCCAGGCAATTGACTGACTGTTAAGCGCTCCGAATATAATTCCTTTTTTACCTTTTAGTAATCCGTATGACATAATCTGTTATTTTACACAAAAGTAAACAATTTCTTGTTGTATGCATAAAAAAAGGAGCTCCGAATTAACTTCGGAACTCCCTTCTATGAATAAATTATTATTAGTTGGTCGCTTTATCAATTTCGTTTTTAGCGTCATGGGCTGCATCTTTTGTAGAATCCCAGGCATCATCTGCCCAGTCTTTTGTTTTTTCCCAAGCGTCTGAAACGGCATCTTTAGTGTCTTCCCAAGCATCGGATACATTATCTTTTGCTCTTTCCATCCAGCCTTCAGCGGTTGGTTCGGTATTGTTTCTTTTGGATTCGCGGATGTAATCTTTTGCTCTGTCAGCATAATCGTTTACGGTCCATTTTACATCGTCTACAGCTCTTTCGGCTTTGTTGTAATCTTGTCTGTCCATTTTGTTTGATTTTTAATTAATATTTTGTGATTGGTTTGTTATGTATTACGCAACAAGAAATATTCCTCATTTCGTTAATATTATGTTAAATAGATGTGAAGTGGAAATTATGTAAATTCGAATACTAAATCGTAAAAATGAATATAATCAGGTGTGGCTGGTGCGAAAAAGATGATCTGTACCGCCGATATCATGATGAGGAATGGGGAAAACCGGTTTATGATGACGAAACCATTTTTGAATTTTTGGTGCTTGAAAGTTTCCAGGCCGGGCTCAGCTGGCATACCATTCTTAAAAAGCGGGAAAATTTCCGCAAAGCGTTTGACCGATTCGATTACAAAAAGATTGCAGAGTATTCCGGTGAAAAAATTGAAGATCTGATGCTGGACAGCGGGATTATCCGAAACCGCTTGAAAATACTCGCAACAGTGACTAATGCACAGAAATTCATGGAAGTTCAGAAAGAGTTCGGAAGTTTTTCATCCTACATCTGGAATTTTGTGAACGGAAAACCAATTGTCAACATGCCAAAATATTTAAGTGAAATTCCGGCAACAACAGAAATTTCGGATGCAATATCAAAAGATCTCAAGAAACGGGGATTTAAATTTATGGGTTCTACAGTACTTTATGCGCACATGCAGGCGACAGGAATGGTGGACGATCATCTGGTTTCTTGCCAATGTAAAAAATAAATTTTTCGGATGCTTTTTTTAGTTAGATTTGTCCAAATCAATTTCATTACATGACCAAATTTCTATTCTTTGTTTTAACTTTCCTTTTAACAGTTCCGGTTTCCGCTCAGAAGAAAGAAAAAGACTTTCCGCGCGCAGTTTTTGTAAAAAACGACGGTTCCGAAATGAACGTTCTGTTTGTGGCCTACACGTATCCCACGCAGCCATATTTAAGATTTCTGAAAGGAACAGACATCCTCAATTTTGAATACAAATTAACTCCCGAAGGGAAAACCGAAAAAATAAAGTCGGATGAACTGCAGCTTGTACGCTTCATTGATCAGTATGAGGATGAAATCCTGGGACTGGAAAAACTGACAATGAAAGCGGTAAATGAAAATGGTAAAATTTCAGAAAAATCAATGGTCTCGTGGCAACCGCTGCTGTATGACGGTAAAATAAAAATTTACGGTTCCAATTCCTTTATGTGTGCAAGCGACGGTAACCAGTGCACTTACTCCTTAAGTAAGTTTTACATGAAAAATGCAAAAGACGATTATGCCGTAATGCCCATTGATTATGACCGTCTGAATCTGCTGAATATCTGGAAGGCAGATGAACGTTTTATTGAAGCCTTTAAACTGGTCGGCAAAAACTGCGAGAATTTTAATAATTACGTGGATACGGTTTACGGGCAGTTTCAGGATAAAGCGTTCCGAAAAAAAATGACCGCAGAAATCAAAGAAGCCAGAAAAAGAGGTTTTGAAGAAGCCAAAGCCGAAAAACTGAGGTTTAATGCCTCTCAGGAAAGAGTAGGACTGCGCGTGCAGGAATTTTACCTTAATCTGTATATGGGAATTATTAAGGAATACGAAAAAAACTGTCCGTAAACGGCAAATACTGCTCGTGTCATACCTGTTTTCTTAAAGCAGAAAAAATAAAAATATTATTTTTGCAGTCTACGCAACCGCTGTAAATGAAATTATATTTTTCCTTTCTTTTTCTTCTTCTTTTCTCGGTTACCTTTTCGCAGACGAATCATTTGCAGAACCAGATCAGGGATAACCTTGAACTGATGAAAAAAGATATTGACTCTGCTTTTACACAGCTGCAGGGACTGGAAAATGAAGCTGTCCGGAACCACAATAAAATCGCAAAGCTTGAAGCGCTGAACAACGAGGCCTACTATTATTTCATCAAAGCAGATTATGGGAAGGCCTATAACCTTGCAAATGAACTGAAAAAAGAAGCTGAAAAAATCAAAAACGCCCGTCTTCAGGCGCTTGCGATGAACAGAATCGGGATTTCCCTGAGTTTTCTCGAAATTAACGATGATGCAGAGGAAAAGCTTCTGGAAGCACAGCAGTTCATCAACTCGCGGGATTTTGAAGATAAAAATCTGATTAAAGCGAGCAATTATCAGTTTCTGTCGGATTATTACTTCAATAACGATCAGTTTGAGAAAGCGGTTGCCACCATCAAAAAAACCTTTCCGGAATACGAAAAAATCAAAGATCCCGAAGAGAAAACCAATCAGCTCGCCCGCGGCTATTCCAATCTTGGAATACGGTTTCTGACCGTTGATTACGATTCTGCTCGGCATTACGTCAATAAATCTTTCGCGATGCAGAAAACCGTCGCTTTAAAGAATTATAATGTCGCCAACTATTCCGCCTTGGGAGAAATTGCCCTCGGTTATGAGAAATATGAAGAAGCCGTGGATTACCTTAAGAAAGCGGAGGAACTGAACACCAAAGTAAACGTAAATTATTACTGGAAAACCATTTACAATTTCCTTCAGCAGAGTTATAAAGGTATTGGCGACCAAAAGAATCACGAAAAATATAAAATGCTGTATCTCGAACTTCAGAATGAAACCAACGAGAGCAAGCTGAAAGGCGTGAATTCCATTGTTCAGGAAGTAAAAAACGAATCCAAGCAGCAGATTGAAGAAAACAGAAAAAAGTGGTACATCGGAATTTCCATTGCTGTATTATCGCTTGCCCTGCTTAGATTAATGCTGCTGAAACTTACAAGACGCTACCGAACACGGAACCAGGAAGCAGAAGTGATTCAGAAAGAACTGGAAGAAAAAGACAGACAGATTGAAACCCTTGAAGTAAAAATCTCAGACCTTCATCAGGAAGTGGTGGAACTTGCCAAAAGCAACGACCCGAATTTTTATGCACGATTTCTGGATCTGTATCCGGAATTCGAAAAAAATCTGCTTAAAATCAATCCGAATCTTTCTATTTCCGAGCTTCAGTTTTCTGCATTTCTGAAACTGAATTTTTCATCAAAAGACATCGCAAATTATACTTTTACTTCCGTACGAACCGTTCAGAATAAGAAATACCGGCTGCGTTCCAAGCTCGGAATACCGCAGGAAACGGATACATATGTATTTTTTAACGCTTTATAAGCTGAAATTTCAAAATATTGAATATCAGAATGTTAATAAGCAAGAGTATTGGATGAGTAGCTGTTTTTTTGGTGTTCACCGCCAGATTTTGAACATTTGTGTAAGATTCTAAAAACACAAATCTAAAAAAACAATCCAGCGAAAACTCAGTTTAAAACTGAAAAAAAATCCGGCAATTGCTTGCCGGATTTTTCTATACATTTTGCCTGAAGTTTTATGGAATAATTCTTTCCAGAACCCATTCAATCATATTCTTTTCAGAAGCGTGATGATCGGCAGAAAATTCTCCTCTGCGGCGGTTCGCGATGACCGCATTTACAGTAAGCGCTTTGTGGCCTAAAAGTTTGGACAAACCATAAATAGCCGAAGTTTCCATCTCAAAATTGGTAACTCCAAGATCGTTCAGTGTTTCAAGAAACTGATCGTCCAGCGCTTTCAGACGCAGCTGACGGCCTTGTGGAGCATAAAATCCCGGGAAAGTTGCGGTGTTTCCGTGGTATTTTGCGTCTTTATAATAATCGGAAATTTCTTCAGCCCAATCCGAGAAATACAGCATTCCTTTAATTCTTTCGTACGGAAATTTGGCCATGAAATTTCTTGAAAACTCATTTTCAAACTCGTAATCGGAGTAGAAGTGCAGCAAACCGTCAAGACCGACAACATTCTGCGTTACCAGCATATTATCCACTTCAACATCAGGATTTACAGATCCGCAGGTTCCAAGCCGGAAAAGCTGCAGCGCTTTGTGTTCACTTTTAAATTCTTTGTTTTTCAGGTCGATGTTTACCAAAGCATCCAGTTCGTTCATTACGATATCAATGTTTTCGGTACCGATACCGGATGACATTACAGTGATTCTTTCTCCGCGGAGAATTCCGGTATGCGTGTAAAATTCGCGCTTGTTTTTCCTGATTTCAATTTTGTCGAAGTATTTTGAAACTTTCGGAACACGGTCCGGATCACCCACAAGAATTACTTTTTCAGCCAGATCTTCGGGCAGCAAATTCAGGTGATATACACTTCCGTCATCATTCAGAACCAGTTCGGAAGCAGCAAGTTTATTCAGCATAATAATGTTTATTTTAATTTATTCAGATTTATTAAAACCGTCGCTTTTTAAATCATTTTCAGTTTAATTAATCAGTCGTTCACTCATAACTCATAACTCATCATTCAGAATCAACCTCCAACCCGTTTTGTTTTATAGCCCATTTCTTTCAGAATCGTCATTATTTTATCGCGGTTATCACCCTGAATAATAATAACGCCGTCTTTTTCAGAGCCGCCGATGCCGAGTTGGGTTTTAATCTTTTTTGAGATGGATTTTAAATCTTCTTCGCTTCCTTCAAAGCCTTCAATTAAAGTCACAGGTTTTCCGTTGCGGCCTTTCTTTTCAAACTTACAGACCAGCGGTTCTTTCTGGACGAATTTCTCTTCGGGCATCTCGAAATCCTGCTCTTCATGATCAGGAAAAAGGTTTTTCAGTTGATCTCTTAAATCCATATTCAAAAGTAACAATTAATGATGAATTTCAGGTTAATTCTGTGCCTTATTTGTGGCCGGAGCTGTAAAAATCAGTAAATTTGTGACAGATAAAAAACATCAGAAAAATGGCTAAAAAAGCTTTGCTCGCCATCCTCGACGGTTGGGGTTTGGGTACAGAACCGAAAGTTTCAGCAATCGATCAGGCAAATACTCCTTTTATGGATTCTTGTTATGAAAAATTTCCGCATACAACGCTGGAAGCAAGCGGACTTGCGGTAGGTTTGCCTTTCGGGCAGATGGGAAACTCGGAAGTAGGACACATGAACCTTGGAGCCGGAAGAGTAGTTTATCAGAATTTGGTGAAGCTGAACATGGCGGTGGAAAACGCCACTTTAGGTAAAGAAAATAAAATCACCGCTGCGTTTGAATATGCCAAACTGAACAACAAAAACGTCCATTTTATCGGACTTTGCTCGGATGGTGGCGTACACTCGCACATCAATCATTTAAAAGGTCTTCTGACTGCAGCATATGAAAACGGACTCAACGATAAAGTATATGTTCATGCCTTTACGGACGGCCGCGACTGTGATCCGCTTTCAGGAAAAGGTTTTCTTGAAGATCTTCTGAATCACATGAAAATCTCGACCGGAAAACTGGCTACCGTTATTGGACGCTATTATGCAATGGACCGCGACAAACGGTGGGAAAGGGTAAAACTGGCGTATGATGCGATGGTGAACGGCATTGGTGTTCAGACGCACGATGTTCTGGCTTCAGTACAGAATTCTTACAATGAAAATGTAACGGATGAATTTATTAAACCGATCATCAATCTGAAGGAAAGCAATCTGCCGATGACGAAGATTGAAAACGGTGATGTTGTGTTCTGCTTCAATTTCAGAACCGACCGCGGCAGAGAAATTACAGAAGTGCTTTCTCAGCAGGATTTTCCGGATTTCGGAATGCATAAACTGGAACTGTATTATGTAACGATGACGAATTACGACAAGGATTTCCAGAATGTAAAAGTGGTTTTTGATGAGGAAGTTCTTACCGAAACCATGGGCGAAATTCTCGAAAGAAACGGAAAAACACAGATCCGCGTTGCAGAAACAGAAAAATATCCGCACGTCACTTTCTTCTTTTCCGGTGGTCGTGAAGATCAGTTCATTGGCGAAAGCAGAATTCTTTGCCCAAGCCCGAAAGATGTTCCGACATACGATTTCAAACCTGAAATGTCGGCTTATGACATCACTGAAAAAATTCTTCCTGAAATTGAAAACGAAACCGCTGATTTTATCTGCTTAAACTTTGCCAATTCCGATATGGTAGGACACACCGGCGTTTTCGAAGCAGCAATCAAAGCAGCAGAAACTGTTGATAAATGTATCGAAAGAGTTGCGACAGCCGCTTATGAACACGGTTACGCCGTTTTTATTCTGGCCGATCATGGTAATTCCGATTACATGATTAATCCGGACGGATCGCCGAACACGCAGCATTCCACCAATCTTGTTCCGTTAATTGTGATGGATAAAGACCGTAACTGGAATCTGAAGCCGGGAAAACTGGGCGATATTGCGCCTTCAATTCTTACGGTAATGAATGTTGCGGTTCCCGAAATTATGACTGGTGAAATTATAGTTAGTTAAGTTCAGAAATTCCAAACAATATTCAAAAATTACTGATTGACAAGCGTTAGTCAGTAATTTTTTTTGAAAAATCTGCAATTATTATGCTTGAAATAATTATGAAAAACCTATTTTTGTAATTCTATCTAAAAAAATAAAAATGTACAATAAAGTGGTTCGACAGGAAGTAATGCGATCAATGAGTGGTGAAGTGAGCTCCTTTGTTGAAAAATACCTTACACCCGTAGAAAAAATTTGGCAGCCCGCAGATTTCCTTCCTGATTCCTCAAGCGACAGTTTTAAGGATGATGTTGATGAACTTCAGACATTTGCCCATGAAATGGAGTACGACGTTTTCGTGACTCTGATTGGCGACTGTATCACTGAAGAAGCTTTGCCAAGCTACGAAAGCTGGATTATGGGAATCGACGGTGTAGACCAGGAAAACCGTGAAGGATGGAGCCAGTGGGTTCGCCAGTGGACAGCAGAAGAAAACCGCCACGGCGACCTTCTTAACAAATATCTGTACCTGTGCGGCCGTGTTAATATGCGCGAAGTGGAAATCACAACGCAGTATCTTATTCAGGATGGTTTTGATTTGGGAACGTCACTGGACCCGTACAGAAACTTCGTTTATACCAGTTTCCAGGAAACAGCAACCAACATTTCACACAGAAGAGTCGGGACTTTTGCAAAACAGACCGGAAACAAGAAGCTGGCTAAAATGTGCGCCGTGATTGCTGCGGATGAAGCGCGCCACGCCAAAGCATACAAAAACTTTGTTGAAAGAATCTTCGAACTTGATCCTTCTGAAATGATGCTCGCTTTTGAAGATATGATGAAGAAAAAAATCGTTATGCC
This sequence comes from Bacteroidota bacterium, assembly GCA_023457935.1. Lineage (GTDB taxonomy): Bacteria > Bacteroidota > Bacteroidia > Flavobacteriales > Weeksellaceae > JAEXBA01. The sequence goes on along the minus strand of JAEXBA010000084.1, from coordinate 6,561 downwards.
GGCTCACATGATGCGGGAGAGCGGACAGAAAGCGGGAGAACTTTGGTCGCATTTTTCGGATGCTGCACAAAGATGCATGGTGTACACGGCTCAGGATTACATTGATATTTTCAAGGAACTTCTGGATGACTGGAAAATTGAACACATTAGCGGTCTGAACGAGCAGGCACAGAAAGCACAGGAATATCTGATGAAACTTCCGGGAAGACTTCAGCGCGTAACCGACAGAATTTCTACTCCGGATTTACAGTATCAGTTCAAGTGGGTTAAAAGTTAGTGACAAACCACATATTATTATAGAAGCGGCGTTAACAGCCGCTTTTTTTTATTTAGTATCTTTGCAGAATTCTAGAAAATTTCAAAAAATGAAAAGCAATAAAAAACTTGCAATCGATTTTGACGGAACCATCGTAGATGATGCCTATCCTGGAATCGGAAAGCCGAAAACCTTTGTTTTTGAAACTTTAAAAAAACTTCAGAGTGAGGGCTACCGTCTGATTCTTTGGACATACCGCCACGGCAAAACTTTAGATGAAGCCGTTGAATTCTGCCGTAAGAACGGTGTTGAATTCTATGCCGTTAATTCCAGTTTTGAAGGTGAAATTTTCGACAACGCTGAAGCTTCCAGAAAAATTGACGCTGATCTTTTTATTGATGACCGAAATCTTGGCGGTTTTCCGGGTTGGGGCGAAATTTATAACATCATCAACGAGAGAATTGAATTCCGTGTTGACGGCGGCGAAGTTCTGGCTTATTCAAAACTGAAAAAAGAGAAAAAGAAAGGTCTTTTCTGGTAAAATTTACCAATCTGTAGAATGTAAAAGTCTAGCAATTATTGTTACACTGTTACATTGATAAATCGTTACATTATTCATGATTCAACTAAAAACACTCGACGAACTGCGTTTAATGCGTGAAAGTGCGCAGTTGGTTTCCAAAACTTTGGGAATGGTTGCCAAAGAAATTAAGCCGGGAGTTACGACCAATCATATTGATAAAATTGCAGCGGAATTCATCCGCGACAACGGTGGCGAACCGGCATTTTTAGGAATGTACGGATTTCCAAAAAACCTTTGTATTTCCCCAAATGCAGAAGTGGTTCACGGAATTCCGAACGATAAACCTTTGGTTGACGGTGATATTCTTTCCGTTGACTGCGGTGTTTACATGAACGGTTTTTACGGCGATCATGCTTATTCTTTTGAAGTGGGCGAAGTTGCTCCCGAAACTAAAAAACTTCTGAAAGTAACTAAGGAATCGCTTTATAAAGGAATTGAGCAGTGCGTTCGCGGAAAAAGAGTGGGAGATATCTCAAATGCAATTCAGACGTATTGTGAAAGCCACGGCTACGGCGTTGTCCGTGAATTGGTTGGTCATGGTTTGGGCAGAAAAATGCACGAAGACCCTCAAGTTCCGAATTACGGAAGAAAAGGAAGCGGAAAAGTCCTGAAAGACGGAATTGCTTTGGCGATTGAACCGATGATTAATCTCGGAACGCACGAAGTGAAATTCCACAGCGACGGCTGGACGGTGACTTCCAAAGACAATTCGCCTTCTGCACATTTCGAACATGATGTCTGCATTATCAACGGAAAACCGGTTTTGCTCTCAACGTTCAAATACGTTTACGAAGCATTGGGAATTGAAAGTGACGAAGAAAAACCGTTTACAATGGATTTCTGATGGGATTCATCAAAACCGTTCTCAATATTATTCCACGGCCGGTTCTCATTAATCTGAGCATCGCTGCTCGGCCGTTAATTGATTTATATTTCAAGGGAAATCAGTTTCAGGATCCGATCAATGGAAAATCTTACCGGAAATTCTTGCCTTACGGTTACGGAAAACAGCGCCCAAATGCACTTTCCCCGGGAACATTGAGTCTGGAACGTCACCGGCAGATGTGGCTGTATCTTCAGAATGAAACTGATTTTTTCACGAAGAATTATCAAGTTCTGCATATCGCACCGGAACAGGAATTTCTGCGGAAATTCAAGAAAATGAAAAACCTGGATTATACTTCGGCCGATCTTTTTTCACCGATTGTGGATGTGAAAGCCGATATTCTGGATTTGCCCTTCGACAGTGAAAGTTTTGATGTGGTGATCTGCAATCACGTTCTGGAGCATATTGAAGACGACCGTAAAGCGATGAGCGAACTTTTTCGTGTGATGAAACACGGCGGCTGGGGAATTTTCCAGGTTCCGATGAAAAATTCACTGGAAAAAACCTACGAAGATTTCACCATTAAAGATCCAAAGGAAAGACAGAAGCATTTCGGCCAGTACGATCATGTCCGTTGGTATGGAATGGATTATTTCGACCGTTTGAGGAGCGTCGGCTTTGAAACAGAACCTTTGTTTTACTCGCAGAAAATCTCAAAAGAAGACATCAGAAAATACGGTTTGATGGAAAATGAAATTCTTCCTGTAGTTTTCAAAAAGTAAAGGCATCTTTTCTCAATCTGAATTTTTAACCGCATCACGGAGACTCATATTTCCTCAAAATATCATTCAAAAAAGATTTCTGTAATTTTGCAGAATCTTTAATAATACACTTTAATCAACAATAATGCATAAAGCAGGATTTGTAAATATAGTAGGCAAACCGAACGCCGGAAAATCAACGCTTCTCAACGCTTTGATGGGCGAAAAGCTGGCTATTGTTACGCAGAAAGCACAGACAACGCGTCACCGGATTTTTGGAATTTATAACGAAGAAGATCTTCAGATTGTGTTCTCGGATACTCCGGGAGTTTTGGATCCGAAATACGGACTTCAGGAAAAAATGATGGATTTTGTGAAGGACTCTTTGCAGGATGCCGATGTTTTTCTGTTCATTGTGGACATTCTTGACAAATCTGAACCGAATGAATTCCTGATTGAAAAACTCAATAAAATTCCGGTTCCCGTACTAATTTTGGTTAACAAAATTGATTCTTCGAACCAGGCTGATCTTGAAAAAGCCATGGAACTTTGGCATGAGCGCATTCCAAAAGCTGAAATTCTGCCTATTTCTGCACTGAAAAATTTTAATACAGAAATCATTCTGCCAAAACTGAAATCGTTACTTCCGGAAAATCCGCCTTACTACGACAAAGACCAGTTTACCGACAAACCGGAACGTTTTTTTGTGAACGAAGCGATCCGAGAAAAAATCCTTCTGAATTACGAAAAGGAAATTCCGTATTCTGTTGAAGTGGTGACGGAACAGTTCAAGGAAAAGGAAGGAATCATCTTCATCGATTCCATTATTTACGTGGAACGCGATACACAGAAAGGAATCATCATCGGTCATAAAGGAGAAGCCATCAAGAAAGTAGGAACCGAAGCCAGAATTGATCTTGAGAAATTTTTCGCAAAAAAAATTCATCTGAATCTGTTTGTTAAGGTAAAAAAAGACTGGCGGAAGAACGAAAGAGATTTAAAAAATTTCGGCTACCGTTAGAGGAAAAACGCAGAATTGCCGTTATATAAAGGTTTTTTAATAGATTTGCTTAAAAATTGATTAAAATGAACTATCTGACGTCTGTAAAAACCATTCCGGCTGTCACGAATACCGTCATGTTATTGGTGCGGATTTTCATTGGTATTTCGATGATTTTATTGCACGGATTACCTAAAATTGAAAAGTATCTTGCCGGCGGAGAAATCAAGTTTTTTGATTTTTTGGGACTGGGACCATCTACAAGTTTAATATTGGCAATTATCGTTGAAATTGGATGTTCCATTCTTATTATGTTAGGTCTTTTTACAAGAGTTGCCGCTATAATCCTGATTTTCACTATGACCGTTGCCGCTTTTGGTGCGCATATGGCCGACGGTTTCAAAGTAATGGAATCCAGCCTTCTTTATCTTGTAATTTACATCTTAATCTGGGCATTCGGTCCGCGCGATTTTTCGGTAGACGCCATGATCAGCAAGAGAAGGGAATCACGGTGGTAATCTTATCATAAAGAATATTCTGAGCAGCATTCGTGCTGCTTTTTTGTTTTTAAATGATTATTTTCGTGAAAAATGATTCAATGAAAATTCTAAAAATTGCAGCGTTTCTGCTTTTCACGTCTGTAAGCTTACACGCACAGGAAAATATTACCTATCAGAAACCTTCTGCGGAAATTCTTCAGCTCGCCGATTTCGAACGACCGCCTTCCATTTACATGAACAGCAAGAAAGACTGGCTCATCTTCGCACACCGGAATACATACAAAACACTGGACGATCTGAATCAGCAGGAAATGAAACTTGCCGGCCTTCGTGTAAATCCGGTAACCAATATTTCGAGTACGGTGACTTATATCACGAACTTGAAAGTCAGAAAATTCAATGATAAAAAGGAAATCCAGGTAAAAGGTTTGCCCGCAAATCCGAAAATTGCCAACATGTCTTTTTCTCCCGATGAGAAAAAATTTGCTTTCACCAACACCACAGCAAAAGGCGTGGAACTTTGGGTTCTGGACATGGCCAGCGCAACCGCAAAGAAACTTACCGATGACCGTCTGAATGCCAACCTCGGTTCTCCTTTTGTTTGGTATCGCGATTCTGAAAACCTTCTGGTTAAAATGATTCCGCAAAACCGTCCGGAGCTTTTGGATTCAAGCAGGGATTTGCCTGCCGGACCGATTGTTTCCACATCCGACGGCAAAGTTTCACAAAACCGTACCTATCAGGATCTTCTGAAAAATCCGCAGGATGAACAGAATTTTGAAACGCTTACACGTTCAGAACTTCATAAGGTTTCAATCAACGGAAACTCAATGAAATTCAAAGATGCAGATATTTATGCAGGAAGTTCATTCTCTCCCGACGGAAATTATCTGATGCTCACAACAATCAAGAAACCGTATTCCTATATTGTTCCGCTGAGCAGATTTCCGATGACTTCAAATGTATACGATCTAAACGGAAATCTGGTAAAGACGGTGAATGAAGTTCCGCTTAATGAAATTATGCCGAAGGGGTTTTCATCGGTAAGAACCGGAAAAAGAAGCATGACATGGCGCGATGATCAGCCCGCAACTTTGGTATACGCTGAAGCTCTTGACGGTGGCGACCAGGCAAAAGCAGCGGATTTCCGTGATGAGATTTTTCTGTGGGAAGCGCCGTTCAGCAATGCACCGAAAACATTCTTCAAAACGAAGCAGCGTTATCGTGGCGTGAGTTGGTCAAATTCACACTATGCACTAGTAAGCGACAGTTGGTACGACACCAGAAATTCCAAATCCTATCTGATTGATCTGAACTCCGGTAACTCAAGAATTATTGAAGACCGGAATTATCAGGATGTTTACAGCGATCCGGGAAATTTCAATACAACAAAAAATGAAATGGGCAAAACGGTAATCGACATTCAGAACGGAAAAGGATATCTCATTGGCGAAGGTTTCACAAAAGAGGGCCAGAAACCGTTTGTAGATGAACTTTACATGAATAGTCTGAACAAAAAACGTCTGTACACTTCTGCTCTGAAAAATTCCAAGGAAGATATTATAGATATTCTGGATGCTAAAAAAGGTGAGATTCTTGTAGTTCAGGAATCGGCTACAGATTATCCAAACTATTTCAAAAGAAACATCAGAAACGGAAAAGCAACGGCTGTTACTTCTTTTGCAAATCCGTTCTCAAGTCTTGGAAATGTGTATAAAGAAGTAATTTCCTACAGAAGAAATGACGGAGTTGAACTGACGGGAACGCTTTATCTTCCGGCCAATTACGACAGAAAAACAAAAAAAGAAAAACTTCCGCTGTTGATCTGGGCTTATCCAGCTGAATATAAAGACAAAAACACTGCCGGCCAGAATACCAAAAACGCGAATGAATTCACATATCCTTATTATGGTTCATTTGTGTATTGGGTAACGAAAGGATATGCCGTTCTGGATGATGCCGCGTTCCCAATTATCGGAGAAGGAAAAACAGAACCGAATGACACCTTCGTTCCGCAGCTTGTTGCCAACGGAAAAGCCGCAATTGAAGCTTTAGACAAACTCGGATATATTGACCGAAACAAAGTTGCAGTAGGCGGACATTCCTACGGAGCGTTTATGACTGCAAATCTTCTGACACACTCAAAAGATTATAAATGTGGAATTGCAAGAAGCGGGGCTTATAACCGGACTTTAACGCCGTTTGGATTTCAGAGTGAACAGAGAAATTACTGGGATAATCCAACGCTGTACCACACAATGTCGCCGTTTATGAATGCAGAAAAAATGAAAACGCCGATGCTGCTGATTCATGGCGATGCCGATAATAATCCGGGAACTTTCACTTTGCAGACCGAACGTTATTTCCAGGCACTGAAAAACCTTGGAGCGCCCGTTAGAATGGTTCTGTTACCTAAAGAATCGCACGGATATGCTGCAAAAGAAAGTATCCTGCATGTCCTATGGGAACAGGATCAGTTTCTGGAGAAATGTCTGAAAAATTAATATTGAAGAGGCTGTCTCAAAAGGACAGTCTTTTTTTTTCGCTTTGTTTAAAAATCCGATTTTTGAAGTTTTCTATTTTTGATTTTTCGAAAAACAAAGCTAAAAAAGTCAAAAAACAGTCTATTTCAGGC
>JAEXBA010000083.1 GCA_023457935.1 Bacteroidota bacterium | reverse complement strand
AATAAACAGCGCAACGATACTTTTTTCACCATTGGCTTTTGAACCATTTTTGAGAGTAAATTGAAAAGTAGTCATGATTTTATCTTAAATTTTTGACGAACATTTGACGAACATTTGACGAACATTTGACGAACATTTATGTTGTAAAAGTAAGATAAAATAAAATAATCTGAAAATTAAAACGGTGTAAAATATTGATAATCAGAGAGAAATAAAGTATTATAAATTAAACTAAAAATATAATAAAACATAAAAAAAGTGACTCATAATCAGCAAGTCCTTGGTTCGAGCCCAAGCTGGGCCACAATTAATCCTCAAATGAATTATTTGAGGATTTTTTATTACAAAAAAAAGCTACTGGAAAAACCAGTAGATTTTTACAAGTGAAATCTGTTTATGTGTACTTACTATTTCGTAATATCTCCGTCACCGTCTGTCGCATCTTTTGCAGCATCCTTAACTTCATTCGCACCCTCTTCTATTGCATTTCCGGTTGCGTCAACTGCTCTTTCAGCTGCATCATCTGTTCTGTCTATTGTAGAGTCTGAAGTAATTGGAAGCGAGTCATTATCAACCACAACTGCTGTTGCGGCAGAATCTGCGTTTACATCAGTGGCTGTTACTTCTGTTTTCTTACATGAGGTTAAAGAAATTAAGACAATAGCTCCTAATACTAAAAGTGATTTTTTCATTGTATTTAAATTTTAATGTGAGTAAAAATAAATTTCCGGTAAACGATATTTTTCAAAAGTCTACCGGATAAATTTATGAAAATTTGAATATCTTAAATGTTTGTGGTATCACGGTCGCTATACCATCTGTCATAAGAATATCTTGCATCTTCTTCATTACGTGGCTTATAACCCATATAAATACCGCCGTCTTTAATATCTGTTTCGTATCTTCTTGCTTCATCCTCAGGTACTCCTGCGCCGGTTAAAGCTCCAATAAGTCCCCCTGCAGCAGCACCTGTTCCAGCTCCAGCCAAACCTGCAGCTAAAGGTCCTGCCACGATAAGTCCTAAACCTGGAAGCAAAACATTTGTTCCTATTGCAGCGATGGCACCGACAACGGCACCAATTCCGCCACCGATAAGAGATCCTTTACCCGCATTTTCAGCTACTTTATCTCCAAGATCTGTATCTACATCCGAATCTTTAAAATATCTGTTTCTTGTATCATCCGACATCATCACATTAATGTCATCATCATTATAACCTCTCTCTCTCAAGTGGTCGAATTCTCTGTCGGCATCTTCTCTGGTTCTAAATACTCTTGAAACATAATCATTTTTGTACTCCGGTCTGTAATTGTTTTCTGTGTTCATAATAATTAAATTGTTAATTGGTTTATAATTAAAGTTTATGTTTTTCATAAAGTTTTCTGTCTGCACCGTACCCACTTTCCCCAAACTAAATCCTGTGTGCTTAATGATGGGACGACTATGAGATTATTTCTCTCGTCTTTATTAAGTATTATCCTACAGAACTTCAGATTTTTCATCTGTTGTGCTACATCTTAATAAGGCGTACTTTTTATCTTCTTTATTTATATGTCAAATTTACTGCAATGTGTTAATTAGTTTTTACACAATTTTCGGCATTGTTTAAAGAAATAAGATTTGTATGAGAATGTACACTTTTAAAAATGGAGCAATATTTGCTACTGATTGCAGAAAAAATTTATGAAAAAGTTGGTTCTTGGATGTATGGTGATGTTTTCGGCTTTGGTTTTCGGACAGAAGGAGCCGTTACGGCAGATTTATGATTATTCCGGAAAGAATGATATGGCTTTGGTGAAGGCAAAAACAGATCTGTATTGGCTGAACGTTTTGGACTCTAAGAAATTCAGAATTCATCAGAACAGCGCGGGTGCGGATCATCTGGATTTTAATCTTATTATGCCCTTTGCGAAAGGTGAAGTAAGTTCAAGAGTACGGTACGATTTCCTGAAGCAAGGTTACGTAGTTTCACTTTCAAATACAAAACTCATTGATTTACAGAAGAAAGTAATCGTTATTGACGGTTCTTCGGCGGCTCATCAGAAGATCATTGCCAATCTTTCCAATCTGGTTTTCGATATTTATCAGAAACATATCAATCAGTAATACTATTTACTGATTTACAATAACAGAAAAGGCTGCTCGATGGGCAGCCTTTATTTTATTTTTAGAAATTCAGAAAAAGTTTCGGATTTACCGGTGTATTGTTTTTGTGGACTTCATAGTGGAGATGCGGCCCTGTGGAACGGCCGGAATTTCCTGATTTTGCAATAACCTGATTCACCTTAATCTCATCATCCGCTTTTACCAGAAGCTGGGAAAGATGCGCATAAAGAGTTGCGAGGCCGTTTCCGTGCGAAACGATTACGCAGTTTCCGTATCCGCCTTTCTGTCCTGCAAAAATTACCGTTCCGGCAGCGGCGCTCCGTACATCAGTGCCGTAAGGAACTGCGATGTCCAGGCCTTTGTGAAACTGAATCTGGTCCGGTTCAACTGGCGTTGCGTTTCCTTCTTTTGCCACGGCTTTCTTGTCGGAAAGCGGAGCCGAGATGCTCGCTTTGGCCGGTGCAGCGGAAGCCTGTGTATTAGCTGTTGGAACGTTTTCTGAATCCGGTCCGTAAACCGGCACAAAAATCTGTTTTACATTTCCTGCGCTGTCTTTTTCTTCCACAATACGTACGCCTATCGCTTTTCTCTTCGGTGCGGAAGTTGCAGTTGGAGCCGCAGCGGGTGCAGCAGTTTTCGCCGCCGGTTTGGCAGAAGCCAGTACTGTTTTGTATGGAATAGGATTTTTTCTTTTTCCGAAATTCGAGGAGATATATCCGTCGGTAGGTATTCCTAACGGAACCTGCTGCAGTTTCTTTTCAAGGTCAACCAGGTACTGGCTGTAACGGTTGCTCTGTTTGGCAAGATAAACCGAGCTGGCGATACTGTCCTGATCCAGCATTTCAATTTTGGCGTTTGTAATGTTTTTATCGGCCAGGAAAGCGTTGATGTCACTTACAGTATTGTCCAGTAATTTAAGATCGTTCTGCATCTTGATAAAATCAATACTGTCCTTTTCGGTGTTGATTTTTACAAGGTTGACTTCGTAGGTTTTGTCGGTTCGTTCAGACCATAGTTTGGCAATAATAATCGCCTGCAAAAAAATAAAGGCAGCCAGAACGCCCAGTGCAATGGTCGTATTTCTTCTGTTGCTGAGAATTTTTTTCATTAATTTTCTTTTTATCGTGCTCTGCAATTAAAGACGGCAAATTTAGCCAAAAATTATGTGCAGCTTACTATTTTAACAAATTTTATCATAATCGCGAAACTGTTGAATTATCAATGGAACTGCAGCTTTATTTCTGGTTTAAAAACAGTTCAGGATCGGAATCCGTTCACGTCAATAATCTTACTATCTTTGTAGATTATTACTAAAAGTAGATCATGGCCAAGAGTAAAACCGATTCTCCATCAAACAGTACAAAAGCAAAAAGTGTTTCCAAAAACTCCAAAGTAGTTGTGAATGTAGGTGTTTTAGGAAGCGGAAGTTTTGCCACTGCTATCGTGAAAATGCTTGTCGAGAACTGTAAAACTGTTCACTGGTGTGTCCGCAACGAGTTTGTGAAAGGCGCAATTGAGCTTCGCGGCCATAACCCAACGTACTTAACTGCGGTAAACTTTAATCTTAAGAACCTTAAACTTACCACCGATATTAATGAACTGGTAAGCGCCTGCGACATCATTATTCTGGCGACACCATCCATTTATCTTTCCGACGCGATGGAAAAACTTACGTGCGAATATGCAGATAAGATTTTCGTTTCGGCAATTAAAGGTATCGTTCCGAAAGTAAATGATATCGTTGCACATTATTTGCGCGAAGAATTTAAAGTAGGTTTCAAGAATCAGGCAGTAATTGCCGGTCCGTGTCATGCTGAGGAAGTTGCAATGGAACGGCTTTCATACCTTACCGTCGCAGCGGCGGATGATACGGTATCAGAGAAACTGGATCAGATCTTTACGTCACATTTCATCAATGTTCATTCAAGCAAAGATATTCTCGGTAACGAATACAGTGCAATTCTGAAGAACATTTATGCCATTGGAGCGGGAATGGCCAGCGGACTTGGTTATGGTGACAATTTTACGGCCGTTTTTGTCTCAAATGCCATCCGGGAAATGGAAACTTTTCTTGAAGCCATTTACGAAGCACCGCGCGATGTAAACGAAAGTGCGTATCTGGGCGACCTTTTGGTGACGGCCTATTCACTTTTTTCCCGTAACAGGAATCTTGGAAACCTTATCGGTAAGGGTTACACCGTGAAATCCGCCATTCAGAGTATGAACATGATTGCCGAAGGGTATTATGCTGCCGACAGTATCTACGCAACCGCCCGTGAGAAAAAAATCAAGACACCCATCATTGATACGATTTACGGAGTTCTGTACGAAGGTAAAAGTGCCGAGAAACAGTTTAAGAAACTTACTGCAAAACTAAACTGAGAAAGGCATTTCAAGATTTTTACAGAAGATTACTTTTTTCGCACTGCTTATTGACGGTGTTGATCTTTTTCCGAAATTAGCTTAAAAGATTTTTTATGCCTGAAATGCTTACCAATAAAACGCCCAAACCTGCTTACGATATCGTCCTCATCGGAGGCGGCATTATGAGTGCCACTCTTGCAACGCTTCTGCATGAAGTTCAGCCCGACCTGGAAATTGCCATTTTTGAAAGACTCGGAAGGTTTGCCAAAGAAAGTTCAGCAGCGTGGAACAACGCAGGAACCGGACATTCCGCTTTTTGTGAGTTGAATTATACACCTGAAAGGGTAGACGGAACCATTGATATTTCGAAAGCTGAAAAAATTGTCGAACAGTTTGAGGTTTCAAAGCAGTTCTGGTCTTATCTTCTGGATAAAGGGATGATTGATAATCCGAAGGATTTCATAACCTCGTGTCCGCATATGAGTTTGGTTTTTGGTGAAGATGATGTGGATTTCCTGAAACGCAGGTATGAGAAAATGACAAAATCCCATCTTTTCGCTGATATGGAATTCAGCTCGGATTACGAAACATTGAATCACTGGATTCCGCTCGTTATGAGCAAAAGAAAGGAAAGTGAAGTTTTGGCAGCCACCAAGATGGATATGGGAACCGACGTAAATTTCGGAACACTGACCAGAAAAATGGGCCGCTACCTTGCTGAAGATTCCAATGTGGATGTTTTTCTTTATCATGAAGCTAAAGACATTGCACCGCGCGATAACGGTAAATGGGAAATTCATGTGCGCGACAGGCTTCACAATCATAATCAGGAAGTGGTGGCAGACTTTCTGTTCATCGGTGCCGGAGGTTATACTTTGCCGCTTCTCGACAGCTCGGATATCAAGGAAAGCGAAGGTTACGGAGGATTTCCTGTTTCTGGAGAATGGTTGGTTTCGCACAATCAGGAACTGGTAGAAAAACATCACGCCAAAGTATATACACAGGCAACTGTAGATGCGCCGCCGATGTCGGTTCCGCATCTTGATCTAAGGGTAATCGACGGTAAAAAGGCATTGCTTTTCGGTCCTTTTGCCGGTTTTTCCACAAAGTTTCTTAAAGAAGGAAGCTATCTTGATCTGCCGGAAAGCATCAACTTTAAAAATATCCGCTCACTTTTCGGAGCCTGGTGGCACAATATTCCGCTTACAAAATATCTGGTTCAGCAGGTGGCGATGACAAAATCTCAGCGGATGGCGCATCTGCGTGAATTTGTGAAAGATGCCAAAGAAGAAGACTGGGAGCTGAAGATTGCCGGACAGCGGGTTCAGATTATCAAGAAAGATGAAGCGCATGGCGGTAAGCTGGAATTCGGTACTGAAGTCATTATTAATGAAGGCAGAACGCTGGCGTCTCTGTTGGGAGCATCGCCGGGAGCATCAACAGCGGTTCATGCAATGATGCAGGTTCTTGAAAAGTGTTTCCCGGACAAAGTTAATGGAGAATGGAATGAAAAAATCCGCGAAATGATTCCAACCTACGGTAAGAAACTCGCAGATCATCCTGAACTCACGCAGCAGATCCGAAACTACACAAAAGAGAAGCTGGAACTTGATTATTAGCTGAAATCTCATCAATAATAACTGAAGTTAATTAAAACAAGCAAAGAATCCTTGCCAGAAACAAAGGAAATTACCAAACCCAGTATCGCTGAAGAATTAAAGGAAATGCTTCAGACAAAAACTGCTGAGGAAAAGCAGGTGATAGTACACTGCTGTTTTCCGGCGCAACCTCAATGGGGAAGCCTCATCCGCGTATGGCAGTCTACATTTCTGATTGATGATTCGCTGGATCACAAAAGCCATCTTATTCACGCTGAAAATATTTCCCTTTTTCCTTACTGGACTGAAGTTACGCCAATGAAAGACTATTGGTTTACACTGGTTTTTTCCGGTCTTCCCAAAGAATGCAAAAGCTTCGATCTGAAAGAGATTATCCCTGAAGAAGGCGGTTTTTGGGTTCAGAATATCAAAAGGAATTCAACAGATGTTTATCGGGTGAAGATTTCGTAAGTTTGATTATTCAAATATCTGCTGAATGATTTCGAGAGAATCGGGAGTCCGGAAATCAGTAATATGATAATGGCAGTAAATCAATATGCTTTCAAGAAATTGAGCTCTGACTGCTGGTGGAATTTTTACTGAGTATGGATTTTCAGAATTCATAACCTCCTTCCAGATCGTAGAGATATTTTCATCAAAAAACTGGTGACTGGTTTCATGTTCAAATATTCCGCTTTCAGGATTTAGAAATGAACAGTTATTAATCAAAGGGCTTACTCCGGAATTCTGAACCATTTTTACAAGAAAAATCAAGTGTGCACGGTAATTCCTTGCCTGAAGCTCTCGGACAAAAACAGTTATTTCATCGTAAATCTGTGCATTTTGCTGTTCGTTCCGTAAATTCCGCTTCAGAAAGTCTGCAGCAAAAAAAACCATGGCACTTGCCTTAACATCGAGGTAGAAATCAAGGCTATGCAAGGGTTCAAATGCAGAAACCTGATGTACTTCACTACGTGATGGCTTTGCACTGAAGTTAAAGCAAAGTTCGTTAAGGGGAAGAAGGTATGCTTTCTTTCTGTTTTTCGGGCTGTAAATTCCTTTTACAAAAAAAGTCTGATAACCGTTTTCTTTGGTAAAGCACTGCAGAATTGCATCCCGGTCGCCGTATTTGATATAGGAAAGAAGAAACCCGCTCTGGCTTGTCATCCTTAATTAACAACGGCGATTTTTGCAGTTGCTTTATCGGTTCCGTCCTCGTTGGTCATTAAAACAAAGTAAACACCGGATGCAACTCTCTTTCCACGCTGATTGTTAAGATCCCATTCATAGAAACCGCCTCTTGCCACGGCTTGATGAACTAAATTACCCGCTGCATCAGCTATACGGATATTGGTTTTCATCGCCAGTCCTTTGATGGTTACTTTTCCTTTAAAGTTGGAGTATACCACAGGATTAGGATAAACCAGCACTTTCCCGAAGTTGGAATTAACATCCGCAACATCACCCTGATAAACAACAATGCCGTCCAAAGTAACAAAGTATACTTTTCCGGTTTTCTCGTCAACTTTAATATCTGTGATGGTATTGGTTGGAATAGGAGAATTCTCTCTGGTGAAATGCTTGATGGTCTGCTCGCCGTTTGGACTCAGATAATATGCGCCGCCACCGTCTACGGAAACCCACTTGTGATTTCCAGAATCTACTTCGATCTGGAGAACAGTATTGTCACGGAAAAGCTCTTCTCCAACGCCATTCTGCTCAATAACAACTGGTTCAGTCTGTGGATTGGCCTCATTTATGGCGGAATGCACGTCCGGCAGAATCCGCAAGCCAGCTCGTGTACCAATCCAGACGTCGTCATTTTGGTCAACGGCCACGGAAACAGTTCCGTTAGCAGGTAATCCGTTTGCCTCACGGATAATGCGCATTGGTCCGGATGCATTTGCCGGGTTTGTGTCGTATTTCTTAATCATCAGTCCGCCATCTCCATAAAACGGAGCCGGTATATAAATAAAACCGTCTTTTGTCAATGGTTTTTGGGCTCCGCCTACATCCATCAATCTTACTAACGCAAAGTTATCTGCGGACTGCTGGTAATAATAATATCCAAACGTTGGTGAATTTTCCAAAAGAGATACAGACGCAAAAAGGTTATTGTTTTCGTCAAATGACAGGCCTGTAATTCTGGTGAATACACTTTGTCCTTCCGTTATATACACTTTTTTGAATTCATCATTCTCCATCGCATAAATTCCCCGTTCATTAGGTAGAAATGAATAATTTACGAACCATGCTTTTGCAGCGTCCGATGGATTAGGAACAATATCAAGAATATTGAAGTTAATAGCATTATCAGTGAAATAGTTGGGGTAAATCCACTTCTGGCCATCATAATGGTAGTATCCGAGATCCCTGTATGTTGGCTGATTGTAGCCGTCTCTACCACCGCTTGCCACCCATAACTGGTTGTTCAGTAACGAGATACGGTAGGAAGTGTTATTATACGGCCCGTCCGGTTTATAGCTTATACCGCTTGTGTCTTTTAAACCCGACAGCTTTGTGCCGGCATAAATCTGGCCACCAACAACGGTTGCAGTGTTGCAGCTTTCGCCGGCGGTATAGGTGTTCTGCTGTATTCCGGATGTACTGTAAACATTTATCCGCAAATCATCGGTTACCGTAATGCTGTTTGACGTTACCACAATATCGCTGACTGCATTGAAAGGCGCTGTGATTTGAGTAAATGTGCCCCCGTTTTCATAAAAAACCGAATTGGCTGTTCCGAAAGCAACCACCGATTCGCTGTCAACCTGAGTGAAAGCTCCCGTCATTAGTGTAGTCCAGGTAGAATAAACAGGAAAGGTCACATCGATGTCGTGTGTTTTCAGTCCTGTTGCAGTTGCGGCATATACTCGGTCCTCTTTGATTGTTGCTTCATTGGCTGCTTCAAAAGTACCGCCGGTAATGAAAAAAGCGCTGAGTCCGAATTCTTTCTTTTTCAGATCAAAAATGGAAACTCCGTAATCTACAGAAACAACTGCGCGGTCTCCTGAGATAGAAATATGATTGATTTTCTTGTCGCCATTGAAGCCCTGTGCGATAGGAATGTCAACAGCAAGGGTAACTCCGCTGTCTGTGATGATATCCATGGCTCCGGTTTTATAACCAACCAAACCGATATTGGTAGTAGGATTATAGTCAAACGCTGTAATCTTTACTTCATGAAGGCCGTTGGCTTTTGAAAGCTTTGTGATTTCTCCGGAAGCAAGATAATAATAGAAAATGCCGTTTTCGGTTGCACAAATCATTTTCCCGTCGTCTTCTTTTACAGCAAGCACGTTGTTGTACGAAAAAAGATCAGTCCATTTTTTTGAAGTGATGTTCTGCGCACTGAAAAATTCAGCAGTAAAGCAAATTATCAACAGTATGAGTTTCTTCATCTTATGCAATGATTTTGTCATCAATCAGCTGATTGTTCCAGCTGATGTTCTTAACATTTTTGTTTCGGTCAAAATAAAAATCCAGACGGCCAAGAAGAAGTCCTGCCCATCCAACCTGATTAATCAGTACTGTTTTGCCTGCGCGGTTCTGATACTGCTGTGGTTCCGGAAGAAATGTATGGGTATGTCCGCCGAGAATCAGATCGATGTTTTCTGTTCTGGAAGACAGTTCAATATCCGAGATTTTATCTTCATTGTCGTATTTGTATCCCAGATGTGAAAGGCAGATCACCAGATCGCATTTTTTTTCATTCTTAAGAAAATCCGAATACTGCTGAGCGATTCCTACAGGGTCGAGGTATTTTGTTTCTTTAAACTGTTTTTTTCCGACCAGTCCTTCCAGCTGAATTCCAACGCCGAAAATTCCAACTTTAATCCCGTCTTTTTTAAAGATTCTGTACTTTTCGGTTTTACCTTCCAGAATAGTGTCTGTAAAATCAAAATTGGAGCAGATGAAAGGGAATTTTGCGTTGGGCTGTACTTTCAGAAAGCCTTCCAGACCATTGTCAAAATCATGGTTTCCCATCGTGGAAGCGTCATAATTCATCAGACTCATCAGCTTGAATTCCAGTTCTCCGCCAAAAAGATTGAAGTACGGCGTTCCCTGAAAAGTGTCGCCGGAATCCAGTAGGAGAACATTTTTTTCCTGTTTCCGGATTTCATTTACCAAATGAGCCCTTCTTGCGAAACCGCCCTGATTGGGATTTCTGGAATAAGAACTGTCGAAAGGTTCAATACGGCTGTGCTGATCGTTGGTATGAAGAACCGTAAGCTTGTAAGGCGAATTGGCATCCAGAAATTTAATGCCTTCAGCCAAAGCAAAATTGGGCATCAGCGAAAGCGCTGCACTACCTGCTCCTGTTATTTTTAAAAACTGCTTTCTGTTCATCAGTCTCTGTTTTTCTTGTCGTTAAAAATAAGGCGGATATCTGTCGGAGCGGTAATTTCCGGGTTGTTCCTGAACTTTTCAATATAAAGATCACGGAGTTTGATTCCTGTTGCAATCATTTCCCCTTTCGAAAAGAAAGCCATATTGTCGCCGCCCAATGCCAGATAATCAGAAGTGGCAATATAGTAATCCCTGTCAGGATTTACAGCCTCACTGTTCACCAGCATGGTCTTCAGAGCTCCTGCATCTGTTTCAATAGTGAGTCCTGAAACCGGATTGTTCTTCTTTGTTTCAAGATAATAATTAAACAGTGAAATCATGTCGCTGCCCTTCATTTTTACAATAGTAAGCTCGTTTTCAAAAGGCATTACTTCATAGATGTGTTTCAGGAGAATGTCACCTTTTCCGATGGTTGAGCGGATACCGCCTATATTGATTATGGCAGCATCAATCTGCGGAATATTGTTTTTTGATGCCCATTCAGCAGCGCCTTCATAAGTGTAATCCGCCAGAAGATTTCCGAGATTAGAATTATCGCCCTGCTTGTTGAGATCTACAGCGGTATGCGAGATTTTAGCGTTCATTGTCGCTTCCAGCTGTTGCTTGTATGGTGTAATCATCATATCCGCAGCGCCGTCATCCGGAATAGTGGTGAGGATTCTGATGTTTTTCTGCGTCTGCACATTGGAAACGTTCAGAGGCGCTCTGCAGGCGGTTAAAGCTGCAGCTGCAAAAACATACAGAAAAAATTTATGTTTCATCAAAATTTCTGAATTAACTCCTACAAATATATAGATATGGATACAATTTTTTGATTTTTTTGTCAAAAATAATTGCCTAAAAAGCGTAAATTTGAAACTTAAATTATTAAACAATGAGCAACTTGAAAGGAGTGGGTGTTGCGCTGGTTACACCTTTTAATGAGGATTTGTCCGTAGACTATACATCGCTGGAAAAACTGGTCAATTTTAACATCGAAAACGGAACTTCTTTCCTTGTGGTTTTGGGAACTACAGCTGAGGCAGCAACGCTGTCCTCAGAAGAAAAAAAACAGGTGACAGAATTTATTGTAAAAGTGAATGCTGGGCGCGTTCCGCTTGTACTGGGAATTGGCGGTAACAATACCATGGAAGTCAAAAAGGCAATTGAAAAAACGGATCTTTCTGCTTTTGAAGCGGTGCTTTCTGTGTCGCCGTATTACAACAAACCTAATCAGGAAGGGCTTTATCAGCATTATAAAGTACTGGCTTCCACTGGAAAGAAAATCATCATTTACAATGTCCCGTCCAGAACCGGGCAGAATATTGATGCCGGCACCACTTTAAGACTTGCCAACGAGTTTCCGAATCTTTTCATGATCAAAGAAGCGGCTCCAAATATTTTACAGTATTTCGACATTCTGCGTAAGAAACCCGAAGGTTTTTCTCTGATGTCCGGTGATGATGAGTATACGCTGCCTGTGACACTTGCCGGAGGAAGCGGAGTAATTTCCGTAATAGGGCAGGCCTATCCAAAAGAATTTTCTGAAATGGTTCAGCTGGCTTTCGACGGAAAGGTAAAAGAAGCTTATGATATTCATAATAAACTTGTTGAGATTACCCGACTGATTTTTGCTGAAGGAAACCCGTGCGGAATCAAAGCTGTTTTGGCGGAGATGGGAATTGTAAAAAATTATCTGCGCCTGCCGTTGGTTTCTGCTTCTGATGCGCTGTATGGAAAAATCAAAACAGAAATGGCGAATATTTAACAGTGAAATCTTCATAAAAATTTGAAAGTGAAACCGGAATTTGGTTTCACTTTTTTATTAAATTTACTTATGGAATTTATCAGGGCAGAACAGGATCAGGATACGGAACTTATCAGGACATTGGCACGCAAATCATGGGAGAACGCTTATGCAGATTTGCTTTCTGCGGACCAGATTGAGTATATGCTTGGCGAAATGTATTCCGTAGAGGAACTCAGGAATCATTTTCAGAATGTCGGTTATCATTATTATTTAATTAAATACTCGGGAGATTTTGCCGGTTTTATTGGGTACGAAAATCATTATGAACCCAAGACTACAAAACTTCACCGCATTTATCTGCTTCCCGAATGTAAAGGAAAGGGAATGGGCAAAATGTCGCTGGAGTTTCTGAAAGAAAAAACACGTCTTGCCGGCGATGAACGGATTATTCTGAATGTAAATAAACAGAATCCGGCGATTAAAGTGTATGAAAGTCAGGGATTTAAAGTGGTTGATGAAGGTGTTTTCGGTATTGGCAACGGATACGTCATGGACGACTTTATCATGGAATACAGACTCGAAAAAGAGCAGCTCTGAAAATTCTATAATAACCTGAAATAATTCTGTAAATAAAGATGTCCGGCGGTGTCGCATCTTTGTAATGTAAACAGAAAGCAATTACCCAATAATGTAACAAACAAAGTAAAATGAAGAGGCTGGAGATACTTGAGGATTATTTTGTAAAGATGCATAACCGTTACGGAATCTGTAAAATTTCTTTTGACAGGAATGAGCTGGAAGTGGAAGACAAGTGTCTCAGGAACATGGTTTTCAGATCCGATGATTTCAACAAAGAGTATGATACACTTCAGGAGCATTGCGGCAAACTGTTTCAGCATCTGAAAAGAGGCTTTCGCCTGAAAATGAAAAAGGGATGGAACAACGATGTTTACGTAATTGTAGAATGACAATTTTTTCATCATTATATTTTTTTATCATTTGTGCTATTTCCCGTAAAAGTAATTTTGCGGGAAATTTAAATTTTAAAGTATATAACTGATGATTTATTATTCATAAACATTAATGAAAAAATTCTTATCTTTACATTTATCTAATTTATTATATAAACCCAGATGAAGATATATCTGAAGTTCGATTTCAACACAATTTGCCGAAGAGTACTGGAAGACAGGTTGATGGATAAAGGAGTTAAGTACAGAATTCCGAGTTTTGGAGAAGTAGAGTTCCTGGACCAGATGTCCAAGGACGAAATAAAAAGTCTTACTTCGGATTTTGCCGAATATGGGATTGAAATTATTGAAAACCAGAAAACCGCACTGGTTCAGAAAATTAAGGATACCATTGTGGATATGGTGTTTTCGGATAAAGACATCAATATCAAGGCTTCCGTTTATCTTGCAGAAAAACTGAACCACAGTTACGGATACCTTTCCAACCTTTTCTCAGAAGTTACCTATACTTCCATCGAGAATTTTATTATCATGCAGAAAATCGAGCACGCAAAACAGCTGATTGTCAACGATAAGCTGACACTTACTGAGATTGCGTACCGTCTCAATTATTCCAGCGTAGCGCACCTTAGTACACAGTTCAAAAATACGACAGGTATTACACCTTCTCAGTTCCAGAAAATTATTGCAAAGAGAAGAGAGCTGGCCAACAAATTGTAAAAACTATGAATAAAGAATACATGCATATCATCCTTGCTGATGATGACGAGGATGACAGACTTTTTTTCACCGATGCTTTCGAAGAGCTGAAAATCAATACAAAAGTTCAGACCTATAACGACGGTGCAGAACTGATGGATTATCTTAACAATGAAGATTCCATTATGCCGGAAATACTTTTTCTGGACCTTAACATGCCGAAGAAAAACGGTATTGAATGTCTTCAGGAAATCAAGGCCAATCCCAAGTTTGGGAATATTGCGGTGGCTATTTATTCAACATCATCCTCAGAGGAACATATTGAAGAAACATTTGTTTCCGGAGCCAACATTTATATTAAAAAGCCAAGCGATTTTAATGTTCTGAAAAAAGTGCTTTCCGAGGTTGTTACCATCAACTGGCAGTACCAGACTTCCGGCCTTAATAAAGACAATTTCCTTCTGAGAATGTAAAAACGGACTATGAAGAGGTTCATTTTTGACAAATCTTCTTTCTTTATTACACTGATTTTTATAGTTGCGACCGCCCTGATTTTTTTCCTGGCGGGAATTACCTATAAACATCTTCAGAACCTTTCTTCCAATGCGCAGAAATTTACGCATTCGTATGATATTTCCTTAAAACTGGAAACGCTGTACTCCGATCTGAAGGATATCGAAACAGAGCGCAGGAACTACATTCTTACGCGCGATAAAGAATCCAGCAATATCATAAAACAGCGGTTTGCAGAAATAGATGCCCTGCAAAAAGAAATCAAGGGTTTTGTTGCAGATAATCCGGCACAGCTTGAAAATATGAGTCTGCTGAATGATATGGTGGATTATAAGCAGAAAATTGTAAACGAAACCTTTACAACTTATTTTCACAGCACGGCGCAGCCTGCAGATATGAGACTCTATCTTCTCGCCGGAAAAAATGTGATGGACAGCATTCATGACAAAATTGATGAAATGCTCGCCATTGAAAAAGAACGGCTGGAAAAGCGAAAGAGCGACTATCTTTTCAGCCAGAAATCAACACCTTTTTACCTTTATGTAATCTCCATTTTTTCCCTCGGACTTTTAGGTTTTGCCTTCTTTAAAATTAATTCTGAAGTAAAGAAACAAAGAAAAGTAAACCGGGATCTGCAGCTTTCAGTCAACAGTGCGAACCTTGCCGAACAGGTCGGAAATTACGGAACATGGGTGTATAACGCTGAAGCCAATTCTTATACTTCATCCGACAATCAGTTCAGGATTTTAGGGCACAGTCCACAGAGTTTTAAGCCGCAGCTGGATTCATTTCTGAGCCAGGTTCATCCCGAAGACCGGCCTGTGACGGAAGAAAATATGCGGAAACTTGTTGCCGGGCAGATCAAGAGTTTCAACTACAGAGCCGTAAGAAAAGACGGTGTTTTAAGACATTATCAGCTCAACGCCAGCAACGTGACCGACCAAAGCGGTGAAAATTTCCTTGTTGGAATTACAAAAGACGTTACTTCCGATATTGAAAATCAGCTCAAACTCGAAAGTATGAACTGGATTCTTACCGAAAGAAACAGAAACCTGAGTATTACCAACGAGACCTATGCAGAAGCAGAAAAAATCGGTCTGTTCGGAACCTGGCAGTGGTTTATTGATGAAAACCGTTTCAATTTCTCGGATAATCTGATCCGTCTTTTCGGATTCGAACCGGTAGGTTTCGATCATGAGCTTAAAAGCTTCTATTCCGCCATTCATCCCGACGACATGCCGGAAGTGGCAGAAAATGTTTCCAAATTATACCGGCAGGAAGTTATAGAGCCGTTTTATCACCGTATTTTCAGGAAAGATACCGGCGAAATGCGCTACATCAGTGTCACCAGCAAGATCATTGATGACAGCGAAGGGCGCTACTATCTGGTCATTACAGAAGATATTACCGATGAAATGGAGGCGCAGCAGAATGTACTGGAACAGAACCGCACGCTGGAAGCCAATAACAAAGAACTGCAGGCATTCAATTACGTAGCCAGCCATGATTTGCAGGAACCGCTGAGAAAAATTGAAACCTTTATATCAAGACTCCGCGACAAGGATTTCGAAAAACTGTCGGACAGCGGTAAGCAGTATGTAGACCGTATGGAAAGTTCGGCCGGAAGAATGAGAAAACTTATTGACGATCTTCTTCAGTTTTCCAGAACAACAAGGTCTGAGCATGTCTACGAAAAAACGGATCTTAACGAATTGCTGATGAATGCCAAGGATTCGCTTTCACAGCAGATTCACGACCGTTCTGCAGTTATCACTGCGGATAAGCTTCCAATGCTGAAGGTTATTCCGTTTCAGATTCAGCAGCTGTTTACAAATCTCATCAGCAATTCGCTGAAATACAGCAAAGATGATGTTCCGTCGGTAATTGATATTACGCTGGAGAAAATTTTTTCAGAAGAAGATTCACGACTGCCGGAAGCGCTGGCCAAAGATTTTTACCGCTTTCAGTTTAAAGACAACGGTATTGGTTTTGAACCCGAATATGCCGAAAAAATATTTGTGCTCTTCAGCAGACTTCACGGTAAGAATGAGTATGCCGGAACCGGTATTGGACTTGCCATCTGTAAGAAAATTGTCGAAAACCATCAGGGCTATATTTTTGCTGAAGGTGAGCCCGGCGTTGGATCTGTTTTCACGGTATTTCTGCCTGCAGACCCGCTGCAGAATTAATTCTACAAAGAAACTTCAAAATTTTATAAAGCAATTGATGCGCAACTGCAACATCTTTGCAGTGTACAGTTGCATTTCCGCTTTTTTGCATTAATGAATCTGTGGTTTATGTTTTAAATGCTAACTGTCTTTTTCGTGAAACGAAGAGATCTTTTTTAAGCAGGGAAGTTAAAAATGTAAAAACTGTAAAAGATGCGAACCAAACTGTAATAAGAAGAATACAGATTCTAAAGATATTTGTAATGGAGAAAATTTTGAAGATGAACACCAGTTTATATTATTATATAGCGGCGGCTCTTTTTTTTATTTGGTTTGTGGGTTATATGGGATTTAATCAGAACGGATGGTTTCATCTGATTTTCCTGGCGGCTGTTGGCGTCATCATTTTCCGAACGATTGCGGAATACAGTGACCCAGATGAAAATAATTGACCTTTAAATAAATAACATTAAAAAATTTAAAATTATGGAACGTTTTACCTTACTTAACAAAATTCAGTTTTTCCTTTTCAGTATGTTCTTCAGCGTAGTAGCTTTCGCTCAGGAAAATGCACCGGACCTTAAAGTAGATGTAGATATGGATAAAGGCGGCGACGCAATGGGCGGCGACTGGATGAGCAATCCGCTTGTCTGGGTAATTGGAGCTTTGGTCCTGATCCTTATTATCGCACTTGTTGCAAGAGGCGGAGGAAACAAATAATAAACTCTTTTCTTCAAATAATGAAAGGAAGTATGCTTTACTGTATGCTTCCTTTTTTTATGAGATTTTACTCCACTTGTTCTTACCGCGGTAGTATTTAAGGTAGTAATTTCTAGTACGCTGATGGTCAGAAAAACTTAGGTTTGGATCGGTTGAAAGAATTTTTTCAACTGTTTCTTTTGAAACCTTAATGATTTTCCCGTCATTAATCAAGTCCAGTCTTTTGAAATCGACAACGCCGCTCTGCTGGGTTCCCAGGATATCACCGGGCCCGCGCAGCTGAAGATCAACCTCGGAAATTTTAAAACCGTCGTTGGTTTCACACATTGTTTTGATTCTTTTCCGGCTTTCGTTGGTAAGTTTGTCCGAGGTCATCAGGATACAGTAGCTCTGTTCCGCACCGCGCCCGACTCTTCCTCTAAGCTGATGAAGCTGAGACAAACCGAATCTTTCAGCGCTTTCAATAACCATTACCGAAGCGTTGGGTACATTCACCCCAACTTCAATTACCGTTGTGGCCACCATAATCTGTGCATCTCCGGAAGCAAAATATTTCATTGCAGATTCCTTTTCCGGCGGCGTCATTTTCCCGTGAAGCATAGCCACGTTATAGTCTGTAAAATGCTGAACAATATGGTCGAATCCTTCCATCAGGTTTTTATAATCCAGCGTTTCACTTTCTTCAATAAGCGGATAAACAAAGTAAATCTGTCTTCCTTTTCGTATTTCATCACGGCAGAAATTGTACACATAAATACGGTCTTTTTCTCTGCGGTGAGCGGTAATGATGGTTTTTCTTCCGGCCGGCATTTCATCAATTACGGATACGTCAAGATCGCTGTAAAAACTCATAGCAAGAGTTCTGGGAATCGGCGTTGCTGTCATTACGAGAATATGCGGAGGAATCCTGTTTTTCGCCCAGAGTCTGGCTCTCTGTGCTACGCCGAAGCGGTGCTGTTCATCAATAATGGCCAGTCCGAGGTTCTTAAACTTAACGACATCTTCAAGTACTGCATGTGTTCCGACAAGTATAGAAAGTTCTCCGGTGAGAAGTTCTTCATGAATTATTTTTCTTTCAGAGGTTTTCGTTGAACCTGTCAGGAGTTTTACTGAAATTCCGGTGTTTTCCAGCAGTTCGGAAATTCCTGTATAGTGCTGCTGAGCGAGAATCTCTGTCGGTGCCATCATTACGCTCTGAAATCCGTTGTCCATTGCCAGAAGCATCGAAAGTAAAGCCACCATTGTTTTTCCTGAGCCAACATCGCCCTGCAGCAATCGGTTCATCTGAACCGGCTTCTTCAGGTCTGTTCGGATTTCTTTCAGGACTCTTTTTTGTGCGCCTGTAAGTTCAAAAGGTAGGTGTTTTTCAAAGAAAGTATTGAAAAAGTCGCCCACAACAGGAAACGGATTCCCCGGCGAATGCGTGTGATGATGCTGTTTTTTTAATCCGTATCCCAACTGGAAAAAAAAGGCTTCCTCGAACTTCAGACGGCGGTCAGCATGCTCAAAAGATTTCATATCCTGCGGAAAATGTATGTTCAGAAATGCAAGCTGTCGCGGAATCAGTTTCAGGGATTTCATAAGATAATCGGGAAGGTTTTCCTCCAGTAAAACAGGAATTTCAAGACAGATACTCTTTAATGTATTCTGAAAGAATTTTTGGTTGAGGCCGCGCTTAGTAAGTTTCTCTGAACTTGGGTATATGGGTTTAAGACGGTTTTCCTGATCTTTTTTCTCTTCGATTTCAATTTCCGGATGTGCCATTGAAAATCTGTCATTAAAAAGACTTATTTTACCGAAAATAAACACTTCGCGGTTTTGCGGAATCTGTTCCGTCATCCATTTGGAGTACTGAAACCACACCAGGTCCATGCTTCCTGTTTCGTCCTGAAATTTTGCTGAAAGACGCTTTGCCCGGCCGCCGCCGACTTCCTTAAGTTCTGTAATTTTTCCTTTCAGCTGAACTTCAAGACTTTCGTCACCTTTAAGGTCAGCAACGGTGTAGGTTTTGGATTTGTCAAGATAACGGATCGGATAGAAATTCAGAAAATCTTCCACGGTGAAAATTCCGAGCACATTTTTGATGAGTTTCGCGCGCTCGGGCCCAATGCCCTTCAAATATTCTATTGATGTTTCTAATGTCAAAGCTTACAGTTCAGCCGTACGAAAATCGGGAAAATAAAAAAGACTTCCAAGTGTTTTGAAAGTCTATATTTTTTGACAACGGAATCTTCTTAATCCTTTATCTTCGATTTAAATTTTTTCTGATAGTTCTCCCAATCCTGTCTTGCTTTAATTCTCCAGTGTTCATTTTTGGCAAAAAAAGGCAGATAAGGTTCAAGTTCCTTTGCAGTAAGTGCTCCATTTAAAATAGTAATCGGATTGCCTTTTTCATCCAGAAAAACCATACTCGGAACGGCATTTACGTTCATAAAAGTGGTAAACTGGTGCATCGGGTTCCTTTTCTTTCCCGCTTTATAATTGGGATTCGCGAATTTTTTGCCGAAAATCGTAAAGGATTCATTTCCTTCTGCATTAAATTTTACCGCGTAATACTCCTGGTTAAGATATTCAGCAATTACCGGATGGCCGTAGGTGTACTTTTCCATGGTTTTGCACGGGCCGCACCAGTCGGCATAAAAGTCAATCAGAATTTTTTTGGGCTGAAGTTCCTGTGCTTTCAGTGCTTCTTCCATAGTCATCCACTTTACCTGTGCAAAGGCAAAAAAGGAAAACAGACAAAATAAGGCGACTGAAAATTTCTTCATATTAATTTTGATGATTCTACAAGGCAAAAGTTAAGCCATTAACGGGCGTCCTGCATCAGTTTCTTAATTAACGGTGAAATTAATATCAGCAGAACACCGCATATTACGGCGTAAACTGCAAACTGCTGGTAACCGCCGGTATATATATTTATTTTTTCAATCGCAGATGCGGATTTGTCCGGTGAAATGCTCGCACCGAAAAGTCCGGCAACATACTGTCCGTAAGCAGAAGCGAGGAACCACATTCCCATCATAAAACCCTGAAGTCTGTAAGGCGCCAGTTTCGTCATCAGTGAAAGTCCAATTGGCGAAAGGAAAAGTTCAGCAAAAGTAACCACCAGATAACCGAGTGCGAAAATATTGACAGAGCCGATTCCAGAAGCGTCTGCGGAAAAACGTATTGTGTAAAAAGTGTAAAAACCTAATCCGAGAAGCAGAAATCCAATTCCGAATTTCACTGCAGAATTTGGATCAAGTTTTCTTTTCGCCAAACGGATGAACATAATCCCCACCAACGGTGCAAAAATAATGACGAAAAGCGCGTTAATTGAATTGTTCACAGCGTTCGGATCGACATTCAGGCCTAAGAGATTATGGCTTAAATGTTCTGCAGCAAATAAACTCAGAGAACCGCCCGCCTGTTCAAAAATCGCCCAAAAAACCACAGAAAAGAGGATGAAAAGCAATGCGGCAATCAGTTTTTTATTTTCGGCGGCTGTATTTTTGGTCATTTCATAGAAAAGATACAGCAAACTGAACGGCCCGATGATGTACATAAACCAGTCGGTGTACTGCGTGTTGGAAACCATTATTCTGATTAACGGAATCGCAGCCAACGCACCAATATAAACGGCGTATTCTTTCAGTTTGTTGGTCTGTGTTTTTTCGAGTGGAAAATCACCGATCGGCCCGAGGTTCTTTTTGGTGAACACGAAGTTGAGCAGACTGATCAACATGACGACTGCGGCGATTCCGAATGCCACATTCCAGCGGAAGTTTTCAGGAACAATATCTGTAAACATCGTTCCTTTTCCAATGGAAATTACAAATCCACCCAAAAAAGCTCCGATATTGATACCGGAATAAAAAAGTAGAAAACCTGCATCTCTTCTCGCATCATCGTTCTTATATAACTGCCCGACCATTGAGGAAATATTGGGTTTAAAGAAACCGGTTCCGACAATGTTGAAGCCGATTCCCCAGAAAAAGAAGTTTTTCGGATCGATGGCCAGCAGAATACTTCCGATAATCATCAGTAATCCGCCCCAGAAAAGCGAACGTTTGAAACCAAGGATTTTGTCGGCAAACATACCGCCGATGAAGGTAAAGGCATATACAAATGCCTGCGTGGCGCCATACTGCAGCTGTGCTGTTTTTTCATCCATGAAAAGATGATACACCATAAAATACGTCAGCATTCCGCGCATTGCGTAGAAGCAGAAACGCTCCCACATTTCCGAGAAGAAAAGTCCCCAAATCTGTTTTGGGTAAGTTCCTTTAAAATCCTGAATCTTTTCCAGTGACTGGGCCATTGTTAAATTTTAGATTCACGAAAATAAATAAAAAAACCTCCGGCTGAGCAGAGGTTTAAGATATTTTAAAAAAATCTCTTTAGTGAATTCCTTTCATGAACTTATTAAGAAGCGGTGAAAGAAGCAATAATGCTACTCCGGAAGCAATCATTAAGTAAGTGATGAATGGGTAAAGATCGAAGTTGTACGTGTGAAGAATCTGCTCCAAAGTTGCAGCTAAGTAATTACCCAACGCAAATGAAGCCATCCATACTCCCATCATAATCGACGTGATTTTTCCCGGGGAAAGTTTTGTCACCATGGAAAGTCCGATTGGCGAGAGCATCAGTTCTCCTACAGTAAGAAGTACATAAACAACAACCAACCACATTGGGCTTACAAGGTTTCCACCTTCTGCAGCGTTGCTTGCCTGCGTCATAATGAAGAAAGCAACGGCCCCAATAAACATTGCCAAAGCAAATTTTACCGGCGTTCTCGGATTCATTTTCTTAGCTGCTAATTTCACCCAGAGAACTGAGAAAATCGGCGCTAAAGTTACAATCGCAATCGGGTTGATATTCTGAAACCAGGTTGTCGGGATTTCAAATCCACCTACAACACGGTTTGTATTTTCCTGTGCGAACAGATTGAATGTACCACCGGCCTGCTCAAATCCTGCCCAGAAAACGATGTTGAAGAATGCCAAAATCAGAATTACAAAAACTCTTGTCCATTCTGTTGAACCGCTTGTACCTTTGAAAATCGACATTCCTATGAAAAGTGCACCTGCAATACCAAGAACCCAGATCATAACAGTATGCACAGTATCTGAAGTGTTATTCCAGATCAGCATTACCAGGAAAACAAACACAACATTTGCAACGGTGTACAGCAGTATATCTCTCCAGTCTTTTCCCTGTAATGAAGTGATTCCCTTTTCTTTGTAACCCGGAGGAAGACCAACATCTTCCAGTGTATGTCTTCTTCCGTAAAACCAAAGCACACCTATCAACATACCGATACCGGCAGCAAGATAACCGTAAGGCCAACCTACTTTTTCACCAAGAGTTCCGGCAATGAAAGGCGAAAGAAACGCACCAATGTTAATACCCATGTAGAAAATGGTAAAAGCACCGTCTTTTCGCGGGTCAGCATTATCATAGAGGTCTCCTACGATAGTGGAAATGTTCGGTTTGAAGAATCCGTTTCCTAAAATCAAAACTCCTAAGCCAAGATAGAAGAAATTTTTGCGGGATTCCACATCACCCATTAAATCAGGAAAAGCACTGATGGCCAGCATAAACTGACCGATTGCCATTACCAAACCTCCGATAAGAATCGATTTTCTCTGTCCCAGAATATTATCTGCGAACCATCCTCCCAAAATTGGTGTTAAATAAACCAACGCTGTAAACACACCGTACACACCTAAGGATTCTGCCCTGTCCATACCGAAACCACCGGTTGCCAGTTCTGCAGTTAAGAAAATGGTAAGAAGGGCTCTCATTCCGTAGTAGGAGAAACGTTCCCACATTTCGGTAAAGAATAGCGAATACAATCCTTTAGGATGCCCCTGATTTGTTTTTGCTGTATCCATATTTTTAAATTGTTAAATTTTTGTTAAGACCCACAAATATAGTTTTTTTTGCCTACTGCACAAGGATTTCAAACAAAAAACCGCAGAATTTTCTGCGGTTTAAACTATAGAATGAAGCGGGAATTTTAGTTCACACCTTTTTCTTTCATTACTTTATTGAGGCGCTTCAGGATGGATAAACCAAGAAGCGTTGCCAAAAGCAGTAAACCGAAATTCACCCAGAAGAAATTGGCTTTATCATCGTAATTGTACCACATACTCGCCAAAACGCCCGAAAGTTTGTTACCGATTGATGTTGAAAGGAAGAAACCTCCCATCATTAAAGCGGTAATTCTCGGCGGTGAAAGTTTGGAAACCAGTGACAGTCCCATCGGAGAAAGACAAAGTTCTCCCACGGTTATAACGCCATACGCTGCGATGAGCCACCATGAGGATACTTTATCCAAACTGCCACCGCTGGCATAAATAGCGCCTACCATCACCAAACATGAAAGTGCCGAAATGAATAATCCAAGTACAATTTTTGATGGAGTTGTTGGTTCTTTCCCTCTTCTCCGAAGGAACATGAAAAATCCAACAACTAAAGGCGTTAATGCGATTACCCAGAACGGATTAACCGATTGCAATAATTCTGTATTATAAAGATAAACCGGCTGATCAGGATTGGCATCAAGTTTTGCTTTTTCTTCACTATTGAGATTTCTGAAGTAAATATGCTTCCCTGTTTCCTTCAGCGCTTCACCATCGTCGCCTTTCTGCGCGCGGAATTGTTCATCATAAACTGGGACTTCTTGGTCCTGATAATTCAGTCCAAGCTGTCCGCGCTTGCCAGTTTCATCCTGCTCACCATCAATCATATAGACCGACTGCAGCGGCTTTACAATACTTGCGGGAATCTCACGATCGGTATAGTACTTCGCCCAGTTGGTCAAGGCGGTTCCATTCTGCTTGAATACTGCCCAGAACATCAAACTCACGGCAAAAATTGCAAGCAAGGCACCAATGGGTCGTTTGTCTTCGGCATTGGCCTTCACATAAAGCATGACGTAGAAGTAAACCACTGGAATACATGCGAAAATAAAGGCATCCGTAGAATCGCTTCCGAAAATGTCGCCAGGAATTACCCAGCCAATTACCCCTGCAACAATGGCTGGCAAGAATACTTTCACCAAAACATCAGAAATCTTAGTATCGCCTTCCTGAACAGGTTTGATGATGTTCCCCGGACGGATATGCTTCATCCCCATCGAGAATACGAGCAAGCCGAACAGCATTCCGCCACCGGCAGTGATGAAAGCAGGTCCCCATCCATATTTGTTACGCATATAAGCCGCAATGAAATTACAGATCAGTGCACCAATGTTGATTCCCATGTAGAAAATATTGTACCCGGCGTCTTTATTGGCTTTGTAAGGTTCGTCAGTATAAAGATTCCCGAGAAGTGTGGAGATACTCGGTTTGAAAAATCCGTTTCCTAAAATAATCAATCCCATTGACGCGTAGAACAGAGGAATTTCCTGGAAAAGACCCAAACCGATATAACCTGCTGCCATCAGAATACCTCCAATGTAGATGGCCTTGACATAACCCAAAACACGGTCAGCTAGAAATCCTCCAAGGAATGGTGTTAAATAAGTCAGTGCGATAAAGGTTCCGAAAATGTCATAAGCATTTTTATCCAGGAAAGCCAGGCCGCCCGTATCTTTCGGATCGATCATGTACAACACAAAAATTCCGAGCATCAGATAGTATCCGAATCGTTCCCACATCTCCGTAAAAAAGAGGAAAGGTAATCCCTTAGGATGTTTATTGGTGGTTTTTTCCATAAATTCAAATTTATCAAAAATAAGATTTTTATTTAAATAAAAAATCCTTTACCAGTAAGCAAAGGATTTTAAATGTTAATGCGGTATAAATCAAAGATTTTCCAGGATGAAATCCGTCATCATCTGATAGAGCTGCGGCCGCGTGTTTCCGCCATAAATTCCGTGATTTTTGTCTGGATACGTCATGAATTCAAATTTTTTCTTGTTCTGAATTAAAGCTTCAGCAAATTCCGCGGCATTTTGATAATGAACATTATCGTCCGCTGTACCGTGAACCATCAGAAATTTTCCTTTCATAAGTTTTGCATGCGTGGTAGGCGAATTGTCATCATAGCCGGACGGATTTTCCTGTGGTGTACGCATGAATCTTTCTGTATAAACGGTGTCATAGTAGCGCCAGTTCGTTACGGGAGCAACGGCAATTCCTGTTTTGAATACATCCGCACCTTTCGTTAGAGCAAGACTTGCCATATAACCACCGAAACTCCAGCCAAAAATTCCGATTCTTTCTTTGTCAATATAAGACTGTTTTCCGAACCATTTTGCTGCAGCAATCTGATCATCAATCTCATATTTTCCAAGGTTCATATAAGTAACTTTCTTGTATTTTGTGCCTTTTCCGCCGGTTCCTCTACCGTCTACACACGCCACAATATAACCCTGCTGAACCAAATGGTTGAACCAAAGTCCGTTACCGCCGTCCCAGGAATTGGTTACACTTTGCGAGCCCGGGCCGGAATACTGGAACATAAATAACGGGTATTTCTTCTTCGGATCGAAGTTCTTCGGCTTCATGATCCAGGCGTTCATCTGGTCGCCGGCTTCATTCGGAACAGTGAAAAATTCTTTTGCTACCCAGTTGTCTGCCTGAAGTTTAGCAAGCATTTCATTGTTGTTCTGCAGTTCCTTAACTGTTTTTCCGGCATTGTCTTTCAGTGTGAAAGTGTACGGTTTCGACGCATCTGATGAGGTTTCAATAAAGTAACTGTAATTCTTGCTGAAGTTGGCCGAGTTGTTACCTTTTGGATGAGAAATAACCGTGTTTTTACCGCTGGAAATATTTACCTTGGAGACAGATTTTTCAATGCTTCCGGTTTGATTGGTCTGAATGTAAACTTCTTTTGAATTGGGGTTAAATCCATAATAATCAGTCACTTCCCAGTTGCCTTTTGTGATCTGTTTTTTCAGTTTCCCGTTTTGATCGTACCAGTAAAGATGACGGTTTCCGTCGCGTTCCGAACCCCAAAGAAAAGAGTTGTCATCCAGGAATTCCATCGTCACATTGTCTGTATCCACCCATTTTTCATCAGTTTCCGTAAAAAGTTTTGAGACGGAACCGGTTTTGGTGTTTACTTTCAGTACGTCTGAAGCATTCTGAGTTCTTTCTGAAGTAATCAGAATCATTTCATCTGCTTTTGCAGTCTGAATGACATTAGGAATGTAATAATTTTTAAAGTTCGTAAGATTTAAATCGGTTGTTTTCCCATTATCCAAACGGTACAGCAAAGCGGAAACCACCGAGTTTTTTTCTCCCGCTTTCGGATATTTGAAGCGCATTTCGGAAGGGTAGAGCTGCTTTCCGTAAACCGGTATATACATTTCCTTCACTTCACTTTCATCAGATTTTACAAAAACAATCGCGTCGGAATTCTTTGTCCATTCGTATTGCCTTGCATGTCCGAATTCTTCTTCGTACACCCAATCTGCAAGACCGTTCAAAATTTTATTTTTTTTGCCGTCTGTTGTAATCTGAGTAATTTTTCCTGTACCGAGATCCTGCCAGTAGAGATTATTGTCGGCTACAAAGGCCACTTTGGTAGCATCCGGGGAAAACCGAGGTTCCTGTACCGGATTTCCGTTATTTAAACGGATGGTTTTGCCGGATTTCAGATCTTTTACATCAAACAAACCCAGAAAAGAGTGTCTGTAAATTGGTTGGCTTTCCTTCAGAAGAAGGATTTTTGATTCGTCGTCTGAAAACTCATAGGATTCAAAATTGCCGTCAACAATATTTCCCTGTTTTGTCGAAGTTTTGTAGTCGTAGCGCGCAATGCCGCCACGCTCTATTACAGCATAGTGGTTGCCATCTTTCATTGAGGCAATTCCCGCTATGCCTTTGCCGCGGTAGTATCCCGAATAAATTTTATCAAGAGTGATTTCCTGAGAAAAAGCGGTTGCAAAAGCAATTACAGCCGCCGATATAAATAGTTTCTTCATTGTTGATCAAGTGAATTTCAAAGATATAAAATTTTGAAAAATGTTTTCAAGATTATTATTGCGACGATTATTGGAAAGTCATTTGCAGCGATATGTTTAGTTAAAAAAATACAAAAACATTATGGAAACCAGTTCAAAAAATCAGAAGCTAAGAAAATATACTTTAAACGATAGAATTATTCATACAGGATTTGCCTCTTATGACGACGCAGAAAATTATGCTCGAAATAACGGCGGAAATGTTGTGGAAGTTGGCTTTAAAGACGGAAACGACAATCCGCAGATTACATCGGAAGCCGGGCTGCTTGCAGAGCGTCTGCATTATAAGGTAGATGCCGGTCCTGAATATAAATTTATCCATTCTGCTGATCCGGGTTTTCGTGAATATGCAGACCAGCTTCAGGAATTTAAGTCTGAAGAAATCGATAAGAACAGCCCGGAAGAGAAGTATATGTCGAACGGTGAAATAGAAATAGGTGAAGATCCGATTATCGTTCTTAAAAACGATGCTTTTGAGTCGGTAACATCAAGAGAGCGCTCCAAATATCTTAAAATGGCGAAGGTTTATGAGGTAGGAGTTGAGAGCGCACTTTCAACGGAAGATTTACCCAATACTCCGGATAATAATGCCTAAAAAGAAGTATTCTGACGCCGCTCAGGAAAAAATTGGCGAGGTGATGCGCGAATTTAAAAAAGGAAAACTGAAATCTTCATCAGGAGATAAAGTTACCGACAGACGTCAAGCTATTGCCATCGGTATTTCTGAAGCAGAACGGGATGGACTGAAAGTACCCAAAAAGAAAAAATAAATTAGATTAAACAGTTTCGGGCGCGGC